>NZ_JBFACN010000003.1:0-362891 GCF_040640875.1 Streptomyces sp. NPDC021562
ACGCCCGGTTACATTCCGAACCCGGAAGCTAAGCCTCACAGCGCCGATGGTACTGCAGGGGGGACCCTGTGGGAGAGTAGGACGCCGCCGAACAAATATTGGGAAAACCCCCGCATCCACGGATGCGGGGGTTTTCTGCGTTATAGGGGTCGCCTCATATATAGGTCTCCGAGGCCCGGCCCGGCCTCCCCCGCACGGGGCAGAAGGACCAGGGTCTCAGAGTCGTCCCGCCGCTTTCAGAGCCAAGTACGCGTCCGCCAGCGCGGGGGCGAGCTCGTCGGGTGTCGCGTCCACGACGGTCACCCCGTGCCGGCGGAGTTGCCCCGCGGTCCGGTGCCGTTCGCTCTGGGCCTGGGCGGCCGCTGCTGCCTCGTACACCGCGTCGGTGTCTCCGCGGGCCGTCGCCATCCGGGCGATGCCCGGGTCGGCCACAGAGGCGAGGAGCACGGTGTGGCGTTGGGTCAGCTGGGCCAGTACGGGAAGCAACCCCTCTTCGACCGGAGCGGCGTCGAGCGTCGTGAACAGAACGATCAGCGAGCGTCGGGGAGCCGTACGGAGCGCCGTCGCGGCGAGACCCCGGGCGTCGGCTTCCACGAGCTCCGGTTCGAGCGTCGCCATCGCGTTGACCAGGGAGGGAAGCACATCGCCTGCCGCGCGGCCCTGGACGAGAGCGCGGACTCGACGGTCGTAGGCCATCAGGTCCACGCGGTCGCCGGCGCGTGAGGCGAGGGCGGCCAGGAGAAGCGCCGCGTCCATCGAGGCGTCCAGGCGCGGCACGTCACCGACCCGGCCGGCCGAGGTGCGGCCGGTGTCGAGAACGAGCAGGATGTGCCGGTCGCGTTCGGGACGCCAGGTGCGTACCGCGACCGCCGACTGCCGCGCGGTGGCCCGCCAGTCGATGGAACGGGTGTCGTCGCCCGGCACGTATTCGCGCAGGCTGTCGAACTCGGTGCCCTCGCCTCGGGTCAGGACGCTGGTGCGGCCGTCGAGTTCCCGCAATCGGGCGAGTTTCGACGGGAGATGCTTGCGGCTGGTGAACGGGGGGAGAACCCGTACGGTCCACGGCACTTTGTGGCCGCTCTGGCGGGAGAACAGGCCCAGGGGGCCATAGGAGCGGATCGTGACGCGGTCCGCCTGGCGGTCGCCGCGGCGGGTGGGGCGCAGCCGGGTCGTGACGCGCCGCCGTTCGCCCGGGGGGACGGTCAGGCGGTGCCGTGAGGCCTCGGCCTCCGTGCCGGGTTGCCAGCTGCTGGGTGGCCAGCCGTCCCTGAGGCGGGCCCGGAGCAGGCGCCGGGAAGGATTGGTGATCGTCAGGGTGACGTCCGCGGGATCGCCGAGGCGGGCCGACGTGTCGCCGGAGCGGCTCAGCACGAGGCGTCGTACGGGCGCCGCGAGGGCGACGTCGCAGGCGCAGGCCAGGGCCAGCGTGCCGTCGACCGCGAGGACCCCGGTCCAACCGGGCCCCCACAGGCCGACGGGGATCGATCCGATGGCCGCGATCAGGGCGGCCCGTCCGGTGAGGGGCATCAGCGCGGGACCGGGACGTGGGCGAGGATCGCGTTGATGACGGAGTCGGCGGTCACGCCCTCCATCTCGGCCTCGGGGCGGAGCTGGACCCGGTGGCGGAGGGTGGGCAGGGCGAGGGCCTTGACGTCGTCGGGGATGACGTAGTCGCGGCCGGTCAGCCACGCCCACGCGCGTGACGTGGCGAGCAGGGCGGTGGCGCCGCGGGGGGAGACGCCGAGGGTGAGGGACGGCGACTCCCGGGTGGCGCGGCAGATGTCCACCACGTAGGCGGTGATCTCGGGGGACACGGAGGTCTTGGCGACCGCGGCCCGGGCGGCTTCCAGGTCGGCGGGGCCCGCCACGGGGCGTACGCCGGCGGCGCGCAGGTCGCGGGGGTTGAACCCCTCGGCGTGGCGGGTGAGGACGTCGATCTCGTCCTGGCGGGAGGGGAGCGGGATCGTCAGTTTGAGGAGAAAGCGGTCGAGTTGGGCTTCGGGAAGGGGATAGGTGCCCTCGTACTCGACGGGGTTCTGGGTGGCGGCGACCAGGAAGGGGTCGGGCAGCGGGCGGGGCGTGCCGTCCACGGTGACCTGGCGTTCCTCCATGGCTTCGAGGAGGGACGACTGGGTCTTGGGCGGGGTGCGGTTGATCTCGTCGGCGAGGAGGAGGTTGGTGAAGACCGGGCCGGGCTGGAAGGAGAACTCGGCGCTGCGGGTGTCGTAGACGAGGGAGCCCGTGACGTCGCTCGGCATGAGGTCGGGGGTGAACTGGACGCGTTTGGTCTCCAGTTCGAGGGCGGAGGCGAGGGCGCGGACGAGCAGTGTCTTCGCGACTCCGGGGACTCCTTCGAGCAGGACGTGTCCGCGGCAGAGGAGGGCGACGACGAGGCCGGTCACGGCGGGATCCTGGCCGACCACGGCTTTCGCGATCTCGGCGCGCAGGGCCTCCAGGGCGGCCCGGGCGTCGGCCGGGTTCCCGGTGATCCCGGCGTTGTCAGTGGTCGGGTCCATCATGGACGGCGTACCTCTCTTTCGAGGGCGTCGAGCTGGTCGGTGAGGGCGACGAGGGCCGTGTCGTCGCCGGGCGGCGGTCCGAAGAGCAGGGGGTGCAGGGCCTGTCCGTCGCCGTGCAGGTGGGCGGAGAGGGCGGGGATCAGGGCCTCGGGTGCGTGGGCCTGGGAGACGGGGACGCCTACGAGGGGGGCGAGGCGGGTGCGGGTGGTGGAGCGGAGAGCGGCGGCCGCGCGGTCGCGGGCGTTGGCCTTGCGGTAGAGGCGGGCGCGGCCTTCGACGGTTTCGGAGGCGCGGATCGCCACGGGGAGTTTCTCGGTCACCAGGGGGCCGAGTCGGCGTGCGCGCCAGAAGGCGGCGATGCCCGCGGCGATGAAGAGCTGGAGTGTGCCCCAGAGCCATCCGGAGGGGAGCAGGTCGAACAGGCTTTTCTGGTCGCCGGTGCCGGTGGCCGAGGTGTCGTAGAGCGAGGGGAGGTACCAGACCAGATGGGGGCGGGAGCCGAGGAGCTGGAGGGCGAGCGAGGCGTTGCCCTCCTTGTCGAGGTGGTCGTTGAGCAGGATGTCGGGCGAGCCGAGGACGACGGTGTCGCCGCCTTTGGAGGGGGCGGGGACGCGGATCAGGGTGGCCAGGCGCTGGCTGGGGTAGCAGGAGTCGGCGTCGAGGTGGGTGGTGGTGTAGCGGATGCCGCCGGTGTCGGCGCTTCCCGCGCGGCGGGCGTCGGCCAGGTCGCAGTGCGGTTCGAGGGTGGACCTGGAGCTGGTGGCGGGGTCGGCGGTGACGCCCGGGGCGAGTCCTTCGACGGAAGTGCTGCCCGCGGCGACGAGGACGGTGCGGCCGCCCGACGCGCCGGTCGCCGCCCGCAGTTGGGACTGCTGGCGCGGTGTGAGCAGGTCGGGTACGGCGACGAGCAGGGTGGTGTCGGGGCCGGTCGCCGCGCGGGCTCCGGCGAGGGTGGTCACCACGCGGGTGGACACGCCCCGGTCGGCGAGGAGTTCGGCGACGGCGCGGCTGCCGGTGGGGTCCGCGGAACGCGGGTCGAGGGTGCCGTGCCTGGTGTCGGAGCGGATGACGGCGATGGCGACCGCACCGGCGAGCAGGAGCACCACGGCGAGGACGACGCCTCGGCTCCGGGTCCACACCTGGCGGCCGCTGGGTGCGGTGGAGGTGGTCGGGAGCGGGGCCGCCGCGTCGGGGGCCGCACCGGTGGTCATCGCGCGGCTCCCCGGTGGGCGTCGTGGGCCGTGCCGGGGGCGCTGCCGGTGAGCATCGGCTTGGTGCGTTCCAGGTCGCGGTCGAGTTCGGCGATGCGTTCGTACGCTACCTGGGTCGCCCGGCGTCCGCCGTATGTCACGTCGTCGAACTCGCGGGCGGCGGTGCGCAGCCGGTCGGTGTGGGCGGGCAGGGTGCGGCCGGCTTCGGCGGCGGCCTCGTCGGCGGTGCGGCCCGGGCGGACGTCGAGCAGGGCGCGTTCTTCCAGGGCGCGGACGACGGCGCGCATGCGTTCCTGGAGGGCCTGGCTCCAGTGGCCCTGGGCGGCGTGTGCCTCGGCCGCCGCCCGGTGTTCGGCGGCGCTGCGGGGGCGGTCGTCGAACAGGGTGGCGCCGGAGACGGGCTGGTGGCGGGGGGTGCCCAGGCGCCACCACAGGGCGCCCAGGACGGCGACGACGGCGAGGACCACGATGACCAGGCCCAGCGTGCCTCCGGGTGTCGCGGACGCGGCGGCGGAGAGCAGGCGGTCGATCCAGTGGAAGACCGCGTTGAGTGCGCGTTGCAGCAGCCCGGGGTCGTTCTCGTGGTACATCCGTTTGGACAGTTCGTGCCGTGCCGCGTCCCGCGCGGGGTCGCGCGGGACGGTCACGGGTGGCTCGTCGCCCGAACCGGTCAGCGACGCCAGGGCCGCTTCCCGGGCCTGCAGCAGGCCGCGCACGGCTTGGCCTGCGGCGCGTGGCAGGGCTGCCGGCACCGCTGTGAGGACTCCCCCCGTCCCGTTCACCGCATCAGCTCCCCGGGACGGCGCCGGGGGTGGCGGTGCCGTGGGTTTCGACACCGGAGGCGCGGGCCAGTTCGAGGTCGAGGGCCTCGCGGCGGATGCGCTGGTCGATGTAGAGGAGCACGGTGACGCCGGCGTTGATCGGGAAGGTGAGCATCGAGCCGATCACGGAGCCGATGCCGCTGATGACGAGGAACGTCCAGCCGGTGTTGTCGCCGGTGCTCTCGAGGAAGCCGGAGAAGCCGTTGCCGCTGACGACGGCTCCGAGCAGGGCGAAGGGGATCACGGCGAGCGACGAGACGATGTTGGCGATGATGCCGGCCAGGAACTGGATGCCGAAGACCCGCCACCAGGAGCCGCGGACGAGCTTGGCGGAGCGGCTGAGGGACTTGGTGATGCCCTGTTTCTCCAGCATGAGGGCGGGCGAGGCCAGCGAGAAGCGGATCACCAGCCACCCGGCGACGACGGCGCCCGCGAGGATGCCGAGGACGAGCAGGGCCGCGATGGCGCCGCCGGGTCCGCCGGCGAGGGCGACGACGATGCCGGGCAGCGCGCCGGCGAGCAGGACGCCGACCGCGATGAGTCCCAGCAGGACGATGAGCCCGAACAGTTTGAGGACCTGGGGGCGGGCGTCGCGCCAGGCCTCGCCGATGGTCACGGCCCTGCCGAGCACGGCGCGGCTGGTGACGGTGGTCAGCAGGGCTGTCGCGATGATGGTGCCGACCAGGGTGATCAGCAGGACGGCGCCGGAGCTGACCACGACGCCGCCCGCGGCGCGGCTCACCTCGCTGAAGGAGGCGTTCGGGTCGTTGAGGACGTCGGTGGTCTGCGTGTCGTTCAGGACGAGGCCCTGCAGCAGGATCACCGCGACCTCGGTGACCACGGCGACCGTGAGCGAGATGCCGAGGACGGTGCGCCAGTAGGTGCGCATGGTGGAGACGGCGCCGTCGAGGATCTCGCCGACGCCGAGCGGACGCAGGGGGATCACGCCGGGCTTGGCGGCGGGCGGGGGGCCGCCCCAGCCGCCGCCCCAGGCTCCGTATCCGCCGGGTGGCCCGTAGCCACCGGGGCCGCCGGGAGGGGTGGGTCCGCCGTAGCCTCCGTAGCCGCTGGGGGGCCGGCCGCCCCAGCCGGAGCCGGGGGGCGGTGGCGGCGGTGGCGCCTGGCCCGGTGCCGGGGCGCCGGTGGGCGCGGACCACTGGCCGGGCGGTGGCTGTTCCTTGGACCACTTCGAACCGGGGCCTTGTGGATCCGTGACCGGCTGGTCGGCAGGCTGTTCGGCGGGTCCTGCGGGGACGGGGCGGTCGGCAGGGGCGGACGCGCCGGGTTCCCGCCCGTCGGACGGGTCGGATCCGGGCGAGGCCCAGCCCGGAGTGTCGTTCATCGAAGCTCCTTCACGGTGCCCGTCCGCGGTCGCGGTGGCAGGTTGGCTGCCATCGTGCCATGGGGCGGTCGCCCAGTGACCTGCCGCGGTAGTGGCTGCACACCTTCAATTGTCCGCGGGATACGGGGAACACTGACCGCATGGCTGATCAGTACGCGCACAGCGGCGAGGACAAGCGTCCGGCGGGAACGCCCGTGATCCGGTGGGAGGAGCCGCCCGAGGGGCCGGTGGTGGTCCTTCTGGACCAGACAAGACTGCCGGCGGAGGAGGTCGAGCTGGTGTGCACGGACGCACCGGCGCTGGTGGAGGCGATCCGGTCGCTCTCGGTGCGGGGGGCTCCGCTGCTCGGGATAGCGGGGGCGTACGGCGTCGCGCTCGCCGCCGCGCGGGGCTTCGACATGGACGAGGCGGCGGCGGCGCTGGAGGGCGCCCGGCCGACCGCCGTGAATCTGTCGGTGGGGGTGCGCAGGGCCGCGTCGGCGTACCGGTCCGCCCTCGCCGCGGAGGGCGATCTGGGGGCGGCGGCCGCGGCTGCGCTGGCCGCGGCGCGGGCGGTGCACCGGGAGGACGCCGAGGCCAGCGGCCGGATGGCCGAGCACGGGCTGGCGCTCCTTGACGAGCTGCTGCCCGGCGGAGGGCATCGGATCCTGACCCACTGCAACACCGGTGCGCTGGTGTCGGGAGGGGAGGGCACGGCGTTCGCGGTGGCCCTGCGGGCGCATCGGGCGGGGCGGCTGCGGCGGCTGTGGGTGGACGAGACACGGCCGTTGCTGCAGGGCGCGCGCCTGACGGCGTACGAGGCGGCCCGCAGCGGTATGGCGTACACCTTGCTCACCGACAACGCGGCCGGTTCGCTGTTCGCGGCGGGGGAGGTGGACGCGGTGCTGGTGGGGGCGGACCGGATCGCGGCCGACGGTTCCGTGGCGAACAAGGTGGGGAGCTATCCGCTCGCGGTGCTGGCGCGCTACCACCATGTGCCGTTCATCGTGGTGGCGCCGTTGACGACGGTTGATCCCGGGACTCCGGACGGGGCGGCCATCGAGGTGGAACAGCGCCCCGGGTATGAGGTGACCGAGGTCACAGCGCCGCACCTGCCGGTGACGGGAGCGGGAGGCGGGGTTCCGGTGGCACCGTTGGGGACCCAGGCGTACAACCCGGCGTTCGACGTGACGCCGCCCGAGCTGGTGACGGCCGTCGTCACCGAGGAAGGCGTCGTCTCGCCCGTCACGGCCGAGGCCCTTGCCGAGCTGTGCGCCAGGGCGGGTGGAGTGACCACGAGTCAGTGAGGACATGGGTTGATCAGACGTGTGGTTGCCGGCGCTCTGCTGCTCTGCGGCGGGTTGCTGAGTGCGCGGGAACTCGAGCGGCGGGCCGCGGGCCGGAGCGGCGGAAGGGGCCTGCTGTGGCTTGCGGCGGCCCTGTGCCTCGGCGGCGTGCTGATCGGCCAGGCGTAGGGATCGGCGTGCGGGCGGGTGTCGGCGTCCCGGACTGACATCGACCTCGGTGGACCGGGGGCAGACAGTGACGGTTCCCTGCGACTATGGTCACCAGCCGGTGACCCTGGTCACCTGCGCAACCTTCACTGTTATGAGAATGGGATGATGTCGTTTATGAAGGGACGAGTCCTTGTCGTCGACGACGACAGCGCACTGGCCGAGATGCTCGGCATCGTGCTGCGTGGTGAAGGTTTTGAGCCGTCTTTCGTAGCCGACGGTGACAAGGCACTGGCCGCTTTCCGTGAGACCAAGCCGGATCTGGTGCTGCTGGACCTGATGCTGCCCGGTCGGGACGGCATCGAGGTGTGCCGCCTGATCAGGGCGGAGTCCGGGGTGCCGATCGTGATGCTCACGGCGAAGAGCGACACCGTCGACGTGGTCGTGGGCCTGGAGTCGGGCGCGGACGACTACATCGTGAAGCCGTTCAAGCCGAAGGAGCTGGTCGCCCGGATCCGGGCGAGGCTGCGGAGGTCGGAGGAGCCGGCTCCCGAGCAGCTCACCATAGGTGACCTGGTCATCGACGTGGCCGGGCACTCGGTGAAGCGGGACGGGCAGTCGATCGCGCTGACCCCGCTGGAGTTCGACCTGCTGGTCGCGCTCGCCCGCAAGCCGTGGCAGGTGTTCACGCGTGAGGTGCTCCTGGAGCAGGTCTGGGGCTACCGGCACGCGGCGGACACCCGTCTCGTCAATGTTCACGTCCAGCGGCTGCGCTCCAAGGTCGAGAAGGACCCGGAGCGGCCGGAGATCGTGGTGACCGTCCGTGGTGTCGGATACAAGGCAGGACCGAGCTGACATGTCCGAGGACAGTGCCGCTTCGGCCCCCGGCCGGTCCGGGGACCGCCCGGAGCGGCCTGTCGGCGGAGACCGGCCCGGTGCGCGCTGGCGGCTGCTCTTCGAGGGCGGCCTGCTCGAGGGCGGGGTCCAGGGCAGCCCGGTGCTGCGGCTGCTCATCCGCTGGGTGCGCCGGCCGCTGCTGCCGGTCATGCGGCTGTGGCGGCGCAACATCCAGCTCAAGGTCGTCGTCACGACCCTGCTGATGTCGCTGGGCGTCGTTCTCCTGCTCGGCTTCGTCGTCATCGGGCAGGTGCGCAACGGCCTGCTGGACGCCAAGGTGAAGGCCTCGCAGTCCCAGGCCACCGGCGGCTTCGCGGTGGCCAAGCAGAAAGCCGACGAGGCGGCCGCGGCCGGTGCCGCCGACACGGCGGACGGACGGCAGTCGCAGACCCTCATCTCATGGATGAGCGACCTCGTGGAGTCCCTGTCCAGTGGCGGGCAGGGCGCCTTCGACGTCGTGACGCTGCCCACGGGTGACAACAACAGCGGCGGCGGCCGCACCCGTGCCTCGGGGTTCGTCGACCCGACGGCCAGCGTGCCCGCCGACCTGCGCGCGCGGATCAACGGCAGCATGACCGCCGCGCAGAGCTACACCCGGATCATGTACACGGACGACAAGGAGTCGCAGCCCGCTCTGGTCATCGGCAAGCAGGTCACCGACCCGAACAACAACCCGTACGAGCTGTACTACCTCTTCCCCCTCACCCAGGAGGAGAAGTCGCTCAGCCTGGTCAAGGGCACGCTCGCGACCGCCGGGCTCTTCGTCGTCGTACTCCTCGGGGCCATCGCCTGGCTGGTGGTGCGGCAGGTCGTCACGCCCGTGCGGATGGCGGCCGGGATCGCCGAGCGGCTGTCGGCGGGGCGGCTCCAGGAGCGGATGAAGGTCACCGGCGAGGACGACATCGCCCGGCTCGGCGAGGCCTTCAACAAGATGGCGCAGAACCTCCAGCTGAAGATCCAGCAGCTGGAGGACCTGTCGCGGATGCAGCGCCGGTTCGTGTCGGACGTGTCGCACGAACTGCGCACCCCGCTGACGACCGTGCGGATGGCCGCCGACGTCATCCACGAGGCGCGCGAGGACTTCGACCCGATCACCGCGCGGTCGGCGGAGCTGCTCGCCGACCAGCTGGACCGGTTCGAGTCGCTGCTCGCCGACCTGCTGGAGATCAGCCGCTTCGACGCGGGCGCGGCGGCGCTGGAGGCCGAGCCGATAGACCTCCGGGAGGTCGTACGGCGGGTGGTCAGCGGCGCCGAGCCGCTCGCGGAGCGCAAGGGCACGCACATACGCGTGGTCGGCGACCTGCAGCCGGTGGTGGCCGAGGCGGACGCGCGACGGGTGGAGCGGGTGCTGCGCAACCTCGTCGTCAACGCCGTCGAACACGGTGAGGGCCGGGACGTCGTCGTCAAGCTGGCCGCGGCCGGCGGCGCCGTCGCGGTCGCGGTGCGCGACTACGGCGTGGGGCTCAAGCCCGGTGAGGCGACCCGGGTCTTCAGCCGCTTCTGGCGGGCGGACCCGGCACGCGCGCGTACCACCGGTGGTACGGGGCTGGGTCTGTCGATCGCCCTGGAGGACGCACGGCTGCACGGCGGCTGGCTGCAGGCCTGGGGGGAGCCGGGCGGCGGGTCGCAGTTCCGGCTGACCCTGCCGAGGACCGCGGACGAGCCGCTGCGGGGCTCGCCGATACCTCTGGAGCCCAAGGACTCCCGGCGCAACCGGGGCCTCGACGACGCCGGTCTCCCGCGCGGCGGCGAGGACAAGCGGGCGACCGTGCCGGTGCAGTCCGGCGGCCAGTCGTCACCGCTCGCGTCCATGACGCAGCGGTCGGCCACCGCGGCGCCGACCGCCGACCCGACCGCGCTGCCCGGCAGCGGCGCGCGCGTGGTGCCCCGGCCGACGCAGGGCGCCGGACGTCAGGAGGGCACAGGGGCCGGCCGGGCGGACGACTCGAACAAGCCAGGGGAGGCATTTCGTGGGCGCTGACCGCGAGGGGGGCGCCCGACGCAGACCGGTGCGCGCGGTGGCCTACGCGGCCTGTGGTGTCGTCCTGCTGGCGGGCTGTGCCTCCATGCCGGACAGCGGCGACCTGCGGGACGTCGAGTCCACGCCACGGCAGGACACCCAGGTGCGGGTGTTCGCCATGCCGCCGCAGCAGGACGCCTCGTCCACCGAGATCGTGCAGGGCTTCCTGGAGGCCCTGACCAGTGACGACCCGCACTACGACACGGCGCGCAAGTACCTGACGGCGGCGGCGGCGAAGACCTGGCGGCCGGAATCGCAGGCGACCGTGCTGGCGAACGGGCCGAGCATCCAGGCCACCGGACGCCCGGCCGACCAGGACGACGCGGACAGCATGACCTACCTGCTTCAGGGCAGCCGGGTGGCCACGGTCGACGCGGCGCAGGCGTACGCGCCCTCCGACGGGGCGTACCGCAAGACGGTGCATCTGACGAAGGACGCCAAGAGCGGCCAGTGGCGGATCGACGCGCTCCCGCAGGGTGTCGTGCTGGGCAAGTCGGACTTCCAGCGCACCTACACGTCCGTCGACAAGTACTACTTCGCCTCGGACACCTCGGCGGGGGAGACCGGGCAGCCGGTGGCGGTCGCCGACCCCGTGTTCGTCCGGAGCCGGGTGGATCCCACGACCCAGCTGGTGCGTTCGCTGCTGAGCGGCCCCACCACCTGGCTCGGCCCGGTGGTCCGGTCGAGTTTCCCGACCGGTACGGCGCTGAAGAAGGGCGTGTCCGGGCTGGCGCCCGACGACCAGAACCGGCTCACCGTGCCGCTGAACGTGCGTGCGTCCCGGATCGGTGCGGCCAGGTGCACCGAGATGGCGACCCAGTTGCTGTTCACGCTGCGGAACCTGACGCCCACCGTGGACTCGGTCGCCCTGCAGTCCGTCACCGGCGCCCACATGTGCGACGTCGACGAGGACCAGGCCGAGACCACCGCCTGGCGCGCCTCCACCAAGCGGCCCGAATACCTGTACTTCCTCGACAGCAAGCACCGGCTGGTGCGGATGCCGACCGGCGGCACCGGTACCGGCGCGGTGGCGGTACCCGGGCTGTTCGGTGCGGGCACCAGGCCGCTGCGGTCGGTGGCGGTCGCCCGCGACGAGCGCACCGCGGCCGGTGTCACCGGCGACGGCCGGGACCTGTACGTCACCTCGCTTGCGTCGGACGGTTCGCTGGGCGGTGCCGTGCTGGCCAGCCACGGTGCGACCGCCGACGACCGGCTGACGGCGCCGAGCTGGGACGCCCGGGGCGACCTGTGGGTGGCCGACCGCGACCCCGCCAAACCGCGGCTGTACGTGCTGGCGAAGGGCGTCGGGCAGCCGCTGGCGGTGCAGGTGCCCGAGCTGAACGGCCGGATCAAGGACGTGCGGGTCGCCGCCGACGGGGCGCGGATCGCGCTCGTCGTGGAGAAGGACGGCGAGCAGTCGCTGTACGTAGGACGGATCGAGCGCACCAGGTCCGGTGACCAGCAGGAGGTCTCGGTCCTCGAACTGCGCTCGGCGACTCCCGGCTCCGAGGAGGTCACCGCGATGTCCTGGGCCGGTGACAGCCGGCTCGTGGTGGTGGGGCGGGAGCAGGGCGGCGTGCAGCAGACGCGTTACGTCCAGGTCGACGGTTCCACGCCGGACGGGCCCGCGCCGGCGGCCCTCACGGGTGTCCTCGCGATCGCCGCGTCCGAGGACGACCGGGTGCCGCTGGTGGCCGACTCGCAGGACGACGGGATCGTCCGGCTGCCCACCGGGGACCAGTGGGAGAAGGTGATCAAGGACGGTTCGGCGCCGGTCTATCCGGGCTGAACCTCCTTCTCACCCGCGCGGGTGACGTGGTGCGTGGCGCGTACGGAGTTGTCCACAGGTGGTTGTCCACAGGGGTGGCCGGTCCGGGCGCGGAGGGGCACAGTGGGCGCATGCGGGGGTGGTGGCAGGACCTCACCGACCTGGTGCTACCGGCCGAGTGCGGAGGCTGTGGGACGCCTCGCACGGTGCTCTGTGCGCAGTGCCGTGCCGCCCTGAGCGGGGCCGCGCCGCGCCGGGTGCGACCGGTGCCGGAGCCGCCCGGGCTGCCGGCGGTGTACGCGGCGGCGCCTTACGCGGACGCGGTGCGGGCGGCTCTCCTCGCCCACAAGGAGCGGGGTGCGCTGGCGCTCGCCGGGGCCCTGGGCGCGGCCCTCGCGGGAGCCGTGCGGGCCGCGTCGCGGCAGGGGCGGGGCGTGCGGATCGTCGCCTCCTGGCGGGACGGCGCGGACGGTGCGGGTACTCCGACAGGTGACGGGAGGGACGGGGCCAGTGCCACGGACCCCGTGCTGCTCGTCCCGGTGCCCTCGGCGCGGTGGGCCGTGCGGGCGCGGGGACACGATCCGATGCGGCGGATCGCCCTCGCGGCGGCAGCGGAACTGCGGCGCTCCGGCGTTCCGGCCCGGGTGGTGGCGGTGCTGCGGCACCGGCGGGCCGTGGCCGACCAGTCGGGGCTCGACTCCCGGCAGCGGCTGGCCAACCTCGCGGACGCGCTGGAGGTGACGGCGAGCGGTGCACGGTTGCTCGCCGGGGGCCGGGTCGTCCTCGTCGACGACCTGGTGACCACCGGCGCCACTCTCGCGGAGGCGGCTCGCGCGGTACGGGAGGCCACCGCGCCCGGTGGGACAGGAGAAACCACGAGGGCTGTGTATCGGCGCGCGACCTGGGAAGTAAGGGAGGAACGGAAGGCCGGATCAGGAGAAGAACCAGCGAAGTGGACACGGAACGCACCGGGAAAGACCGCAGGGAACTCCCTCGCGGGGCCGGTCCGTGCCGCTGTGATCGCGGCCGCACCAGATTCTTTCGAAATGAAACGGAACTGACTGCGAACCAACATCGTTGCAGGTAGTGACGGGACCAATTCACTGGAATGGAGGTACGCATCAGTAGAGGGTGACGACAGCCGTCCGGGCGAGATATGTTCGGTTGTGAGGGAGAAAGCCGCAGGCCATGCCCCTCATATCCGAATGCCGTGCCGCGGTTTTTCCGTAATCATCGCGGTGCCGGGGTGCAGATCTTGCCCATGGGGGAGGAGGAGGTGAAGTCGCCGAGTCCGAGGCTCCGGGGTTCACCGGAGTCGGGTGCAAAAAGGGAGATGCTCCGCCAGTGGAGCGGAGCGATCCGGGAACGGAGTTCTGCGTGGACATCGTCGTCAAGGGCCGCAAGACCGAGGTGCCCGAGCGGTTCCGCAAGCACGTGGCCGAGAAGCTGAAGCTGGAGAAGATCCAGAAGCTCGACGGCAAGGTGATCAGCCTCGACGTCGAGGTCTCCAAGGAGCCCAACCCCCGACAGGCCGACCGTTGCGACCGAGTGGAGATCACGCTCCGCTCCCGCGGTCCGGTGATCCGGGCGGAGGCAGCGGCCAGTGACCCGTACGCGGCGCTCGACCTGGCGGCGGAGAAGTTGGACGCGCGGCTGCGCAAGCAGCACGACAAGCGGTTCTCGCGCCGCGGTTCGCGGCGGATCTCGGCCGCCGAGGTCCCCGACCACGTCCCGGGCGCGGCCACACTCAACGGGAACGGCACCCCCGTCCCGTCGGAGGACACGGACGGCGTCCCCACCAAGAAGATCGGCTCGCTGGAGGTCCGCGGCGAAGGCCCGCTGATCGTCCGCGAGAAGACCCACGTCGCCTCCCCGATGAGCCTCGACCAGGCCCTCTACGAGATGGAACTGGTCGGACACGACTTCTACCTGTTCGTCGACTCCGAGTCCAAGGAGCCGAGCGTCGTCTACCGCCGGCACGCTTACGACTACGGCGTCATCCACCTCAGCACCGACCCGATGGTGACCCAGGCGGAGCCCCCGGCGGCGGGAGGCACGCTGGGCGGCTGACCCGCCCGGCACGCAACTGAGCCTGTGCCCCTGGAAGCGCGTGTGCGCCCCCGGGGGCACCGGTGTGCGACCACTTCGCGCCCCGCTCTGGCACCGCGTTGTCGGCCCGGCATGGAATCATGGCGGCAGTGGCCCAACCGGTGGGCCGCTGCCTTGGGTTGGCGATGGCACAGCACCACAGGCCACAGCCTTCAGGGGGAGGAACGATGGCGGAAAGCTTCGGACCGATGCAGGACGGGGGCGCCCGCGACGGCGTCGTCGGCATGGGCCCGGACGCGGGCGGCACTCCGCGCAGGGAACCGATCAGAGTCCTTGTCGTGGACGACCACGCCCTCTTCCGCCGCGGTCTGGAGATCGTCCTCGCCGCCGAGGAGGACATCCAGGTCGTCGGGGAGGCGGGCGACGGTGCCGAGGCCGTCGACAAGGCCGCCGACCTGCTGCCCGACATCGTGCTGATGGACGTCCGGATGCCCAAGCGCGGGGGTATCGAGGCCTGCACCTCCATCAAGGAGGTCGCGCCCAGCGCGAAGATCATCATGCTGACGATCAGCGACGAGGAGGCCGACCTCTACGAAGCGATCAAGGCGGGCGCGACCGGTTATCTCCTCAAGGAGATCTCCACCGACGAGGTGGCCACCGCCATCCGCGCGGTGGCCGACGGGCAGTCGCAGATCAGCCCGTCCATGGCGTCGAAACTCCTCACCGAGTTCAAGTCGATGATCCAGCGCACCGACGAGCGCCGGCTGGTGCCGGCGCCGCGGCTCACCGACCGTGAACTCGAGGTGCTCAAGCTCGTCGCCACGGGGATGAACAACCGCGACATCGCGAAGGAGTTGTTCATCTCCGAGAACACCGTGAAGAACCACGTGCGCAACATCCTGGAGAAGCTCCAGCTGCACTCCAGGATGGAGGCGGTGGTCTACGCGATGCGGGAGAAGATCCTGGAGATCCGCTGAGGCGGCGACGCCGACAGCCGAGCCGGCAGCCGTCAGCGCAGCGCGGCCGTCAGGAAGCGGGTCACCTCCCGGATCAGGGGCTCGCGCAGCTCGGGAGCGTCCACGCGCTCCACCCGCACCGTCGTGCAGTCCACCCAGCTCGCCGCCTCCACCAGCGCCTCCGCGACCGCCGGGACCGCCTTCGGGCCGTCCAGCGTGACCTGGCGGGCCACCAGGACCCCGCCGGCCTCGCGTGCCGGATCCACCCGGCCCACCAGACGGCCGCCGGCCAGCACCGGCATCGCGTAGTAGCCGTGCACCCGCTTCGGCTTCGGTACGTAGGCCTCCAGCCGGTGGGTGAAGCCAAAGATCCGCTCCGTGCGCGCCCGGTCCCAGATCAGGGAGTCGAACGGGGAGAGCAGCGTCGTACGGTGCCGGCCGCGCAGCGGTGCGGCCAGGACCGCGGGGTCGGCCCAGGCGGGCTTCCCCCAGCCCTCCACCTCCACCGGTACCAGCCCCGAGTCGGCGATCACCGCGTCGACCTGCTCACCCTTCAGCCGGTGGTAGTCGGCGATGTCCGCACGCGTACCGACCCCCAGCGACTGCCCGGCCAGCCGCACCAGGCGCCGCAGGCACTCGGCGTCGTCCAGGTCGTCGTGCAGCAACTCCTGCGGGACCGCGCGCTCGGCGAGGTCGTACACCCGCTTCCAGCCGCGCCGCTCGACACACACCACCTCGCCGTACATCAGCGCGCGCTCCACGGCGACCTTGGTGCCGGACCAGTCCCACCACTCGCTGGTCTTCTTCGCGCCGCCCAACTCGGTGGCGGTCAGCGGGCCCTCGGCGCGCAGCTGCTTGATGACCTGGTCGTAGACACCCTCGGGGAGGTCGTGGTTCCAGTGCGGGCGGTCGCGGTAGGCGCGGCGGCGGAACGCGAAGTGCGGCCATTCCTCGATGGGGAGGATGCAGGCCGCGTGCGACCAGTACTCGAAGGCATGGGTGTCCTGCCAGTAGGCGGCCTCCACCGCCCTGCGGCCCACGCGGCCGAGGCGGGCGTACGGGACGAGCTCGTGGGAGCGGGCGAGGACCGAGATGGTGTCGAGCTGGACCGCGCCGAGGTGGCGGAGCACGCCCCGGACGCCCGAGCGGCGGTCCGGGGCACCGAGGAAGCCCTGGGCCTTCAGGGCGATACGGCGGGCTTCGTCCGCCGAGAGGGCGGCGGGGCGCGGAAGGGTCGTCATGTCCCGGACCCTAGAGGGTGCCACTGACAGTGCGGTAAGAGCTGCGGTCTCAGTCCCGTGAAGGCGCGGGGAGGTAGGGCGCGGCCGACGGCAGGCCCAGGTCGGACGGGAGCAGGGAGCCCACCCAGCAGTCGCGTCGGACGCCCTTGTTGTTGAGGCAGGAGCGGAGGGTGCCCTCCATGGTGAAACCCGCGCGTTCCGCGACCGCGCGCGAGGGGTGGTTGCCGACCTCGGCACGCCATTCGACCCGGTCGATCGCCATCTCGGTGAAGGCCCAGCGGGCGACGGCGCGGGTGGCCTCGGTGATGTAGCCGCGGCCGCGGTGCTCCTGTGCGGCCCAGAAGCCCACCTCGGCCGTCCCCAGCGAGCGCATGGTGAGCGCGAGCATCCCGGCCAGGCCCTTGGTGGGAAGGAAGACCCCGAAGGTGAACATCGAGCCGTCGGACCAGCCGTCGGGAACCATCTGCTCCGTGAAGCCGCGCGCGTGCTCCGGGAGGTAGGGGGAGGGAATCGTCGTCCAGCGCTGGATGTCGGGATCCTGGACGGCCGCGTACACCGCGTCGGTGTCCTGCGGGCCGACCGCGCGCAGCAGCAGACGAGGAGTGGTGAGCGTGACGGGGTCCATCGGCTGATTCTGCGCGGCCCGCCGCCCGGCCCGCCAGCTCTTTCGCGCTCCGTGACCGGGTGATCACATTTCGCACAATTCCTCGGTCCGGCGCGGCACTATCTGCGCACCCCGGCCGTTGTCCCGTATGAATCGGAAAAGCAGCCGACGGTCGTCGGGCCGCCAGGCCTCCCGGCGCGCCCGGGTCCTCGCATACGATGGCCGTTGCTCAGTAAGTCAAATGGAAACCGACCGTCCCAGGCCCGACCGGCAAGGAGACAAACCCCCGTGTCCGTCCTCTCGAAGATCATGCGTGCAGGCGAAGGCAAGATCCTGCGCAAGCTGCACCGCATCGCGGACCAGGTCAACTCCATCGAAGAGGACTTCGTCGACCTCTCCGACGCCGAGCTGCGGGCCCTCACCGATGAGTACAAGCAGCGCTACCAGGACGGCGAGAGCCTCGACGACCTGCTCCCCGAGGCGTTCGCGACCGTCCGCGAGGCCGCCAAGCGCGTCCTCGGCCAGCGCCACTACGACGTGCAGATCATGGGCGGCGCGGCCCTCCACCTCGGCTATGTGGCCGAGATGAAGACCGGTGAGGGCAAGACCCTCGTCGGCACCCTGCCCGCGTACCTGAACGCGCTGGCCGGCAAGGGCGTGCACCTCATCACGGTCAACGACTACCTGGCCGAGCGCGACTCCGAGATGATGGGCCGCGTCCACAAGTTCCTCGGCCTGAGCGTCGGCTGCATCCTGGCCAACATGACGCCGGCCCAGCGCCGCGAGCAGTACGCCGCCGACATCACCTACGGCACGAACAACGAGTTCGGCTTCGACTACCTGCGCGACAACATGGCGTGGGCCCAGGACGAACTGGTCCAGCGCGGCCACAACTACGCCATCGTCGACGAGGTCGACTCCATCCTGGTCGACGAGGCCCGTACGCCGCTGATCATCTCCGGCCCGGCCGACCAGGCCACCAAGTGGTACGGCGACTTCGCCAAGCTGGTCCTGCGCCTGAAGAAGGGCGAGGCCGGCAACCCGCTCAAGGGCATCGAGGAGACCGGCGACTACGAGGTCGACGAGAAGAAGCGCACGGTCGCCATCCACGAGTCCGGTGTCTCCAAGGTCGAGGACTGGCTGGGCATCGACAACCTCTACGAGTCGGTGAACACCCCTCTGGTGGGCTACCTGAACAACGCCATCAAGGCGAAGGAGCTCTTCAAGAAGGACAAGGACTACGTCGTCATGGACGGCGAGGTCATGATCGTCGACGAGCACACCGGCCGTATCCTCGCCGGCCGCCGCTACAACGAGGGCATGCACCAGGCGATCGAGGCGAAGGAAGGGGTGGACATCAAGGACGAGAACCAGACCCTCGCCACGATCACCCTGCAGAACTTCTTCCGCCTCTACAAGCGCCACGACCACAACGGCAAGGAACTGCCCGGCCTGTCCGGCATGACCGGTACGGCCATGACCGAGGCCGCCGAGTTCCACCAGATCTACAAGCTCGGCGTGGTGCCGATCCCGACGAACAAGCCGATGATCCGCAAGGACCAGTCGGACCTGATCTACCGCACCGAGGTCGCCAAGTTCGAGGCGGTCGTCGACGACATCGCGGAGAAGCACGAGAAGGGCCAGCCGATCCTGGTCGGCACCACCTCCGTCGAGAAGTCGGAGTACCTCTCGCAGCAGCTCTCCAAGCGCGGTATCCAGCACGAGGTGCTCAACGCCAAGCACCACGAGCGCGAGGCGTCGATCGTGGCGCAGGCCGGCCGCCGGGGCGCCGTGACGGTGGCCACCAACATGGCCGGCCGTGGAACCGACATCAAGCTCGGCGGCAACCCCGAGGACCTCGCCGAGGCGGAGCTGCGCCAGCGCGGCCTCGACCCCGAGGAGCACATCGAGGAGTGGGCGGCCGCCCTGCCCGCCGCCCTGGAAAAGGCCCAGCAGGCGGTGAAGGCGGAGTTCGAGGAGGTCAAGGAGCTCGGCGGGCTCTACGTCCTCGGCACCGAGCGGCACGAGTCGCGCCGGATCGACAACCAGCTGCGCGGCCGCAGCGGCCGTCAGGGCGACCCCGGCGAGTCCCGCTTCTACCTCTCCCTCGGTGACGACCTGATGCGCCTGTTCAAGGCCCAGATGGTCGAGCGCGTGATGTCCATGGCGAACGTGCCGGACGACGTGCCGATCGAGAACAAGATGGTCACCCGCGCGATCGCGTCCGCGCAGTCGCAGGTGGAGCAGCAGAACTTCGAGACCCGTAAGAACGTCCTGAAGTACGACGAGGTGCTCAACCGGCAGCGCGAGGTCATCTACGGCGAGCGCCGCCGGGTCCTGGAGGGCGAGGACCTTCAGGAACAGATCCAGCACTTCATGGACGACACGATCGACGCGTACGTCGGCGCGGAGACCGCCGAGGGCTTCCCGGAGGACTGGGACCTCGACCGGCTGTGGGGTGCCTTCAAGCAGCTCTACCCGGTGAAGGTCACCATCGAGGAGCTGGAGGAGGCGGCCGGCGACCGTGCGGGCCTGACCGCCGAGTACATCTCCGAGTCCATCAAGGACGACATCCACGAGCAGTACGCCTCGCGTGAGGCGCAGCTCGGCTCGGAGATCATGCGTGAACTGGAGCGCCGGGTCGTGCTGTCGGTCCTGGACCGCAAGTGGCGTGAGCACCTCTACGAGATGGACTACCTCCAGGAGGGCATCGGCCTGCGCGCGATGGCCCAGAAGGACCCGCTGGTCGAGTACCAGCGTGAGGGCTTCGACATGTTCACCGCGATGATGGACGGCATCAAGGAGGAGTCCGTCGGCTACCTGTTCAACCTGGAGGTCCAGGTCGAGCAGCAGGTCGAGGAGGTCCCGGTCGAGGACTCCGGGGCGGCCGTGGAAGGTGTCCAGGACGCGGTGCCGGCGCAGGCGGGTTCCTCGCGTCCCGAGATCCGCGCCAAGGGCCTGGAGGCGCCGCAGCGGCGGGGCATGCACTTCTCCGCGGCCACCGTGGACGGCGAGGGCGGCCTCGTCGAGGGCGACTTCGACTACGACGACGACAAGCCGGCCCGTTCCGAGGCCGACGGCCTGACCCGCGCGGAGCGCCGCAAGCAGGCGAAGGGCAGCCGCCGCCGGAAGTGACGGCGACGACAGCGCCTCCAGGAGGGCCGGCCATCCCTACGGGGAGGGCCGGCCCTTCGGCGTACGGGGCCTCGGCGGCCCCGGGGCCCGGACGGGACGCCGCTTGCGTGCTTCGGCCGTCCGCGGAACGCATGGGCCGCTCGCGGAGCCCACGGTCCGTCCGGGGCCGGCGGGCCTCGCCCCCGACGGCGCCGGCCGCTGCTTGGCGTGGATCTCAACCGGACCGGGGTGGGCGGGGGCCGCCCAGTTCCACCGCTGTGCAGCGCCAGCGCAGGTCGGGGCCCTGTTCCAGGCGGAAGGCCATGGCGCGGAGCTGGTCGCCCGCCGCGATGCGGGCGAAGACTTCCAGGGCGCCGGTGCGGGGGACGAAGTAGCCGATGTCGCGGACGACGGGGTCGGTCCCGCGGGTGCGCAGGGGGCCGTGTTCGGCGAGGCGGGCCAGGTCGTCGTAGGCGGCGCCCGCGGTGTGCCGGAGCATCCAGTGGACCGGGCGGCGTCCGCTCAGCACGGCCAGCAGACGCTCCGCGAAGAGGTCGGTGGGCCGTGGGCCGGTCGGGGTCGCCGGTGGGCCGAGCGGCCTGCGGGAGGCCGGGGCGGCGGGGCGGCGGGAGTCGCGGCGGCCGGGTGGGCGGGTGGCGGTGGGGCGGGGCTGGGCGGTCCGGGTCATGACCTTGTTCATGGGGGGTCCCCGATCGGCGGCCCGGCTGGTACCGGGCGGTAACTTGAGGTTGGGGATCTTGTACGGGGACCGGGACGGCGGCGGCAAGGCGAGAGCGGCGCGTGTCAGGAGCCAGCAGAATTCACCTATCCGAGTGGTCGTGGGTGGGGAAAACCCGCCGGGCGGGCGGCGGTACCGGGTGAATCGAGGGGTGCCGGGTGGACGCCCGCGGAGTCACCGCCCGGGACCCGAAAGGGGACGCCCGCACGTATCCTGAAGGCCCTCTCCGGAACGCCCGACGGCCTTCGGGAGAGCGGCACCGGCAGAGTCGAAGCGTCCAGAGAGAGCGGCCAGCATGCGCGTCTACGTCCCCCTGACCCTCCCCGCGCTCGCCGAGGCGTACAAGACGGGCGAGCTGGGGACCGGTCCGTTCGTCGCCTACGCCGTCACGCCCGCCCTGCGCGAGTGGTACCTCTCCGACGACATGGAGGAACTGGAGTACGCCGCGCTCAACCGCGCCGCGCTGGCCTCCCTGCGGCTGCTCGCCGCCGACCCGGACGCGCCGCGGCGCCGGGTCGTGGTCGCCGTGGACGTCCCCGACGGCGCCGCGGCGTCCGATCCGGACCGTGGCCTCGACCCGGCCGCCCTGGGCGAGGTGCGGGTGGCGACGACGGTGGCGCTGGCCAAGGCGGCCGCCGTGCACGTCGACTCCGACGACGCGCAGGACGACGTGACCGCGGCGGCCGGGGCGCTGCCGGCCGCGGACGGCGGGGACGACGACGCGCAGTTCGTGGTGGACGGGGCCGAGGACCACGAACTGCTCTGGTACGCCACGCAGGAGATCCCCAGCCTGGTGGGACTCGGCTGACACCCGCGGGGACCGCTTCCCTGTCAGTGACGGCGGGTAGCGTTTTCGGCATGGGGAAGCATGAACGCGCACACATCGTCTGGGACTGGAACGGAACGCTGTTCCACGACAACGACGCGATCATCGGAGCGACGAACGCGGCCTCGGCCGAGCTGGGCCTGGCGCCGATCACCCTTGAGCAGTACCGGGCGCTGTACTGCGTGCCGGTGCCGAAGTTCTACGAGCGGCTGATGGGGCGGTTGCCGACGCAGTCCGAGTGGGAGGTCATGGACGAGATCTTCCACTCGTACTACGCCGAGCACCGCGGCCGGTGCGGGCTGACCGAGGGGGCGGCCGAGCTGCTGGCCGGGTGGCGTTCGGTGGGGCGCAGTCAGTCGCTGCTGAGCATGTACGTGCACGACGAACTCGTGCCGCTGGTGCGCGGGTTCGGCATCGAGCCGCACTTCCTGCGGGTGGAGGGGCGGGTCGGGCCGTCCGGGGGCAGCAAGGCCGAGCACATGGTGCGGCACCTGCGGCAGCTGGAGGACGTCGCGCCCGGCCGGACCGTGGTGATCGGGGACGCGGCGGACGACGCGGTGGCCGCGCGGGCGGCCGGCGCGAAGGCCGTGCTGTACACCGGGGGGTCACACGGCCGGGCGAGCCTGGAGGAGGCCGGTGTGCCGGTGGTGGACTCGCTGGCGGAGGCGGTCGAGGAGGCGGAGAGACTCGTGGCGTGAGCCGGGGGCCCGGGGGCCCGGGGGCCCGGGGGCCGCGGGGGGCGCCGTTTTACCGCGCTATTGCCTGCGTGTGCGGTCGTCGCTGTGCAGAACGTCAAACTTGCACCCCCTGTTTTGTACACATACGGCTCATGACGGGCCCCCGGTCATGGGCGATAGCCTGGTGGCGTGATCAGCGCGATAGTTCGCGGGGGCGTCGCCCCTGCCCTGCGCCCGGTGAGCACGGAACAACTCCGTGACCGGGTGGCGGTCGCTGGTCTTCTCAGGCGGAGGGCGTCGACGACGGCCCTGGCAGTGGTGGCGCCGAGAGCGACGTCACACCCTCGGGGCCCGTCGAGAATGGCTGAATACCCCCCGCTCGTCTCACCCTGCGGCATAGCGTCGAAGCAGACCGGAGACCCCGGCCGTGGCGTCGAGCCGCAGGGGGAAGAGCCCGTACTTCCTTCTACGTCACGCAATGGCGCGCGACAGGAGCCAGAGGACAATGCAGACCAAGCTGGACGAAGCCAAGGCCGAGCTGCTCGATCGGGCCGCCCGGGTAGCTGAGAACAGCCCGGCCGGGGCCCATCTACCGACCGGGACGACGGGAGAGGTGGACCAGGAGTCCGTCCTCACGTTCCTCCAGCGCTACTACCTGCACACCGCACCGGAGGACCTGGCCGACCGCGACCCGGTCGACGTCTTCGGCGCCGCCGTCTCGCACTACCGTCTCGCCGAGACCCGTCCGCAGGGCACCGCCAACGTCCGGGTCCACACCCCGACCGTCGAGGAGAACGGGTGGACCTGCAGCCACACCGTGGTGGAGGTCGTCACCGACGACATGCCCTTCCTCGTCGACTCGGTCACCAACGAGCTGACCCGGCAGGGGCGTGGCATCCACGTCGTCATCCACCCCCAGTTCGTCGTCCGCCGCGACCTCACCGGCAAGCTGATCGAGGTGCTGCCGACCCCGGCCGCCGGCGAGGACCTGCCGCACGACACGCACATCGAGTCGTGGATCCACGTCGAGATCGACCGGGAGACCGACCGCGCCGACCTCAAGCAGATCACCTCCGACCTGCTGCGCGTCCTGTCCGACGTCCGTGAGGCCGTCGAGGACTGGGAGAAGATGCGGGAGTGCGCCGCCCGGGTCGCCGAGCAGCTCGGTGACGAACCGGTCCCCGCCGACCTGCCGCGCCCCGAGGTCGAGGAGGCCCGCGAGCTGCTGCGCTGGCTGGCCGCCGACCACTTCACCTTCCTGGGCTTCCGCGAGTACCAGCTGCGCGAGGACGACTCCCTGGCCGCCGTGCCCGGCACCGGCCTGGGCATCCTGCGCTCCGACCCGCACCACGCCGTCGACGAGGGCCACCCCGTCAGCCCGTCCTTCGAGCGGCTCCCGGCCGACGCGCGCGCCAAGGCCCGCGAGCACAAGCTCCTCGTCCTGACCAAGGCCAACAGCCGGGCGACCGTGCACCGGCCGTCGTACCTGGACTACATCGGCGTCAAGAAGTTCGACGCGGACGGCAACGTGGTCGGTGAGCGGCGTTTCCTCGGGCTGTTCTCGTCCGCCGCGTACACCGAGTCGGTGCGCCGGGTGCCGGTGATCCGGCGCAAGGTCGACGCGGTCCTGGAGCGGGCCGGCTTCTCGCCCAACAGCCACGACGGCCGCGACCTGCTCCAGATCATGGAGACCTACCCGCGCGACGAGCTGTTCCAGACCCCGGTCCCCGAGCTCGAGTCGATCGTCACCAGCGTCCTCTACCTCCAGGAACGCCGCCGGCTCCGCCTCTACCTGCGCCAGGACGAGTACGGCCGCTACTACTCGGCCCTCGTCTACCTGCCCCGCGACCGCTACACCACCGGCGTCCGGCTGCGCATCATCGACATCCTCAAGGAGGAACTCGGCGGCACCAGCGTCGACTTCACGGCCTGGAACACCGAGTCGATCCTGTCCCGGCTGCACTTCGTGGTCCGCGTCCCGCAGGGCACCGAACTGCCCGAGCTGGCCGACGTCGACAAGGACCGCATCGAGGCCCGCCTGGTCGAGGCGGCCCGCTCCTGGGCCGACGGCTTCGCCGAGGCGCTCAACGCGGAGCTCGGCGAGGAGCGCGCGGCCGAGCTGCAGCGCAGGTACACCAACTCGTTCCCCGAGGGCTACAAGGCCGACCACACCCCGCGCGCGGCGGTCGCCGACCTCGTCCACCTGGAGCGGCTCACCGAGGAGACGGGCAACGACTTCGCCCTCAGCCTCTACGAGCCGGTGGGCGCCGCACCCGGCGAGCGCCGCTTCAAGATCTACCGCAAGGGCGCGGCGATCTCCCTGTCCGCGGTGCTGCCGGTCCTCAACACGCTCGGCGTCGAGGTGATCGACGAGCGGCCCTACGAGCTGCGCTGCTCGGACCGGACCACCGCGTGGATCTACGACTTCGGGCTGCGCATGCCGAAGTCCTCGGGTGCCGCGAGCGGCGACTACCTGGGCGACGACGGCCGTGAGAGGTTCCAGGAGGCGTTCGCGGCGACCTGGACCGGACAGGCGGAGAACGACGGGTTCAACGCGCTGGTGCTGAGCGCCGGGCTGACCTGGCGGCAGGCGATGGTGCTGCGGGCGTACGCCAAGTACCTGCGCCAGGCCGGCTCCACGTTCAGCCAGGACTACATGGAGACCACGCTCCGCAACAACGTCCACACCACCCGGCTGCTCGTCTCCCTGTTCGAGGCGCGGATGTCGCCGGACCGGCAGAAGGCCGGCCTGGAGATCGTCGACGCCCTCCTCGAAGAGCTGGACGCGGCGCTCGACCAGGTGGCGAGCCTCGACGAGGACCGCATCCTGCGGTCCTTCCTGACCGTCATCAAGGCGACCCTGCGCACCAACTTCTTCCAGGAGACGGCCGAGGGCAAGCCCCATTCCTACGTCTCCATGAAGTTCGACCCGCAGGCCATCCCCGACCTGCCGGCGCCCCGCCCGGCGTTCGAGATCTGGGTGTACTCGCCGCGTGTCGAAGGCGTGCACCTGCGCTTCGGCAAGGTCGCGCGCGGCGGTCTGCGCTGGTCCGACCGGCGTGAGGACTTCCGCACCGAGATCCTCGGCCTGGTCAAGGCGCAGATGGTGAAGAACACCGTCATCGTGCCGGTCGGCGCCAAGGGCGGTTTCGTCGCCAAGCAGCTGCCGGACCCGGCCAAGGACCGGGACGCGTGGCTCGCGGAGGGCATCGCCAGCTACAAGACGTTCATCTCGGCGCTGCTCGACATCACCGACAACATGGTGGCCGGCGAGGTCGTGCCCCCGCAGGACGTGGTCCGGCACGACGAGGACGACACCTACCTGGTGGTCGCGGCCGACAAGGGCACGGCGACGTTCTCCGACATCGCCAACGAGGTCGCCGGCAGCTACAACTTCTGGCTCGGGGACGCCTTCGCCTCCGGCGGCAGCGCGGGCTACGACCACAAGGGCATGGGCATCACCGCGCGCGGTGCCTGGGAGTCCGTGAAGCGGCACTTCCGGGAGCTGGGCGTCGACACCCAGAGCGAGGACTTCACGGTCGTCGGCATCGGTGACATGTCCGGTGACGTGTTCGGCAACGGCATGCTGCTCTCCGAGCACATCCGGCTGGTCGCCGCCTTCGACCACCGGCACATCTTCATCGACCCGAACCCGGACGCGGCCACCTCCTACGCCGAGCGCCGCCGCCTGTTCGAACTGCCCCGCTCCAGCTGGGGCGACTACAACACGGAACTGCTCTCGGCGGGCGGCGGCGTCTTCCCCCGCAGCGCCAAGTCCATCCCGGTCAACAGCCACATCCGTGAGGCCCTCGGCATCGAGGACAAGGTCGCCAAGCTGACCCCGGCCGACCTGATGAAGGCGATCCTGCACGCGCCGGTCGACCTGCTGTGGAACGGCGGCATCGGCACCTACGTCAAGGCGTCGACCGAGTCCAACGCCGACGTCGGCGACAAGGCCAACGACGCCATCCGCGTCGACGGCGCCGACCTGCGCGTCAAGGTGGTCGGCGAGGGCGGCAACCTGGGCCTGACGCAGCTCGGCCGGATCGAGTTCGCCCGCCGCGGCGGCAAGATCAACACCGACGCGATCGACAACAGCGCCGGGGTGGACACCTCCGACCACGAGGTGAACATCAAGATCCTGCTCAACGGAGTGGTCGCGGACGGCGACATGACCGTCAAGCAGCGCAACAAGCTGCTCGCCGAGATGACCGACGAGGTCGGCTCCCTGGTGCTGCGCAACAACTACGCGCAGAACGTGGCCATCGCCAACGCCCTCGCCCAGTCCGGGGACATGCTCCACGCCCAGCAGCGCTTCCTGCGCCACCTGGTCAGGGAGGGCCACCTGGACCGCGCCCTGGAGTTCCTGCCCACCGACCGGCAGATCCGCGAGCGCATCGGCACCGGCCAGGGCCTGACCGGCCCGGAGACGGCCGTCCTGCTGGCCTACACGAAGATCACTGTCGCCGACGAGCTGCTGGCCACCACGCTGCCGGACGACCCGTACCTGAGCGGTCTGCTGCACGCGTACTTCCCGACGGCCCTGCGCGAGCGGTTCGCCGCCGCCCTCGCCACCCACCCGCTGCGCCGTGAGATCACGACCACCGTCCTGGTCAACGACACGGTCAACACCGGTGGTACGACCTACCTGCACCGGCTGCGCGAGGAGACCGGGGCCTCCCTGGAGGAGATCGTCCGGGCGCAGACCGCGGCCCGTGCGATCTTCCGCTCGGCGCCGGTGTGGGACGCCGTCGAGGAACTCGACAACAAGGTCGACGCGGCCGTGCAGACCCGGATCCGGCTGCACTCGCGGCGGCTGGTCGAGCGCGGCACCCGCTGGCTGCTCAACAACCGGCCGCAGCCGCTGCAGCTCCTGGAGACCGTCGACTTCTTCTCCGAGCGGGTCGAACAGGTCTGGCAGCAGCTGCCGAAGCTGCTGCGCGGCGCGGACCTGGAGTGGTACCAGCACGTGTACGACGAGCTGTCGGCGGCCGGTGTCCCGGACGAGCTGGCGACCCGGGTGGCCGGTTTCTCCTCGGCCTTCCCGGCGCTGGACATCGTCTCGGTGGCCGACCGCACGGGCAAGGAGCCGCTGGACGTCGCCGAGGTCTACTACGACCTCGCCGACCGCCTCGGCGTCACCCAGCTGATGGACCGCATCATCGAGCTCCCGCGCGCCGACCGCTGGCAGTCGATGGCCCGCGCGTCCATTCGCGAGGACCTGTACGCGGCCCACGCGATGCTCACCGCCGACGTCCTCGCCGCCGGTGACGGCACGTCGACGCCCGAGCAGCGCTACCAGGCCTGGGAGCAGAAGAACGCGGCGATCCTGGGCCGGGCCCGGACCACCCTGGAGGAGATCCGCAGCTCGGACTCCTTCGACCTGGCCAACCTGTCGGTGGCCATGCGGACGATGCGGACGCTGCTGCGCACGCACGCGTAGCCGTACGACGCGAAAGGCGCCCCGGGCCGGTGCGGCTCGGGGCGCCTTTCGCGTGCGGCAGGATCAGGTGGCCGGGGCGGCGGTCACCGGGTCGGCCTGCTTCGGCGGCGTGGCCGCCGGCTTGGGCTGCGTCTTGTCGGACTTGTCGCCGGTGAAGGACTCGTACTCGGCGAGGACCTCCTCGGTCGGGCCGTCCATGCGCAGCACACCGCGCTCCAGCCACAGCACCCGCTCGCAGGTGTCGCGGATGGACTTGTTGTTGTGGCTGACCAGGAACACCGTGCCCGCGCGCTGGCGCAGCTCGCGGATGCGCTCCTCGGAGCGCATCCGGAAGGACGCGTCCCCGGTGGCCAGCGCCTCGTCGATGAGCAGCACGTCGTGGTCCTTGGCGGCGGCGATGGAGAAGCGCAGCCGGGCGCCCATGCCGGAGGAGTAGGTCCGCATCGGCAGGGTGATGAAGTCGCCCTTCTCGTTGATGCCGGAGAAGTCGACGATGTCCTGGTAGCGGTCCTTGATCTCCTCGCGGGACATGCCCATGGCGAGGCCGCCGAGGTAGACGTTCTTCTCACCGGTCAAGTCGCCCATCAGGGCGGCGTTGACGCCGAGGAGGGAGGGCTGGCCGTCGGTGTAGATGGCGCCGTTCTCCACCGGGAGCAGGCCGGCGACCGCCTTGAGCAGGGTGGACTTGCCGGAGCCGTTGGTGCCGATGAGGCCGATCGCCTCGCCCTTGTAGGCGACGAAGGAGACGCTCTTGACCGCGTGCACCAGGCGGGTGCCCGCCGCCTTCTCGGCCTGCTTGCGGCGCAGCATGCGGTTCAGGGCGGCGGTGGCGGAGCCGCGGCCGGCGCCGGTGCCGTGGACCCGGTAGACGATGTCCACCTTGTCGGCGACGACCGTGGGGATGGGGGTGTCGTTCGGGTGCTCAGCCACGGCCGTACGTCTCCTCAGCCTTCCAGAAGTAGATGAAGCCGCCGACGCCCGCGAGCAGGGCCCAGCCGGTCGCGAGGATCCAGACGTGGGGCGGAAGCTGGTGCGCGTGGAAGCTGTCGATCAGGGCGTAGCGCATCAGGTCGATGTAGACCGCGGCGGGCTGTGCCTTGAGCACCGGGTTCACCCAGCTCGGCAGGCCGCTGTGGTTGCCGGTCAGCTTGTCGATGTTCCACATGACGCCGGAGACGTACATCCAGGTGCGCAGCACGAACGGCATCAGCTGGGCGATGTCCGGGGTCTTGGCGCCCCAGCGGGCCATGATCATCGCCACGCCGGTGTTGAAGCTGAACTGCAGGACCAGCGCCGGGATCGCCAGCAGCCAGGAGGCGGCCGGCGGCACGCCGAAGCAGAGCAGGATGACGACCAGGGCGGCCATGGAGAACAGCAGCTGCTGGAGCTGCTGGATGCAGAAGGAGATCGGCAGCGCGGCCCGGGGGAAGTGCAGGGCCCGGACGAGGCCGAGGTTGCCGGAGATCGCGCGGGTGCCGACCATGATCGAGCTCTGCGTGAACGTCCAGATGAACACGCCCGTGACCAGGAACGGGATGTAGTCCGGCACGCCCTTCTTGGTGTGCAGCAGGACACCGAAGATGAAGTAGTAGACCGCCGCGTTCAGCAGCGGGGTCATGACCTGCCAGACCTGCCCGAGCTTCGCCTGGGCGTACTGGGCGGTGAGCTTGGCGGTGGCGAAAGCGGTGATGAAGTGGCGCCGGTCCCACAGCTGGCGGATGTACGCCGGCAGGGAGGGGCGGGCGCCGCTGACCGAGAGGCCGTGCCGGGCGGCGAGCGCCGCGAGGTCGTCCTCGGCCGTGACCGGAGTCGGGGGCGGTGTGTGGAGAACCTGGGTCACATCCGCTGCTTTCACTCGGGGGGTGGGGGTGCTGCGGCGTCCGGCTGGTCGCCCGGCCCCGTCACCCGGCGTTCACTTACGCTTTTCTTCACGTTTTCTCACGTCGGGACGGGACCGTTTCGTCGCAACGGGAGCGTAGGCCGAGTCGGCGTCGGAACGCAACCGTTTCGTCGTCACGGAAGCCTGTGCGTCGTGACACTTCCGAGGTCAGGCCGCGATCGATTCGTTGCGGGCGGCGGCTCGGAGCCGCGTTCACCATGGCGGTGAGCTGGGAGAGGTTCGATGCCGGGCGGGTGTGGCGATCGGGTGGTGAGTGTCGTCGGAACGCAACCGTTTCGTCGTTACGCCCCTATGCTGGGGGCATGACGACGAACGCCGAGGAGTCCCAGACGCGTCCGCGCCGACGCGCCCCCGCCGGGGCGGCCGTCCTCCGCGAGGACGTGACCGAGGCCATCCGGGCCGCCGTCTTCGAGGAACTCGCGTCGGTCGGTTACGCCCGGATGTCCATCGAGGGCATCGCGCGCCGCGCGGGCGTCGGCAAGACCGCCGTCTACCGCCGCTGGCGCTCCAAGCTGCACCTGGTGCTCGACGTCGTCTCGGCCCTCGCCGTACTGGGCCTGCCGACGCCCGACACCGGCTCCCTGGAGGGCGACCTGCGCCTGCTGTACGAGGTCACCTCCCGCGCGCTGCGCCACCCGGTCGCCTCGCAGATCATCCCCGACCTCCAGGCCGAGGCGGCCCGCAACCCCGACATCGCCGAGGCCATGCAGAAGACGCTGCGCCAGGGCCAGGAGGGTGTCGCCAGCAAGATCATCGAGGCGGCGCAGCGCCGGGGCGAACTCGCCACGGACCTCGACGACGACCTGGCCATGGATCTGATCTCCGGCCCGCTGTACTGGCGTTCGGTGGTGATCCGGACCCCGAAGCTGCCGAAGGGGTACCTGGCGGCGCTGGCCCGCGGGACCGCGGAGGCGCTCAAGGCGCTGTGAACCGCGCGGCCGGGGCCCACGGCGGCGGCCGGCCGGTCCGGTGGCGCCGGAGACGGTTTCGGGACGTCGCCCGGCATCCTCCGACCGCCGGCCGCGGCGAAACCGGTACGGCTCGCCGGCGCCGGCGTCGCACCGGTGGGGGTGCCGGTCACTACCGCGTGCCGGATCCCGCTGCTGACCGGCGTGATCACCGCGCGCGTCCGGGGCTTTCGGCGGCTCAGCCCCGGACCGCCTCCGGGTGCAGGCGGAGCCAGCCCTGCCAGGCCGAGGTGATCATGTCCTGGACGTCGTGCTTGGCCTTCCAGGCCAGTTCCGTGGCGATGCGGTCGGCGGAGGCGACCACACTGGCCGGGTCGCCGGGGCGGCGTGGGGCGACGGTCGGGGGGAGGTCGTAGCCGGTGACCGTGTTGATGAGGTCGATCATCTCGCGGACCGAGACGCCCTCGCCGCGCCCGATGTTGAGGGTCAGGGAGCGGCCCGGCTCGGCCTGGAGGGCGCGGGCCGCGGCCACATGCGCCTCGGCCAGGTCCACCACGTGGATGTAGTCACGCACGCAGGTGCCGTCCGGCGTCGGGTAGTCGTCGCCGAAGACGAGCGGGGGCGCGTTCCGCGTGAGCTTCTCGAAGACCATGGGGACCAGGTTGGAGACGCCGACGTCGGCCAGTTCGGGGCTCGCCGCGCCCGCCACGTTGAAGTAGCGGAGGGAGGCCGTCGCGAGGCCCGTGGCCCGCCCTGTGGCGCGGACCAGCCACTCGCCCGCCAGTTTGGTCTCGCCGTACGGCGACATCGGCAGGCACGGCGTCTCCTCCGTCACCAGGTCGACGTCCGGCATGCCGTAGACCGCCGCGGAGGACGAGAACACGAACGACGGGACCCCCGCCTCCGTCACCGCCTCCAGCAGGACGCGCAGGCCCTCGACGTTCTCGCGGTAGTAGCGCAGGGGGAGTTCCACCGACTCGCCGACCTGCTTCTTCGCCGCCAGGTGCACCACCCCGGTCACCTCGTGCTCGGCCAGCACGCGCGCGACGGTCTCACCGTCCAGGATGGAACCCGTCACCAGCGGCACGTCCTCGGGCAGCCGCTCGGCGATGCCGGTGGACAGGTCGTCGTAGACCACCGTCCGCTCGCCCGCCTCGGTCATCGCGCGTACGACATGCGCCCCGATGTAACCGGCGCCGCCGGTGATCAGCCAGGTCATGAGTGGCGGTCCCCTCCGTCAGTGGCCCGTGGTGTTCGTCAGGCACCTTGTCGTCAGTCACCTCTCAGTGAAGCAGGTGCCGCCGACAACCGGGGACGGCTGAGGTGACTCCCGGTGACCGACGTGCTGTGCGCGGTGCCCTTCGGCCGGCGGGTGGCGCGCCACAGACGGGTCAGGGACAGGGCGGCGGCGCCGACGAGCAGGCCGTTGCGGGCGAGCATCAGCAGGCAGCCCGTCCAGGTGCAGCCGACGACCTCGCCGTAGAAGGCGGGGTAGGCGACGGAGCTGACTGCCGTCGCCGCCACGACCAGGGCGGCGACCGGCCGCTGGCTGGTGTGCCGCGAGGTCAGGCACACGGCGGCCAGGCCGAGCAGCCAGATCATGTACTGGGGGCTGATCACCCGGCTGGTGACGGTGAACAGGAGCACCGCGCTCAGGGCCGCGTCGTACGGGGTGGCCCGGGTCCAGTGCCGGGCGCGGACGCGCCACGCCAGCAGGAGCGCGAAGGCGGCCGCGGTGAGCACGAGGGACGCGGTCGCGACGGCGTGCACGTGCGGGCCGACGAGTTCCATCGCGCCGTACCGGTAGCGGACCGTGCCCCGCCAGCCGGCGTGCCGCGCGAGGCTGAGCGCGGTGCCGCCGAGCGACTCGATCTGCACACCCCGGCCGCCCTGCTGGCGCAGGAAGGCCAGCGGGTTGCGGAACGACACCGCGAACACGGCGAGGGTCGCGCTCCCGGCCAGGGCGGCGGACAGCCATGCCGAGCGGGTGGGGCGGCCGCGCTCCACGCCCAGCAGGACCAGCGCCGGCCACACCTTCACCAGCGCGCCCAGGGCCGCGAGCGTCCCGCACGCACGCGTGGAGCGCGACAACGCCAGCAGCGAGAGCACGGCGAAGGCGGTGACCTCCACGTCGTAGCGGGCGAGCGGGAGGTGCAGGAGGAGCGGGAGGCCGCCGGTCCACAGGGCCGCGCCCAGCAGGGTGCGTCCGGAGCGCGTGCCCGCGCGCGCGAGTGCCGCCGTGACCAGCGCGTCCGTGGCCAGGGTGAGGGCGACGAACGCCTGGAAGTAGCTGAGCCCGGGCACCACCCCCGGCGCCAGCAGCACCGCGCCGGCGCCCGGCGGGTACTGCCACAACGTGTCGTGCGCCGGGAACGCGCCGTGCGCCAGCACGCCGTGCCAGTGGAAGTACAACCGCCATACTTCGCGCGCGACCGCTCCGTGTCCCAGGAGTCGCTCGTTGTTGTGGGCGAGGAGCCACAGCATCAGCGCGCGCGTGGCGAGCCAGAGGGCGGCGATCCCCAGGAGCCGGGAGAGCCGGGAGAGCCCGGGGAGGCGCGGGAGTCGAACAGGAGAGGCGAACGGGGCGCGGGGGAGCGGGGCGTACGGGCGGTGATTCATCAACGGTGAGCGTAAGCCGCCCGGATGGTGTATCCATGCCGATACGCCGTCAATACCCGGCAAAGGTTGGCTAATCGCAAAAGATCGGGCCGTGGTGAGTATCGGGCCTCTCGTGAAAGCACATCAGCGGACAAGACGGAGGGGGGACTTCGGCCGGCCGGCTTCGTCCGGTCGACCGGAACCGGAACCGAAACCGCTGGTCTCCGGATCACCGGCCGGATCACCGGCCGCATCATCGGCCGGACCGGCGTCCGGGCGGCGGCGCCGGGTGCGGTGGGCCGTCGCCGTGGGGGTTCCCGGGGTGGTGATGTTCGCGGTGGGGCTCTGGGGGCTGCACCGCGGCGGGATGTGGCGCGACGAGGCCGTCACCTACCAGGTCGCCGGGCGCACGGTGCCGCAGATCTGGCGGTTGCTGCACGGCGTCGACGCGGTGCACGGCCTGTACTACCTGCTGATGCACGTGGTGCTCGGCGCCGCCCCCGGCCGCCCCGGCGAGGTCGACCTCCGGCTGCCCTCGGTGTGCGCGGCCGCCGTCACCGCGAGCCTGGTGGCCGCCCTCGGCGCCCGCCTCGCCCGGCCCCGCGTCGGCCTGTGGGCCGGACTGCTGTTCGCGGTCACGCCCCTGGTCGGCCACTACGCCCAGGAAGGCCGCTCCTACGCCCTGGTCGCCGCCGGAGCGACCGGCGCGACCCTGCTGTTCGTCCGCGCGGCGGCGCGGGAGGGCCTGCGGGCCTGGGCGTGGTACGGCGGTGTCCTCGCGGTCACCTGCTGGCTGCACGAGTTCGCCGTCCTGCTGCTGCTCGCCCACGCGGGAACCCTGGCGCTGGCCCGTTCGTCGGGAAGGGTGTGGCGGGGGTGGTGCTGCGCGGCCGGGGGCGTCGTGCTGTCGCTGCTGCCGATGGTCGCCGTCTCGCACGCGCAGTCGGCGCAGGTGGCCTGGCTGACGGAGCCGGACGTGGAGACCGCGCAGGAGCTGCTGCGCCAGTATCTCGGCCCGACCGACGGGGTGTACTGGGCGTGCCTGGCGCTGGGCCTGCTCGGGCTGACCCGGCTGGTGGGCCGGCGCGGCGAAGTGACGCTCGCGGCGGTCGCGCTGCCGCTCGCGGTGCTGCCACCGGTGACGTTGATGCTCGCCTCACAGGTCACACCGTTGTACGTCGACCGGTATGTGCTGTACGCGCTGGCCGGGGCGCCCCTGCTGGTGGCGCTCGGCGCGGACCGGGTCGCCACGCTGCTCGGCCGGCTCTGGTCCCAGGGCACGGCGACCGCGCCCAGGTCGCCGGTGTTCACGCTGGCCGGGGTGCTGGCGGTGGTCCTCGCCTTCACCCACCAGATCCCGCTGCTGCGCGCGGACCGGGTGCCGGGCACCCGGCCCGACGATCTCGGCGCCGTCGCGAGGGCGGTGGCCCGGACGCTGCGCCCCGGTGACCCGGTGCTGTTCCTGCCGTCCCACGCGCGCGGGACGCAGCTCGCCTATCCCGCCGACTTCAAGGGCACGCGGGACGTGGCGCTGGCCGAGTCGGGGCCGCGGTCGGGGACCCTGTACGGGCGCGAGGTGACGGTGGGGACGCTGCGGCGGCGGCTGGCGGGGGCCGACGAGGTGTGGGCGGTGGTGGAGAAGTACGCGATGGCGCGCGGATACCGGCCGCGGTTGCCCACGGAGCGGGCCAAGTTCGCCGTGCTGAACCAGGAGTTCGTGCTGCGCGAGGAGACGGTCGTCGACCGGATCGCGCTGCGGCTGTACGTGCGGCCGATCCGGGGCGCCGACGGTCAGCCGTGAACCGCGGCGCGGTCAGCAGGAACCCTCCTCCAGGGCGGCCGCGTCCAGAGTGCCCGTCAACTGGTCCAGGCGGGCCTTCAGGTCGCGGATCTCGTCCACGTCGAAGCCGGTCGCCGAGACGATCCGGCGCGGCACCTCCAACGCCCGCTCGCGCAGCGCCGAGCCCGCCTCCGTCAGCCGTACGTCCACCGAGCGTTCGTCCCGTGTGCTGCGCTCGCGGTGCACCAGACCCGCCGTCTCCAGGCGCTTGAGGAGCGGGGAGAGGGTGCCGGAGTCCAGGCGGAGGTGCTCGCCGAGCTTCTTGACCGGCAGGTCGCCCTCTTCCCACAGCACCAGCATCACCAGGTACTGCGGGTAGGTGAGACCGAGGTCCTTGAGGATCACGCGGTAGACGCTGTTGAAGGCGCGGGACGCCGCGTGCAGGGAGAAGCAGATCTGGCGGTCCAGGCGGAGCCACTCCGACTCCGGGGCGGTGGCGGGGGACTGCGCGGAGGACGGGGCGGTGGCCTGGGCGGGGGTCGGGGTCGTCGCGGTCATGGCTCCAGGGTAGCTCTTGCGAGCCATTTAGTTGTGCACAACTTAATTGTGTGCTCTACTTGTGGTCGTGAGGGCGGCCGGAACGGAGCCGCCGGAACACCGCAGCAGTGAATTTCGAGAGGGATGGTCTTCCATGGACGCGCTCTACACCGCAGCCGCCACCGCCACCGGCCGGGAAGGACGGGCGGTCAGCTCGGACGGGCAGCTGGACCTCACGCTGGCGTTCCCGGCCGCGCTCGGCGGCAACGGCAAGGGCACCAACCCCGAGCAGCTCTTCGCCGCCGGTTACGCCGCCTGCTTCGCCAGCGCCCTCGGCGCCATCGGCCGCCAGGCCAAGGTCGACACCGGTGAGATCTCCGTGACCGCCGAGGTCGGCATCGGCAAGGACGAGTCCGACGGCGGCTTCGCGCTCAAGGTCACCCTGCGCGTCGAGCTGCCCGAGGAGCTGGCCAACGAGACCGGCGAGAAGCTGGTCCACCAGGCCCACGACTACTGCCCCTACTCCAAGGCGACCAAGGGCAACATCCCGGTCGAGCTCATCGTCGAGTAGTCGGCCGTGCGGCCACCGGGACGCCCCTCGTCCGGGTGAGCCGCGCGAGCACCTCGCCGGTGCGCCGGCTCCGGTCCACGACCACCGCCTCCTCGGGCAGTCGCTCCCGCCGCGTCAGCAGCAGCCAGCGCACCCGGGGGCGGTGGTCGTGGCCGTCGGTCGGCTCGATGCCGTAGCCGGGCAGCAGCCGCACGGCGTAGTACGCGTCCGTGACCACCGGCTCGCCACGGCCGATGTGCCGGGCCGCCCAGTCGTACGACGGCCAGCGCGGCGGCTGCACGAAGCCGACCGGGTCCACCGAGCGCGGTACGACCGCTCCGGCCTGCGCGGCCAGGAGACCCAGGCAGGCGCCGCCCGCGGTGGCCCAGCCGAGCGCCCGCCGCCACCCCGGCCAGGGGCGCCCCGCCGTCAGTTCCACGGCCAGGGCGCACTGCGGTGCCAGCAGCGCGAGCCCGAGCAGCTCCCCGAAGCCGTGCCGGCGCCCGCCGCCCGCCATCACCAGGCACTCCACCGCGAACAGCAGAACAAGCGGGTCACGCCAGGCCGCCCCCCACAAGACCCCCTCACCACCCCGCCCCCAGGCAGCCTCCCGCCCCTCCCCGCCCCCCGACCCTCCCGCCGGGCCGCAGGCCGCCCCGCACCGCTCCCGGCCGGGCCCTCCCCCGCCACCTGGCCCAACCGCCAGCCCACGGCCCGCACCACTCACCTCCTGGCTGAGCGCCCCGCCACTACCCCGCCCAACCGCCAGCCCACGGCCCGCACCACGCACCTCCTCGCTGAGCGCCCCGCCACCATCCGGCCAAAACGCCTGGCCACGGCCCACCCCTCGCACCCTCTGACCGAGCGCCCCGCCGCCACCCGGCCCAACCGCCGGCCCACGGCCCGCCCCGCGCCGGCTCCGGTGGTCGACCCGCCCCGCTCGTCGGGCGCGGAGCCACAGGGCCGGTGCCCCGAGGAGCAGTGCCAGCCAGCACTGGGCGGCCAGGCCGTCGTACCGTTCGTAGGGCTGTGGCAGCACGCGCGCGTGGGTGCCCGACGCGGCCAGCGCGGCCGCCACCGCGCACAGCAGCCCCCACCGCACCCGGACCGGGCCCCGCCAGTCCCGCTGCCACCCCGCCGCGAACGCCGCCGCCCCGGCCGCCGCTCCCACGCCGAGCACCGGGTCGACCAGCGCCACCACCCCGTACAGGACACCGAGAGCCGCGTAGCCGGCCGGGCTGCGCAGGCCGTCCGGACCGACGTAGCGCACCCGGCGCAGATCGCGGGCCCGGCCGCCGGTCAGGGCCCAGGCCCAGAAGGTGAGGCCGAGGGCGAACGCGGACGGGTAACCCAGGCTGCCGGTCAGCGGCAGCAGCGCCAGCGTGCCGCCGCCCCGGGCCGGTTCCGTGCCCCACAGCACGGCCATGAAGGCCAGGGCCAGCACCGGGGCGAAGGGGCGCGGGGTCAGCACCCGGACCAGCCGTCCGAGGCCGCTCAGCAGGACCAGCAGGTTCAGCGGGCCGCACAGCCGCAGCAGCTGCCACCCGGTCAGACCGGTCAGCCTGGCCACCGCGCGCTGCGCCAGCACGTACGGGGAGACGGCGGCGTCCGCCAGGCCCGAGCGCAGCCCCTCCACCGCCGCCGCGTGCTGACCCGCGTCGCAGCACGGCGGCACCCGCCAGTACGCCAGCGTCATCAGCAGCCAGAACAGCAGGCCGAAGACCTGGTACGGGGTGAGTCGGCGGACCCGGCCGCGGCGCAGGGCGGTGCAGCCGTGCGCGGCGCGCCGGACCAGCGCGCCGGTGCTCACCGGCGGGAACGGACAGGACGGACCATTTGCCGAGTGTTCCCGTTCGCTCCGCCCGCCGCGCCGCCCGTCACCTCATCGAGTGAGCCGCCGAAAGACCCTCGACGCTCACCTCAACGGGTGACGCCGACCGGCCTCGGCACCCCCTGCGCGGGCACCGCCGCCACCCGGTGCGCCAGCGGCTCCAGCAGCAGCGGCACCCCCACCACCGGCAGCAGCCAGGCCAGCACGATCAACCGTTCGCCCCAGACGTTGATGTCCGGGTGCGCGGCCTGCGTGAGGATCCCGGTACCGGCGGCGGCCAGCAGGAAGACTCCGAACGCGGGCCGCCGCCGCGCCCCCCACGCCCCGGCCGCCAGCGCCGCCGCGAACAACGGCGCCATCGCCTGCCGGCGCAGCCACTCCACCCAGAAGTTCCCCTCCAGGTGCAGGAACTCCCCCCAGGGGTGGGCCCGGTCCGGACGGGCGTAGTGGTTGGTCAGCAGGTCCTGCATGCTCTCCGCCTCGGAGGGATAGTGCAGCAGCCGGGCGAGGAGCAGGGTGCCGGCGACCGCCAGGCACCCGGCGGCCGCGACCGCCACCACCCCGCGCCCCGGCGCCCGGCCGTGCCGTCGGCGCCGCAGCGCGACCGCCGCGCCCGCCCCGGCCAGGCACACCCCGAGGAACAGCGCCTGCGAGTGCTTCACGGCGAACAGCGCGAGCAGCGCGCCCGCCACCAGCGTCGTCCCGGCCCGTGCCCGCCCGGTCAGGGCCAGCGCACAGCCCCACACCGCCGTCAGGGTCAGCGCCAGCATCAGACCCTCGGTCATCGGCCGCATCGCGGTCGTACCGACCGGCAGGACGTAGTACAGGGCCTGACCGGTCAGCGCGAGCGGCACCGGGACGGACAGCGTCCGCAGCACCAGGAAGACCAGCACCCCACCCGCGACCGTGACCAGCACACTCGCCAGCCACACCCCCCAGGTCACCCCGAACACGGTGACGAACGGCAGCAGGAACACCGGATAGCCGGGCCGCACCTCGAAGATCGCCCGCAGCCGCGGGCCCACGAACGGCACGACGTGCCCGTCCGTCTGCACGCCGCCCGCCTTCAGCCTCCGGTCGACCCGCCCGAGTTCGTCGGACCGGCAGGCGGCGTACACCTTCCGTGCCGGACTCGGCGCACGGAAGCGCAGCACGTCCACGCGCCGCGCGCGCTCCGCCCCCGACGCCCGCCCGGCGCACACCCAGTCGACGGTCTCCGCCGCCGCCTCCCGTTTGCCCGCGCCGCCGAGGGTCAGCGCGTACGACACGTAGTTCTTGGAGTCGGGGGTGTCCCGGCCGGTGACGTCGGCGAGTTGCAGCACCGCGAACACCACGGCCAGCACCAGCACCCAGGTACGCGGTCTCATGTCGCCGCCAGCAGATCGTGACCCGGCGCCGGTTCCGGCACCCGGGCACCGGCCGGCGGCATCGAGTCACCCAGCAGCAGCGTCCGTACCACCCGCTCGGCGGCCCGTCCGTCGTCGAACTCGCAGAACCGCGCACGGAAGTCGGCCCGCAGCCGGGCCGACTCCTCGTCACGCCAGCTGCCCGAGGCGAACAGCCAGGCCAGTTCCCGGTAGGAGCGCGAGACATGGCCGGGCGCCTCGGCGGTGATGTCGAGGTAGGCGCCCCGGCTCGCGGTGAACGTGGCCCAGTCGTCGGCGTGCACGACGATCGGCCGGTCCAGGTTGGCGTAGTCGAACATGAGGGAGGAGTAGTCGGTGACGAGCACGTCCGAGGCGAGCATGACCTCCTCGACGTGCGGTTCGCAGGTCGCGTCGACCACGATCCCGCGCCGGTGCAGCTCGGCCAGGCCGAGACCGCGGGCCGGGCCGGTCGCCAGGGCCGGATGCAGCCGGACCACCAGGGTGTGGCCGGGACCGAGGTCGGCCGCGAACCCGGTCAGGTCGATCCGGTCGACGTGACCGCCCCTGACGTGGTCGCGGCGGGTCGGGGCGTAGAGCACGACCGTGTGGTCGGCCGGGATGCCGTACCGCTCCCGAAAGCCACCACCCGTCACGAACCCACCCTCGCCCCCGCCCCCGGCTTCCCGTCGGCCGGCGTTCACCAGTACGTCGTTGCGCGGGCTGCCGGTGCGGGCCGACGCGAAGTGACAGGGGTAGGCCCGCTCCCAGACCAGCTCCGAGTGGCGGTTGGCGACCAGACTGTGGTCCCAGCGGTCGGCCCGGCGCAGCATCTGCGGCACGTCGAAACCCAGCCGGGCGCCGGGCTTGCCCAGCAGGTCGGCTCCCAGGTACTTGAGCGGGGTGCCCCGATGGGTGTGGACGTGCACACTGCCGGACCGCTTCACCAGAGTCCCGGGCCAGTTGACGTCGTTGACGAAGAACTTCGCGCGGGCGGTCAGCCGCTGGTACTCCGGGGAGTCGAGCAGCACGTGCTCCACCCCCGCGGGCAGCCCGGCCGCCACCTCCGCGTCCCTCACCACCCACACGCCCCGCAGTCCCGGCGCGATCGTCCGGGCCGCGCGGTACACGGCCGCCGGGTCGCCCAGCATGCCCCGGTGCGAGGAGGCCGAGTACAGGACCAGGTTCTCGTCCAGCGGCCGCAGGGAGCGCAGCCCGGTGAGCGCGCGCCGCACCCGGACGCCCGCCGCCCGCCGTACCCGCAGCGCCTGCCGTCCGCCCTCCCGGCCGGCCCGCTCCGCCTGCTGCCGCAGCCGGTACGCGGCGTACGAGCCGCCCAGCACACCCAGGTCGGCCCCCTCCGGCCGGAACGCCCGGTACAGCTCGGCCGTGCGCCGGAAGAACTCGCCCCGGGCGGCGGGCGGCAGCCGGTCCGGTTTGGCCAGGATGTCCAGGCAGTGCTCGCCCATCTTCCGGTGCAGACAGGGCCGCCAGCCGGCCAGTTCCGGACGGGAGTCCAGGAAGGCGAAGACCCGTCTGTACTGGTCGTGGACGTCGAAGTGCTTGCGGCTCGTGGTGGAGAGGATGTTCCCCTGGCGGCGCTGGCGGTAGTTCAGGCAGATCCGGTCGAGGGTGGCGATCCGGTCCGCGCTGAGCATCACCGGGAAGGTCCACGGGGTGTCCTCGTAGTAGCCCGGCGGGAACTGGAAGCCGTTCTCCTCGACGAAGTCCCGCCGGTACACCTTGTTCCAGACGACCATCAACAGGTCGAGGACCTCCGGGTGTTCGGCGGCCGTGAAGGTGTCCGACCGGGCGCCGAGGATGTCGGCGAGGGCGTTGCGCCGGGTGCCGCCCCACCAGTACGTGCGGGCGTAGTCGAAGACCAGCACGTCCGGGTCGCCGGTCTCCGCGAGCCGGTCGGCGATCGCCCGCAGCGCGCCCGGGGTGAGGGTGTCGTCGCTGTCCAGGAAGAAGACGAAGTCACCGGTGGCGTAGGGCAGTCCGGCGTTGCGGGCGCGGCCGAGGCCGACGTTCTCCGGCAGGTGCAGCACCCGCACGCGCGGGTCGCGGGCCGCGTACTCGTCGAGGATGGCGCCGCAGCCGTCCGGGGAGCGGTCGTCCACGGCGATCACCTCGATGTCGTGGAAGGACTGTTCCAGGACCGAGTCGAGGCACTCGCGGAGAAAGCCCTGCACCCGGTAACAGGGCACGATGAGACTGAATCGGGGCACGGTCAGCTCCTGACGAGGTTCGCGGACGGCGCGGGCAGGCGTTCCGCCAGCGGGATCACCGCCGGGATCGACTCCGGCGGCTGGCCGAGCAGCACCCGCCGCACCACCCGTTCGGCGGCCAGGCCGTCGTCGAACTGGCAGAACCGCTCCCGGAACGCGGAGCGCAGCTCCTTGGACTCCGCGCCCCGCCAGGAGCCGTCGCGGAAGATCCGGGCCAGTTCCTCCGGGGTGCGGGCGACCGGTCCCGGCGGCTCGGCCATCAGGTCGAAGTAGACGCCCCGGGTCTCCCGGTAGACCTCCCAGTCGTCGGCGTAGACCACGATCGGCCGGTCGAGGTTGGCGTAGTCGAACATGATCGACGAGTAGTCGGTGACCAGCGCGTCCGCGGCCAGGCACACGTCCTCGGCGGAGCGGTGCCCGGTGACGTCGATGACCCGGCCGGTGCCCCCGCGCAGGCGTCCCCGGTCGTAGAAGTAGTGGGCGCGCAGCAGGACCACCACGTCCTCGCCGGCCGCCTCGCAGAACGCCTCCAGGTCGAGGCCGGGCTCGAACCCGGTGTGGTGGTCGCGGTGGGTCGGCGCGTACAGCACGGCCGTGCTGCCGTCCGGGACGCCGAGCCGGCGCCGGATCCGGATCACGTCGTGGGCGGACGCCGTGTAGTAGACGTCGTTGCGCGGATAGCCGTACTCCAGCGCCTGGTACGAGCCCGGGAAGGCGCGCTCCCACGTCTGCGTGGAGTGCCGGTTGGCGGAGAGGTTGAAGTCCCAGCGGTCGACGCGGCCGAGCAGCCTGGTGAAGCTGCCGCTGCGCGCGGCGACCACCGGGTACGTCGACTGGTCGACGCCCATCTTCTTCAGCGGGGTGCCGTGCTGCGTCTGGAGGTGGACGCTGCCGGGCCGTTTGACGACCCCCTCGGCGAAGTTGGCGTTGTTGATCAGGTACTTGGCGCGGGCCAGCACCTGCCAGTAGCGGCGGCTGCCGATCACCGCGTGGTCGACGTCCTTCGGCAGGGTGTGCTCCTGCCCGGCCTCCACCAGGAACACCGAGTGGATCCGCGGAGCGAGCGCGCGGGCCACGGCGTGGATGGCGGCCGGGTTGCAGACGTACCCGCGCCCCCAGTACGCGCAGTACACGGCGAGGTTCGGATCCAGCGGCCGGCGCAGTTCGAGGGCGTAGCGCAGCCGGGTGAGCGGCATCCGCGGCCGGGGCAGCCGCCCGGCGGCGCCGACCGCCACCCGGTTGACAGCGCGCAGCGCCCGGAACGCCGTGTACGCCCCCGCCGCGAGCAGCCGGTGCTGCACCCCCACGCTGCCGCCCGGCATCCGGAACCCGGCGGGCCGGTGCGCGCGGTGCAGCCGTCCGGCCCGCCGGAAGAAGGCCCGGTGCCCGGACGGCATCCGCTCCGGCCGTGCGGCCGTCCTCAGCACCAGCCCGAAGACCTGCTCGAACAGCACCCGCGCCCGGTCGTCCGGCAGTCCCGCGGCCCGCTGGAGGACCAGTTCCACCTGGTCGAGGAGGTCCCGCTGGTGCGGTCCCGGCAGGTTCAGCCGGCTGCCCTGACGGCGCAGCCGGTGGCGTACGACCACCGCCCGCAGCGTTGCGATCCGGTCGGCGGCGACGGTGGTCAGGCCGCCCCAGCCGACGTCCGTGAAGTGACCGGGGGGGAACACCAGCCGCCGGTCCGCGACGAACGCACGGCGGTAGGCCGCGCTCCAGGCCGGCAACGCCACCCCGGTCAGCCCCGGCGCCTGCTCCGGCGGGCACGGCCCCGGCGGGGCGGACGCCAGCAGCGGTGCCGCCGGGTTGGCCGGCTCACCCTCCCACCACGGCGTCCGCTCGTGCTCGAAGTACAGGACGTCCACGTCGCCGGTGGCGGTGAGCCGTGCGTCGAGCAGCGCGAGCGCGCCCGGCACCAGCACGTCGTCGCCGTCCAGGAACAGCAGGTACGCGCCGCTCGCCGCCCGCACGCCGGTGTTGCGGGCCCCGCTCAGCCCGGCGGACGGTGGTGAGTGCACCGGGACCACCCGGCAGTCCCGCTCGGCGTAACCGGCGGTGACCGAGGCGGCCGGGGCGTCGGGACCGTCGCAGACCGGGATCAGCTCCAGGTCGCCGAAGGACTGGGCGAGGACCGAGTCCAGCGCCTGGGACAGCCGGCCGGCGACCCCGTGGGACGGGACGATGATGCTGAAGCGGGGCATGCTGCTCTTTCTCAGGTGTGCAGACGACCCGGTCGCCCCGCCGGCCGCCAGGTGGACGGCCGGGACGGAGTGGGCCGCGAGGTGTTCGGGGGCATGAGAGAACTCCCTGCGAGGCAAACGGCGTTCAGCGGCTCTCGGTGACGGGCAGATGGCCGGAAGGTTGCGGAACGGTGGCCAACGGGGACTGGGACAGCCCCGAGGCGGCCGACGGCACCGGGTGCCGCTCGCCCGGCGGGATGACCTCCGGCAGCCCCGCCGGCTCGCCGAGCACCACATGCCGTACGACCCGTTCGGCGGCGCGTCCGTCGTCGTACCGGCAGAACCGCTCCCGGAAGGCGGCGCGCAGCTGGGCGGAGCGGGAGCCGCACCAGTGCCCGGTGGCGAAGATGTCGATCAGCTCGTCCTCGGTGCGGGCGACCGCGCCGGGCGGGCTGGCGCGCAGGTCGAAGTAGGTGCCGCGGGCCGCGTGGTAGGCGTCCCAGTCCGCGGTGTGCACCACGATCGGGCGGTCCAGGTTGGCGTAGTCGAACATGATCGAGGAGTAGTCCGTGAGCAGCGCGTCCGAGGCCAGGCAGAGGTCTTCCACGCTCGGGTGGTCGCTGACGTCGATCACCCGGGAACCCGTCGCCAGGGGGCCGCCGTGCCAGTAGTGGGCACGGGCCAGGACCACGAACCGCGGGCCGAGGCGGCGCACGATCCGGTCCAGGTCCAGGACCGGGCGCTGGGTGCGCCGGTAGTCGCGGTGGGTGGGCGCGTACAGGAGGGCGACCGCGCCCTCGGGGACGCCGAGGGACTCCCGGATGCGGGTGACGTCGGCCGAGGTGGCCTGCTGGAAGACGTCGTTGCGCGGATAGCCGTACTCGAGGGTGGTGTAGCCGCCGGGGTAGACGCGTTCCCAGGTCAGGGTGGTGTGGCGGTTCGCGGACAGTACGTAGTCCCACTTGTCGACGCCCCGCAGGAGTTCCTCGAAGTCCATGCCGGCGCCGGCCGCCGGGCGTTCCTGGAGGTCCAGGCCCATGTGCTTGAGCGGGGTGCCGTGCTGGGTCTGGACGAACACCTGGCCGGGGCGCTTGCGCAGCCGCCGGTCGAAGTTGACGTTGTTGACCAGGTACTTGGAGCGGGCCAGCGCCGTCCAGTAGCCGAGGCTGCCCGGGCGCAGCCGGCGCGGGCCCGGCGGGATGGTGTGCTGGTGCTCGGGGCGGGCGATCCAGGCGGTCCGGATGTGCGGGGCATGGGTGCGGAACGCCTTCTCCAGCGCGCCCGGGTTGCAGCCGTGGCCGCGGTTCCAGTAGGCGGCGAAGACGGCCCGGTCGGCCCGCAGCGGAAGCCGCAGCTGGACGCGGTAGTGCAGCTGGAGCAGGGCCGAGCGCACCCCGCGGGCGGACTTGACGCCGGCTTTCAGCGCCCGGCGGCGGGCCCACAGCGCCAGCTGGAGGGCGCGGTAGGTGCGGTGCATGCCGTGGTGGACGAGGGCGTGCCGGAGCCGGGTGCGCCAGGGGACCGGGCCGCCCCTGGTCCGGTAACGGCGGCAGTGGGCGCGGGCCTTGCGCAGGAACTCGGCGCGGGTGCCGCGGGGCAGCCGCTCCTTCCTGGTGAACACCGTCGAGAAGTGGTCGATCATCCGGCGGAACAGCACCGGCCGCCAGTGCGCCAGTTCGGGCCGCTCGTCGAGGAACGCGAAGACCCGGTCGTACTGGTCGAAGATGTCGAAGTGCCTGCGGCTGGTGGTGCCGAGGATGCTGCCCTGCCGTCGCTGCCGGTAGTGCACGCACACCCGGTCCAGGGTCGCCAGCGACCCGGCGGCCATCAGGACCGGGTAGGTCCAGGGGGTGTCCTCGTAGTAGCCCGGCGGGAAGGTGAAGCCGTGCTCCTCGACGAACTCCCGTCGGTACGCCTTGTTCCAGGCCACCATCAGCACCCGGAGCAGCCCCGGCCGGTCCTCGAGCCGGAAGGGCGCCGGGCCCTGTTCGGTCAGGTGCGCGGCGAGCTTGTTGCGCTCCGCCCGGCCCGTCCAGAAGGTCCGCGCGTAGTCGTACACCAGGACGTCCGGCTCGCCCGCCTCCTTGACCCGGTCGGCGACCGCCCGCAGCGCGTCCGGGGTGAGGGTGTCGTCGCCGTCCAGGAAGACCAGGTAGTCGCCGCTCGCCTGCGCCATCCCCGCGTTGCGGGCGCCGCCCAGCCCCTGGTTCTCCGCCAGGTGCACCGCCCGTACCCGCGCGTCCCGTGCCGCGTACTCGTCGATGATCGTGCCGCAGGCGTCCGGGGAGCGGTCGTCGACGGCGATCAGTTCCAGATCGGGGTACGACTGCGAGAGCACCGAGTCCAGGCACTCGGGCAGATACGCCTGGACCTTGTACGCGGGGACAATGACACTGAACCTGGGCAAGGGGCATCCATGGGTCGGTCGGCGCGGGCGTTCTGCCCGGGAACGGCCGATGGAGTGATTTGGTTACGGTTCCCTACGTCATGTGGGTTACGTACCGCGAGCGGAGAGGAGGGCGGGCCGGTGACCGGCCCGCCCTCCTCCCGTCGGCACGGATGCCTCCGACACGGATGCCTCCGGCGCGCGGCTATTTGACCGCGCCCGCCATCACCCCGGTCACGAACTGCCGCTGGAAGGCGAAGAACACGGCCAGCGGGATGACCATCGAGATGAACGCGCCGGGTGCCAGCACGTCGACGTTGTTGCCGAACTGGCGTACCTGGGTCTGCAACGCGACCGTGATCGGCTGGGTGCCCGACTTGGTGAACACCAGCGCGACCAGCATGTCGTTCCACACCCACAGGAACTGGAAGATGCCGAGGCTGGCGATGGCCGGTCCGCCGAGCGGCATCACCACCCGGGTGAACAGGCGCAGTTCGCCGGCGCCGTCCAGGCGGGCCGCCTCCAGCAGTTCGCGCGGGATCTCCGCGAAGAAGTTGCGCAGCAGGAACACCGCGAACGGCAGACCGAAGCCGACGTGGAACAGGATCACGCCGAAGATCGTGCCGAACAGCCCGATCTTGCCGAAGAGTTCGGCGATCGGGATCAGCGCCACCTGCACCGGCACCACCAGCAGGCTGACCACGATCAGGAACCACCAGTCCCGGCCCGGGAACTCCATCCACGCGAACGCGTACCCGGCCAGCGCCCCGATGACCACGACCAGGATCGTCGCCGGGACGGTGATCAGGACCGTGTTCCAGAGGGAGTGGGTGATGTCGCCGTTCTCCAGGAGCTTCCGGTAGCTGTCGAACGTCAGCTGGGACGGCTTGCTGAACACGTGCCACCAGCCGTTCGCGCTCATGTCCTCCGGCGAGCGCAGCGAGGACGCCAGCAGTCCGATCGTCGGCACCAGCCAGAACAGCGCGACGACGATCAGAAAGGCGCGCACCAGACCGCTGTTGATCTTCTCCAGCAGCCAACTCATCGCCGCTCCTCCCGCCGCAGCCGCCGCACGTTGAACCACATCACCGGGATGACCAGGAGGAGCAGGAAGACCGCGATCGCGCTCGCGATGCCCGGCTGGCCCTCCGAGAAGCCCTTGCGGTACAGCTCCAGGGCGAGCACGTTCGCGTCGTCCTGCGAGGAGCCCGGCGCGATGATGTACACGAGGTCGAAGACCTTCAGCACGTTGATCATCAGGGTGACGGTGACGACCGCGAGGACCGGGGCCAGCAGCGGCACGGTCACCTTGCGGAACACCTGCCACTCGGTCGCCCCGTCCACCCGCGCCGCCTCCAGGAGCTCCCGCGGCACGCCCGCCAGCCCGGCCGCGATCAGCACCATCGCGAACCCCGCCCACATCCAGACGTACGACCCGATGATGGCCGGCGTCACCAGGGACGGGCCGAGCCAGTCGACGCCGTTGTAGGGCTGCTTGAAGTTGCTCGCGGGCAGGCGGAGCCGGGCCCCGTCGGCGGTGGCCGGCAGGGTGAAGGTGCCGTCGGCGGCGGCCTTCGTGGACGCCACCACCGTGCCGTTCTTCACCGCCTCGATCCGCATCCCGTCGTAGCCCAGCTCGGACGGGTCGGGAGCGCCCAGCCTGCCGACGCCCTTGCCGCGGGTGAAGTCCTGCCAGGTGGTGCCGGTGATCTTCCCGGGGTCCGGCTTCGCCGCCACGGCGCTCTTCGCACCGCCCGGCATCTGGTCGGGCGCTACGCCGACCAGGGGGAGGGCGACGGTCTGGCCGGTGTGCACGGTGGCCGTGGTGAGGAAGCCGCCCTGGTCCGGCTTGAGAGGCGACTCCCGGCCCGGGTGGGCGTTCGGGAACGCCGAGGACTGGGCGAAGGTGTCATGGATGCCGACCCAGACCGCGTTCGCCACGCCCTTGTCCGGGTCCTGGTCGTACACCAGCCGGAAGATGATGCCGGCGGCCAGCATCGAGATCGCCATCGGCATGAAGACGACCAGCTTGAACGCCGTTCCCCAGCGCACCCGCTCGGTCAGCACCGCGAAGACGAGACCGAGGGCGGTGGAGACGGTCGGCGCGAACACCACCCAGATGATGTTGTTCTTCAGGGCGGTGCGGATGCCGTCGTCCGTGAAGATCGCCTTGTAGTTGTCGAAGCCGGCGAAACCGCTTCCGTCGGCGTTGTAGAAGCTGCGGATCAGCGAGTACCCGATCGGGTAGACCACGAGCGCGCCGAGCAGCACCAGGGCGGGCAGCAGGAAGAGAGCCGCCACGGTTCTGCGGGTGCCGGTCACGCTCTTGCGACGGCCGGGAGCGGCGGGGGTCCTCCCGACCCCCGCCGCGGCGGGCGATGCCATCCCCGGGTCAGCTTCCGCTGCCGTAGGCGGCCGCCGCGTCCTTCTCCAGCTTCGCCTGGGTGCCCGCGACGTCCTTCGGGTTCTGCAGGAAGTCCTGGAGGTCCTTCCACTCGCCCTTGCCCGGGGTGCCGCCGAACGCCTGCGGAGCCTGGTCGGACATGTCGAAGCGGAAGTCGTCACCGGAGGCGATCAGCGCCTGGGCGATCTTGCGCTGCACCTCGTTCGGGTACGCCGAGTTCGCCACGCTCTTGTTCGGCGAGAGGTAACCGCCGAGCTTCGCCTGGATCGTCGCCGCGTCCGGGGAGGCCAGGAACTTCGCCAGCGCCTGGGCGCCCTTGGAGTCCTTGAAGACGACGGCCGCGTCACCACCGGAGACCACCGGCGCGGTCGAGCCGACCGCCGGGAACGGGAACACCTTCGCGTCCGTGCCCACCTTCGCCTTGGTCTCCCCGATGTTGACCTGCACGAAGTCGCCCTCGTAGACCATGCCGGCCTTCGGCTGGTCGCCGCCGGTGAAGGTCTGGGTGACCGACGCCGGGAACTCCGTCTGGAGCGCACCGGCCGCGCCGCCCGCCACGTACCCCTTCTTGCCCCAGACCTGGGCCAGCGTGGTCAGCGCCTGCTTCACGGACGGATCCGTCCACTTGATCTTGTGCTGGGCGAGCTGGTCGTACTTCTCCGGACCGGCCTGCGAGAGGTACACGTTCTCGAACCAGTCGGTCAGCGTCCAGCCGTCCGCGCCGCCCACCGAGAACGGGGTGACGCCCGAGTCGTACACCGCCTGCGCCGCCGTCAGCAGGTCCTGCCAGGTCTTCGGCTCCTTGGCGCCCGCGTTCTCGAAGACCTTGGTGTTGTACCAGATCAGCGACTTGTTGGCGGCCTTGTAGTAGACGCCGTACTGCTTGCCGCCGACCTTGCCGATGTCCTGCCAGCCCTGCGAGTAGTTCTTCTGCACCTCCGTGACGGTGTCGGCGCTCAGCGGCTTCGCCCAGCCCTTCTGCACGGCCTGCTTGATGGCGCCCGGCTGCGGCAGCAGCGCGATGTCCGGCGGCTGACCGCCCGCGATCTTCGACCCGAGGAAGTTGATGATCGGGTCCTGGGCGGGCACGAAGGTCACCTTCGCGCCGGTGCGCTTCTCGAACTCGGCGAGCACCTGCTTGAAGTTCTTCTGCTCCTGCCCGGTCCACACGGCGGCGACCTCCAGGGTCGTGCCGTTGAGCTTCGGAAGGCTGAGGGTGCTCGTCGGAGTGGCGGAGGCGCTGTTGCCGTCGGTGGACTTCTTGCCGCTGCCGCCGCAGGCGGTGAGCGCGAGTGCCCCCGCCATCAGCGCGGCGAGTGTGGTGACGGCCCTGCCGGTCCGGATGGTGCTGCTGTTACTGCGCATCACTTCCCCGTTCGTCGTTCTTCGTTGAACGTCAGAACTCTGTCCCGTGCGCTCCGGTGTACGCGGGGGCCGCCTGCCCGGCAAGGGTGCCTACAGGTCAGCGCCGGGGATCGTGATCACGTTGTGATCGGCGGCAGCCGGCGAACCGCTCCCGAGACCGGGCGAACCGCTTTTAGAGAAGTGACGGCACCCGCGCCGCCGCCACTTCCTTCGCCGCCCGCTCCACGGCGCTCGCCAGCAGCGCCAGGTCCGTCGGCCCGTTGCCCAGTTCCCGGACCGGGCGGCGGGCGGGCGGATCACCCATCCGGTGCCATTCGAGGGCGACCACCGTGGGGCGCTGGGTGGCCGTGCGGGGGATCCGGCCGGTGACCCGGCCCGCCTGGAACGCCGTGCTGCGGCCGTCCGGGGTGGTCAGGCGACCGCGGCCCGGCGCCGGTTCGTCCGGGCCGGACGCGGGCGCGTCCAGGGCGACGCGCAAGGTGGCCTGCCGGGCGGGTTCCGTCTCCGCCGTACGACCGCCCGTGCCGGCCGCCGCGACCAGGTGGACGCCGAGCCGGTCGCCCTCCTTCGCCACCGCCTCCAGCGCCCGCATCACGGAACCCGCGGCCGGGCGGCCCGGCGAACCGAGCGCGGGGGAGACCAGGGCGTCCAGGTCGTCGACCACGACCACCAGACGGGGCAGCGGGGGCGGTGCCTCGGCCTGCCTGCGGGCCGCCGCACCGGCCGACGGACGCAGCCGGAGCGTGGAGCTGGGCGGCGCTTCTATGTCGGCGGCTCCCGCGGTGGCGGGGCGGCCGCGCTGGGGGACGATCCGGCCCGAGATCTCCCGCTGCGCGTGCCAGTCCGCGAAGTCGCAGCGGCCCAGCAACTCGGCCCGCCGCTTCAGCTCGGCGCTCAGCGACTGCGCCAACTCCCGCATCCGCACCGGGTCGTTGGCGGTGAGATGGGTGGTGACGTGCGGTATGTCCGTGCACACCCGTAGGCCCTCACCCTGCCCGGCACCCGTGCCGACGCCGTCACGGCCGTCGATCAGCACGATCCCGAGCCGGTCGGGGCGCTCGGCCGCCGCCAGCGACGCGACCAGCGCCCGCAGCAGCTCCGTACGGCCGCTGCCGGGCGGCCCCTCGACCAGCAGATGCGGTCCCTCGGCGACCAGGTCGGCGACGAGCGGACCGCGCGGCCCCGCGCCGAGCACCGCCCGGGCCCGGCCGCCCAGCGCCTCGGTGTCGTCGGCCGCGTCCGCCCACCGGGCCATCAACGACGCCGGGGTGGCCCGCGCCAGCCCCAACTCGTCGAGCAGCCGCGCGGACTGGGGCAACGGGGTGGCCACGCGCGCGTGCCGGTCGGGGCCGGGCCCTTCGGCGCGGAGCGGGGCCAGCGCCCGCGCGAACCGCTCCGCCCAGGCGGGCGAGACCGCGTCCACCGCGGCCAGGGTGCCGGGACCGACGGGCCCGGCGGAGACCCGCACCAGATGCAGCGCCGTGGCCACGTCGCCGCTGAGCAGGGCCACCGCCCCGCACGCGCGGAACGTCGGTGCCACCGCGCACGCCTGCTCGTAGGTCTCGGCGACCGGCGAGGTGGGGGAGGTGGGCGCCGTCTCCGCCAGACAGATCACGTGCACCCCGGCCCGCGGCCCGGCGACGGCCAGCCGGGCCACCGCGTCCCGCAGCGCCGCACCCCCCGGATCGCCGTCCACGACGACGACCGTGTACGGCCCCGGGAAGCCGCCGCTGCCGTCGTCCAGGTCGTCCCCGGCGCCGCCGTCGCGGGCCCAGGAAGGACGGTGGACGTCGTCGGCGGGCTGTGCGTCCGCCGACGCACGGGCCAGGTCGGGGCGGTCGGACGGGGTGGCCGGGCGGCGGGGGACGGCGAGGTCCTCCACCCTGCGCAGCAGCTCCTCCACACGGGCCGCCGCCTGCTCGCGGTCGTACGCCAGCAGCAGGCGGCAGTCCTGGCCGTGCCCGGGGCGGACGTGCGGGAGCCAGCCGAGCCAGGACCACTCGGCCGTCCGCTCCTCCAGGGGGCGCGCCCGGTCCGCGCTGACCAGCACGATCTCCAGCAGGTCGGGCGAGTGCAGGGCGGCGAGCTGGGCCAGCACGGAGCGGGCGAGCCCGGCGAGGCGGCCGCGCGGGCCCGCGAGGCCGAGGGCGCCCGACTCGCGCAGATCGGCGGTGACGGGCACGGCGGGCAGCAGTCCGGAGCCGTCGGGTGCCGGGCGGTCCGCCGTGCCGAGCCGGACGGTGAGCGCCTCCGGGTGACCGGGGCCGCGCTCCCACAGGCGGGGACCGGGGCCGAGCGCGGTCAGCAGCAGGGCGGCCGGGTCGGGCCAGGTCTCGGGCTGGGCGGCGGCACCGGCCGACGGGGCGACGCCGTGCTCGGCCGCTGTCTCGCCGACGGCGGCCGACGGGGGCTCACCGCGGCCGCCGGCCAGCCGCCGGGCCCAGGCTCCGAGACCGCCGCGCCTGCGGGCACCGCCGGGCAGGGCCGGGGCGTCGGTACCGCGGAGGGGGGTGCCTTTGCGCCTCCCGGACGGGGCGGCGGGGTCGCCGGCTTCGCCGGTCGGGGACGCGGGGTGCGGGAAGGGACGGTGCGGGGCGGCCGGACCGGGGTGCGCCGGGTCGGATGCGGAGGGGGTGCGGCCGGGGCCGGTGGTCCGGCCGTCGGGGGAGGTGCGCGTGCTTCGGGTGTCGGGGTGCGTGCCGGTGGTCCGGCCGTCGGGTCCGGGGGCGGGGCCTGTGCTTCGGGTGTCGCGGCCGGGGGGCGTGTCCCTGCTCAGGGACTCGGGACGCGTGCCGGTGTCCCGGCCGTCGGGGCCGCCGAGGACCCCGGCACGACCGGCGTGCGTGTCGCCGGTGCCGTACGTCCCCCCGGAGCCGGCCCCCGTGCCGTACGTCCCCTCGACTCCCGAGCCGGACGCCCTGCCGGTGCCGGAGCCGTACGTCCCCCCGGTTCCCGAGCCGGACGCCCTGCCCGAGCCGGAGCCGTACGTCCCGGCGCCGGACCTGGCGTCGGCGCCGTGGCTCGTCCCGCCGTCGGACGGGCCGGCGGCGCCGCGGACCCCCGTCGCTCCACCACGCGGACCGGGCAGGCCTCCGCGGCCCCCGTCCGACGCCGACGGTGGCTCGTGGTGTCCGCGCCCCCCGTCGGCCGCCCCCGCGGACTCGTACGCCCCGTGTCCGGTCCGGGCCGTGCCATCTCCGTCCCGGCCCTGCGGCGCCCCGCCTCCCCACGCGCCCTGCGCTGCGGAGCCGCCCCGCTCGCCCTGCGGTGCGCCCCCTCCGCGGCCGGTCCCCGGGAGTCCCTCCCGGCTCTCTATCCGCGGCGCGTCCCCCTGCGCGGGGACGACCGGTGAATCCGCCGGGCCGTGCTCGTGGCCCCCCGTCGGCCCGCCCGGGGCTCCCCACCCCGCCGTGCCGTACGCGTGCGGGGTGCGGCCCGCCGGACCCGCCACGGCCTCGACGGCGGGGGCGTCCACGGCGTCCCCGCCGGCCTCCCCGCCCTCCCCGTCGAGCAGCACCCGTACGCAGCCCTCGCCGTCCGGGGCCGTACCCACCCGGGCCCCCGGCCCCCCGGACGGCGTAAGCCGCAGGGCGGATTCCCCGATGCGCAGGAGCGCTCCCGGGGTGAGGCGGACCGGGCGGTCGGTGACGCGGCTGCCGTCCACGGCCGTGCCGTTGGTGGAGTGCAGGTCGGCGACCGAGACCCGGCCGTCGGCGCCGACCGTCACCGCGCAGTGCAGCCGGGAGACGTCCGGGTCGTCGAGCGGGACGTCGGCGTCTGCGGAGCGGCCGATGGTGATCTGGCCGCCGTGCAGCAGATGGACCCCGCCCGCGTCCGGGCCGGCGATCACATGCAGCTGGGTGGGGGCGTCGTCCAGCTCGGGATGCGGCTCGGGAGCGGCGGGGGCGCCCAGGGACAGCACCGCGCCGTCGACCAGCGGGGGCTCGCCCAGGATGCGGCGACGGGCGTCCAGCCGCTCCACCCCCGCGTACAGCACGACCGGGGCCCCGCTCGCCTCACGGCCGCCCAGGCTGCCGTCGCCGGTGACCGCAGAGGCCAGCGCGGAGGCCACCGCGGCCAGATCCGTGCCCGTCGGCGCCGTCACCAGCACGTCGCGGCTCACGGCCCTGCCCCGCTGCGCGGCAGGGCCCAGCGGGTCTACGACGGTCAGCCGGATCTGCATCGCCGTCAGCGGTCCCTTCTGCGCGGGCGCGGAATTCCCCCCACCGCCACGAGCACGTCGGCCAGTTCTGCTGTCGCACGCATCCTCGCACCTGCCACTGACAACGCGCCCACGCCCCGATGGTAAGTGATCTTGATTGGTCGGCTCTGCCCCCAAAAGTGCCTGACCAGTACCGCGTGTGCGATCACTTGAGATCGGTCACGTCCGGACCCGGCAACCGACGGACCGAAGCTCGCGTCTTTCCATCGAACGCGCGCGGGAACGCCTACGTATGGACGGGGCGAGGCACAGCCGGACGACAACCCGGCCCCGGGCACCACAGCACTACAGTGGGTCGGACACACCCAAGGCCCGGACACACCAGCAAGCAGCAGGGAGCGCATGACGTGCGGCCGGTAGGCAGCAAGTACCTCCTGGAGGAGCCGCTCGGACGCGGCGCCACCGGCACCGTCTGGCGTGCCCGCCAGCGGGAGACCGCGGGCGCCGAGGCGGCCGTGCCCGGCCAGCCCGGTGAGACCGTCGCGATCAAGGTGCTCAAGGAAGAGCTCGCGAGCGACCCCGACATCGTGATGCGCTTCCTGCGGGAGCGCTCCGTCCTGCTCCGCCTCACCCACCCGAACATCGTCCGGGTCCGCGACCTGGTCGTCGAGGGCGATCTGCTCGCCCTGGTCATGGACCTCGTCGAGGGCCCCGACCTGCACCGCTACCTGCGGGAGAACGGCCCCTTCACGCCCGTCGCCGCGGCCCTGCTCACCGCCCAGGTCGCCGACGCGCTCGCCGCCAGCCACGCCGACGGCGTCGTGCACCGGGACCTGAAACCGGCCAACGTGCTGCTCGCGCAGTACAACGGCCAGATGCACCCGATGCTGACCGACTTCGGCATCGCCCGCCTCGCCGACTCCCCGGGCCTCACCCGCACCCACGAGTTCGTCGGCACGCCCGCGTACGTCGCCCCGGAGTCCGCCGAGGGCCGCCCGCAGACCTCCGCCGTCGACATCTACGGCGCGGGCATCCTGCTGTACGAGCTGGTCACCGGCCGACCGCCGTTCTCCGGGGGCAGTGCCCTGGAGGTCCTCCACCAGCACCTCAGCGCCGAGCCGCGGCGCCCCTCGACCGTCCCCGACCCGCTGTGGACGGTCATAGAGCGCTGCCTGCGCAAGAACCCCGACGACCGGCCCGGCGCCGAGAACCTCGCCCGCGGCCTGCGCGTCGTCGCCGAGGGCATCGGCGTGCACGCGAACTCCGCGCAGATCGCCGCGGCCGAGGGCGTCGGCGCACTGCTGGCCCCCGACCCGGCGCCGGCGGCCGTACCGGGCTCCGCCGATCCCACGCAGGTGCTGCCGAACACCGGCGCGTACGACCCGAACGCCGCGACCAGCGTCCTGCCGCACACCGGCGGTCCGGTCGGCGCGGCGGACCCGACCGCGGTGCTGCCGAACACCGGGGCCGCCGACCCGACCGCCGTCCTGCCGCCGATGCCCCAGGGGGCGCCGGGCGGCCAGCAGCAGCCGGAACAGCCGCACCCCTGGCAGACCCAGCTCCGTGCGGCCCGCGACCGCAACGAGCAGACCCAGGTCCAGTACCTCGACCCGGGCGAGGACCCGCTCCGCCGCCGCCCCCAGCGCCAGGTCGCCCGGCCGCAACAGCAGCAGCCGCGCCAGGCCCCGCAGCAGCAGCCGGTCCGCCGTCCCCAGCCGCGCGGCCAGGGCGGGTACGGGCAGCAGCCGGCCGGGTACGGACACCAGCCGCAGCAGTACGCCCCGCCGCCCCCGCAGCAGCGCTACGCGCCCCCGGCCGAGCCGCAGCGGGCCCCGCGTGAACCCCGCGAACCCCGTCGGCGCAGCGCCAACCCGATGCGGATCCCGGGCCTCGGCTGCCTCAAGGGCTGCCTTTTCATGATCGTCATCCTGTTCGTCGCGGGCTGGCTGATCTGGGACCTGACCCCGGTGCACACCTGGGTCGGGCAGGGCCGCGGCTACTGGCACCAGCTGAGCGACTGGGCCGGCACGGTCAGCAGCTGGGTCAAGGACCTGGGCAGCGGCTCCGGCAAGTGAACGCGAGTTTGGGGACTTGTCGACATCTGGCGGGTGATTTCCGCCTCCCTGGTGAAGGTTGGCTCTTCGGACGCGTACTTTTATCGGCAACACGCGTCGGTAGGAGCAGTCTTGGCACGGAAGATCGGCAGCCGGTACACCGCCCACCAGATCCTGGGGCGGGGCAGCGCCGGCACGGTGTGGCTGGGCGAGGGTCCCGACGGGCCCGTGGCCATCAAGCTGCTGCGCGAGGACCTCGCGTCCGACGAGGAGCTGGTGGGCCGCTTCGTGCAGGAGCGCACGGCCCTGCTGGGCCTGGAGCACCCCAACGTCGTCTCCGTCCGTGACCTCGTCGTCGACGGCAACGACCTCGCCCTCGTCATGGACCTGGTCCGGGGCACCGACCTGCGCACCCGGCTGGAACGGGAACGGCGCCTCGCCCCCGAGGCCGCCGTCGCCATCGTCGCGGACGTCGCCGACGGGCTGGCCGCCGCCCACGCGGCGGGCGTCGTCCACCGCGACGTCAAGCCGGAGAACGTCCTCCTCGACATGCAGGGCCCGCTGGGCCCCGGCGGCTCCCACCCGGCCCTGCTGACCGACTTCGGCGTCGCGAAGCTGATCGACTCCCCGAAGCGGACCCGCGCTACGAAGATCATCGGTACCCCCGACTACCTGGCCCCGGAGATCGTGGAGGGCCTGCCGCCCCGCGCCTCAGTGGACATCTACGCCCTCGCGACGGTCCTGTACGAGCTCCTCGCGGGCTTCACCCCCTTCGGCGGCGGCCATCCCGGCGCGGTCCTGCGCCGCCATGTCACGGAGACCGTCGTCCCGCTCCCCGGCATCCCCGAGGAGCTCTGGCAGCTGCTCGTGCAGTGCCTGGCCAAGGCGCCCGCCTCCCGGCTGCGCGCCTCCGAGCTGGCCGCGCGGCTCAGGGAGCAGCTGCCGATGCTGGCCGGGATGCCGCCGCTGGACGTCGACGAGCCGGACGCGGAGTCACCGGAGGAGACGGCCGAGGAGCCGGCCGCCCCGACCACGGAGGAGCAGCGCATACGACGCCGGGGCGCCGTCTCCCTGGTGCCGGGCGCGAAACCGGACTCCAACCGCGACACCCACACGTCCATGCGGGTGCCGGGACCCGACGAGCTGGCGGGCGGCGCCCTGGGCACGGCCCGGGTGCCGCGGGCGGCGGGGGCCCCGCGCCCCGGCTCCGCGCGGCACCGCGCGGCGGCGCGCCGCCGCCGGGTGACCCTGGCCGTGGCCGGCGTGCTGATGGCCGCCGTGGTGGGGGTGGGCGCGTGGCTGGCGTCCTCGGACGACGACTCCGCACCCCCCCAGAACACCCACACGACGTCACCCCCGTGACGAACACCCCCCCGCGAGCCCGACGGAAAGCCGCCCCCGCCACCGACGCGAGCGGGGCCCCGCCCCCACAGCCCCGCCCGCGGCCGCAAGCGGAGACCGACCCCCGCCGGCCCCCGCCGAGACCGGCCCCGCCCTCGCTGTCCCGCCCACGCCCCCTGCCCCGCCCTGCACGCGTAAGCCCGGCCGAGCGCCGGTCGGCGCCGCCGAGACCGGCCCCCGCCCCCGCTCCGGCGCCCCCCGGTGGGACGTCGGGGGCGGCACCCGTCGGGCGTCGTCGGTTGGCGGAGCCGTTACGCTGGAGGCGTGGCAGTCGTCGATGTATCCGAAGAGCTCAAGTCCCTCTCCTCGACCATGGAGTCGATCGAGGCCGTTCTGGACCTCGACAAGCTGAGGGCAGACATCGCCGTGCTCGAGGAGCAGGCGGCCGCGCCGTCCCTGTGGGACAACCCGGACGAGGCGCAGAAGATCACCAGCAAGCTCTCCCACCTCCAGGCCGAGGTCAGGAAGGCGGAGGCGCTGCGCGGGCGGATCGACGATCTCGCCGTGCTCTTCGAGATGGCCGAGGAGGAGGACGACCCGGACACCCGCGCCGAGGCCGAGTCCGAGCTCGCCGCCGTCCGCAAGGCGCTGGACGAGATGGAGGTCCGGACGCTGCTCAGCGGTGAGTACGACTCCCGCGAAGCGCTCGTGAACATCCGCGCGGAGGCCGGCGGCGTCGACGCCGCCGACTTCGCCGAGAAGCTCCAGCGCATGTACCTGCGCTGGGCCGAGCAGCACGGCTACAAGACCGAGGTCTACGAGACGTCGTACGCGGAAGAGGCCGGCATCAAGTCGACCACCTTCGCCGTCCAGGTGCCGTACGCCTACGGCACCCTCTCCGTGGAGCAGGGCACCCACCGTCTCGTGCGCATCTCGCCGTACGACAACCAGGGCCGCCGCCAGACCTCCTTCGCCGGCGTCGAGATCCTCCCCGTGGTCGAGCAGACCGACCACATCGAGATCGACGAGTCCGAGCTGCGCGTGGACGTGTACCGCTCCTCGGGCCCCGGCGGCCAGGGCGTCAACACCACCGACTCCGCGGTGCGCCTGACTCACATCCCCACCGGCATCGTCGTCTCCTGCCAGAACGAGCGGTCGCAGATCCAGAACAAGGCGACCGCCATGAACGTCCTCCAGGCCAAGCTCCTGGAGCGGCGCCGGCAGGAGGAACAGGCCAAGATGGACGCCCTCAAGGGCGACGGCGGCAACTCCTGGGGCAACCAGATGCGGTCGTACGTGCTGCACCCGTACCAGATGGTCAAGGACCTGCGCACCGAGTACGAGGTGGGCAACCCCGAGGCCGTCTTCAACGGCGAGATCGACGGCTTCCTGGAGGCCGGAATTCGCTGGCGCAAGCAGCAGGAGAAGTAACTTTGTCGACTTGCCCATGACGGGCCGTACGACCTTGAACTGCCGCCCCCGTGGCGGCAGTTCTCGTTTGTCCCGGGAATGTCTGGGTTTTACGTCACACTCACACGCTTCAACTCCCCGCATTCCGCGCGCAACTGGACATCGCGCGCGCAACGGCCTTGACGTTGCTTTGAAAAATGGGAAGGGTGAAGCGTGGCATGCGTATCTCTGGGGCGCATGTGAACCGGGGGACTTGGCAACGCCTTTACCGCCCCCGTCGATCACGGCCGGCCCCATGCGCCCGCTCATTGACTATCAGCTACTGGGGGTAGCAACCAGATGACCAAGAAGACGCGGATCCGGGTCGCGCGGATAGCCGCCTGCGCCGTGATCGCCGCCGGCGCCTCGCTGACCGCGGCCGGCGCGGCCTCCGCTCTCTCCATCGGCGTCAGCGCCGACGAGACCGGCGTCTCCGCCAACGTCAACCTCGACGGCGACGACCCGACGGACACCCCGACGGACAACCCGACCGAGATCCCGACCGCCCCGGCCAGCAGCGAGCCCGCCTCCACGCCGCCCGCGAGCCAGGAGCCCTCCGAGTCGAGCGAGCCCACGGACGAGCCGACCCAGCCGACCGACGAGCCCACCGAGCCCACGGACGAGCCGACCAGCGACACCCCGTCCGACGGCAGCACCAGCGGCAGCGGCACCGGCAGCCACGGCGGCGGCAACAACACCGGCACCGACGGCAACTCCGGCACCTCCGCCCAGGAGGCGGGTACCTCCTCCCTCACGGACACCGGCTCCGACACGTCGAACACCCAGGCCCAGGGTGGCGGCGACCAGCTTGCCGAGACCGGTGCCGCGCAGACGACCTTCCTGATCGTCGGCGCCGCCACCATGATCGCCGGTGGCGTCGGCTTCCGCATCCTGCCGCGCCTCATGGGCGGCCGCGGCGGCGCCGCGGCCTGACGGTAGCCGTACGCTCACGGAGCGTACGCGCCACGCATGACGAAGGGCCCGGAGCCTCGGCTCCGGGCCCTTTCGCGCGGGGGTCGCGCCCCGGCTCGCGCCTGGGTGAGAACGTCGCTACGCGGTCTGGTGCGCCAGCAGTGCCACCGCGGCGATCAGCACCGCCAGCAACCCGATCAGCGCCATCGGGTTCAGGCCACCGAGGAAACTCTCCTGCTGGAGACGCTCGCGGTTGGCGCGGCACACGGGGCACCGGCCTTCGTTCACGGGCGCCGCACAGTTCGCGCACACCAACCGGTCGTACGTCATGCGCTCGCCCTCCTTGCACCGGCCATTACCTACACAACGCTCCGCGGAACGAGAACGTTCCCCTCCCACTGTGCCAGGTTCACCCCGAAAGAGCGCGGCCGTCCGCCGAGCCCGTACCGGCGCTCCGGGGCGCCGGGGGGAGTCCGTCCCGGAACAAAACCGCACAAGCACCGCTCAACCATGACCGGCGCCTGCGCTTCCTCACCCGGTTCGCGTATGGTCACGCTCATCTACCCCCGGCGACCCGTGGTGCATCCGTGATCCGATTCGACAATGTCTCCAAGGTCTACCCCAAGCAGACCCGCCCCGCACTCAGGGATGTGTCCCTGGAAGTGGAGAAGGGCGAGTTCGTGTTCCTCGTGGGGTCCTCCGGCTCCGGAAAGTCCACCTTCCTGCGGCTGGTGCTCCGCGAGGAGCGATGCAGCCACGGCCAGGTGCACGTCCTGGGCAAGGACCTCGCACGGCTGTCCAACTGGAAGGTGCCCCAGATGCGCCGCCAGCTCGGGACGGTCTTCCAGGACTTCCGGCTGCTGCCCAACAAGACGGTCGCCGAGAACGTGGCCTTCGCCCAGGAGGTCATCGGCAAGTCCAAGGGCGAGATCCGCAAGTCCGTGCCCCAGGTGCTCGACCTCGTCGGGCTCGGCGGCAAGGAGGACCGGATGCCCGGCGAGCTGTCCGGCGGTGAGCAGCAGCGCGTGGCCATCGCGCGCGCCTTCGTGAACCGGCCCAAACTGCTGATCGCGGACGAGCCCACGGGCAACCTCGACCCGCAGACCTCGGTCGGCATCATGAAGCTCCTGGACCGCATCAACCGCACCGGCACCACCGTGATCATGGCCACCCACGACCAGAACATCGTGGACCAGATGCGCAAGCGCGTCATCGAGCTGGAGAAGGGCCGCCTCGTCCGCGACCAGGCCCGCGGCGTCTACGGCTACCAGCACTGACCGCCACGACTTCGCAGACGTCCACGGAAAGGCATAACCCGACGCCATGCGCGCCTCGTTCGTAATGTCGGAGATCGGTGTCGGTCTCCGCCGCAATCTGACGATGACCTTCGCGGTCGTCGTCTCGGTCGCCCTGTCCCTGGCGCTCTTCGGCGGCTCGCTCCTCATGAGCGACCAGGTCAACACCATGAAGGGCTACTGGTACGACAAGGTCAACGTCTCGATCTTCCTCTGCAACAAGAGCGACGCCGAGTCGGACCCCAACTGCGCCAAGGGCGCGGTCACCGAGGACCAGAAGAAGCAGATCAAGGCCGACCTCGACAAGATGACCTCGATCGTCCAGAAGGTCACCTACGAGTCGCAGGACGAGGCGTACAAGCACTACAAGGAGCAGTTCGGCGACTCGCCGCTGGCCGACTCCCTCACGCCGGACCAGATGCAGGAGTCGTACCGGATCAAGCTCAAGGACCCGCAGAAGTACCAGGTGGTCGCCACGGCCTTCGACGGCCGTGACGGGGTCCAGTCCGTGCAGGACCAGAAGGGCATCCTGGACAACCTCTTCGGTCTGCTCAACGGCATGAACTGGGCGGCCCGCATGGTCATGGCCCTGATGCTGGTGGTCGCCCTGATGCTGATCGTCAACACCGTGCGCGTCTCGGCGTTCAGCCGTCGGCGCGAGACCGGCATCATGCGCCTGGTCGGCGCCTCCGGCTTCTACATCCAGGCCCCGTTCATCGCGGAGGCCGCCGTCGCCGGTCTGATCGGCGGCACGGTGGCGTGCGGATTCCTGGTGGTGGCCCGCTACTTCATCATCGACCACGGCCTGGCCCTCTCCCAGAAGCTGAACCTGATCAACTTCATCGGCTGGGACGCGGTGCTGACGAAACTCCCGCTCATCCTGGCGACGAGCCTGCTGATGCCTGCGTTGGCCGCCTTCTTCGCGCTGCGCAAGTACCTGAAGGTGTGACGCATGCCAAGAGGGCCGTACGGGCAACCGCCCGTGCGGCCCTTTTCGTTGTCCTAGACTCACCGGCATGTCAGGCCGAGAGCTGTTCTGTCAGCCCCGCCGGGTTCGCCGGGGGGCGGCTCTGACGTTGGTGTTCGCAGGGCTGTTGGTGACCGGGGCGGCCACCGGGGCGTTCCCCGACCCCGGGCAGTCCGACCGGAAGACACCCGCCAAGGACGCGCGTCCGGCGCCCCGGCGCGAGGACGTCGCCGCGGCCGCCGCGGAGGCCATGGCCGACGGCAAGTCCCCCGTGGAGGCCGCCGAACGGGCCGTGAGCCGCAGCGGGGACCGCTGGGCAGCGGTCTACTCCGAGGGCGAGTACCAGGAGTTCGAGGAGGCGCTCGACGGCCAGTACACGGGTGTGGGGCTGTGGGCGCGGCGGGAGCGGGACGGCCGGATCGAGGTGACCCGGGTGCAGGCCGGGTCGCCGGCGGCCGAGGCGGGCGTCCGCAAGGGCGACCGGCTGCGCAGCGTGGACGGGACGGACGTCGACGGGCGGCCCGTCACCGACGTCGTCTCGTTACTGCGCGGTGACGCCACCGACGCCCGCGCCGGTACGACCGTCACCCTCGGCCTCCAGCGAGGCACGCGCGCGTGGCGCGAGACCGTACGCAGGGCGCTGCTGTCCACCGACTCGGTGACCGTGCGCAAGGCGGCCGCCGGCATCACCGTCATCAGGATCTCCGCCTTCACCAAGGGCTCGGGCGACCTGGTGCGCGACGCGGTCCGGCAGGCCCCCGCCGACGGCGGGATCGTCCTCGACCTGCGCGGCAACTCCGGCGGTCTGGTCACCGAGGCCGTCACCGCCGCCTCCGCCTTCCTCGACGGCGGCCTCGTCGCCACCTACGACGTGCACGGCGTGGAGCGCTCCCTGCACGCCGAGCCCGGCGGCGACACCGTCAGACCCCTGGTCGCGCTCGTCGACGGCGGCACCATGAGCGCGGCCGAGATGCTCACCGGCGCCCTCCAGGACCGCGGTCGCGCGGTCGTCCTCGGCACCCGCACCTTCGGCAAGGGCTCCATCCAGATGCCGACCCGGCTCCCCGACGGCTCGGTCGCCGAGCTCACCGTCGGCCACTACCGCACCCCCTCGGGCCACGCCGTCGACGGCCGGGGCATCACCCCCGACCTGGAGGTGGGCTCCGGGGCGCTGCGGCGGGCGGAGACCGTGCTGAGCGGTCTCGGCGACCCCTCGTAGCCCCCGTATAACCGCTTCCCTCGCACCCCCTCCGTAGTGCGAAAATGGAGGGCACTATGGCCAAGGGAATGTACGTACCGAAAGAGTCCCAGCAGAAGCAGCAGGGGACGGCCGCCAAAGCCAGGGACGGCGAGAAGGGCGGCAAGCGCAAGATCGTCGCGCAGAACAAGAAGGCGCGGCACGACTACGCGATCATCGACACCTACGAGGCCGGCCTGGTGCTGTCCGGCACCGAGGTGAAGTCGCTGCGTCAGGGCCGGGCCTCGCTGGTCGACGGCTTCGTGCAGATCGACGGGAACGAGGCGTGGCTGCACAACGCCCACATCCCCGAGTACAGCCAGGGCACCTGGACCAACCACTCGGTGCGCCGCAAGCGCAAGCTCCTGCTGCACCGGGAGGAGATCGACAAGCTGGAGGTCAAGGCCCAGGAGACGGGTCACACGATCGTGCCCCTCGCGCTGTACTTCAAGGACGGCCGGGCCAAGGCGGAGATCGCCCTCGCGCGCGGCAAGAAGGAGTACGACAAGCGGCAGACCCTGCGCGAGCAGCAGGACCGCCGGGAGGCGGGGCGCGCCATCGCCGCGGCGAAGCGGCGGCAGCGGGAGGCGTAGGCACGCGGGAATACAGTGGCATCGGCGGGCGTTGGTCACGTACGATGGCACCAACACCGGGGGAAGCCGGTGTGAAGATTGAAAAATCCACATGGGGATGATCGGTTTCGACAGCGGATGTCGAGGCAGGGGAAGCGTGTCGAGAAAGCGGCCATGATCTCGTAAACCACAGGCCGAAAAAAATAATCGCCACTTCCAAGCGCGATTCCTCCCAGCAGGCCTTCGCCCTCGCTGCCTGATCTCAGGTAGCGATCGCGAGCCTCCTACACGGGAGTGTCAGCCCGGGGCTGTTCCCGACCCGGATCCTGGCATCAGCTAGGGAACTAAACCTTGATCCCGGTCACGGGGTGAAGAGGGAAATCTAACAGTGACTGGGCCCGTCGGCGACTTGTTCGCGTGATCGCCGGGGCCGAGAAAATCACAGCGAACTGCACACGGAGAAGCCCTGGTTCCGCACCGTTGGACGCGGGTTCGATTCCCGCCATCTCCACAGTCTCCATGTCACGAAGGCCCGGTGGTCCCCGACCACCGGGCCTTCGTCGTGTCCGCAGGGCCGCCGCCCGGCCGTCTTGTGAAGATTGACGCCGCTCAGTCAAATAACCTTCACAGGGATCGCACAGGTTTACTAAAGTGCGGTACGCGCGCCGGGCCGAGCCGACCACTCGGCCGCCGCGCACGACCATCGGCGACCGGGGGAACAGCGTCGCCACGGGGAGGGACACGCAGGCCTGCCGCCGCCATGGCGCGCGCGCCTCTTCGACATCTCTTCGCGCCGGGCCCCCGTCTGCCCTTTTCACGAAGAACGGATGTTCTTTTGCGTTCCAGACCGGGGACTGTGACGCCCCTTGCCCGGAAAGCGGGCACCCTCAAGCGACTTGTACCGTCCGTGCTCGCGCTCGCCGTGCTCACCACGGTCGCCGGCCATCCGGACCTGCCCCACGACCGCACCGCCGACTTCAGCCCGGTGGCCGACAGTTACGACGGCTTCGACACCAAGGCCGCCGAGCAGCTCCGTCAGGACCAGTGCCTGATGGCCGGTGTGCTCCGCATGGGCGGCCCGGCCATGTTCAGCACCGCGCAGAACGCGCTCTCCCAGACCCCGGACAAGCTGCACACCGCGGCGAACCGCGAGTACTGGAGCACCACCCCGCTGTCCACCGCGTACGACCAGGACAAGGCGGCCGCGAGCAAGGAGGGCGCGGCGCTCCACGACCGCGTCGGCGAGTGGCACAAACCCGTCGCCGGCCTTCCCACCCCGGGCGGCTTCAAGACCGTCGCCGACTTCGAGGATCCACCGGGCCTGGTCGGGGACGACACCCAGGACTTCTTCGAACAGACCGGCCTGTCCCAGTGGGTCGGCAGCCGGATGTGGACGGCCGAGGATCCCTTCTACGACGACCCCACCCCGAAGGCCGACGACGTCACGCTGAAGGCCGTCAAGGACCTCGGGACCCCGCTCTACGGCGGTGACCCGGACCCCTCGCTGCCCCGCCCGCAGTGGCAGCAGGCGCTCGACGAACACCAGGCCTGGGACGCCCTGGTGAACTGGAGCACGGAGCCCACGGGCGCGGACAACGCCCGCCTGTTCCTGTCCTCGGGCGGGTTCCCGCGCACCGCGCCCGAGCCGGGCAGCGTCGAGTACCGCATCGCCGTGGAGGACCTGAAGACCCGGTTCGCCTCCTGCGCCTGGCGCAGCCCCGTCGACCCGGACCGGGTCCTCGGCAAGGAGGTCGCGGACGCGTCCACCGAGTGGCAGCAGGAGATCGCCGCCCAGGCCGGCCAACGCGACCAGATCCTCAACGCGAACCGCGACGCCACCAAGGCCCTCGCCACCGGCTCCAAGGCGCTGGGCGAACTGCTGGGCCAGTCGTGGATCGCCGACCACCTGACCCGCTGGCAGGACTACTGGTCCGCCGGCGGCCCCGGCTGGATCGGCGACAGCCCCATGATCGTGCACGCGCACGGCGCCACCGACAAGTGCCTCGAAGTGGGCGGCGGCAGCAAGACCAGCGGCACGCCGGTGCAGATCTACACCTGCAACGGCTCGGTGGGACAGACGTGGAAGATCAGCGACGACGCGCTGGTCAACGTCAACTCCGGCAAGTGCCTGGAGGTGAAGGGCGGCGCCACCGCGAACGGGACCGTCGTGCAGATCGCGACGTGCAACGGCAAGAGCGCGGCCCAGAAGTGGCAGTACGACACCCACGCGACCAGCCGCCTGTACAACCCGGGCACCGGCAACTGCCTGGACCTGGCGACCTACGAGAACAGCCGTGACGCGCGGATGTGGGACTGCAAGGGCACCGACCCGCAGAAGTTCGACTTCGCCCCGTCCGGTCACAACGGCACCGACAAGCTGGGCTATCCGACCAAGGCCCAGTTCGACAAGGTGAAGAAGGGCGTCGCCGACGCCCAGACCGCGGCCAAGGCCCAGCTCGACCTGCTCAAGGCACAGGCGACCGCGGCGAAGAAGTCCGCCACCGACACGGACACCGCCACCAAGGCCGCCTACGCCGTCGCCGACCGGGCGGGCGCCCCACGCGGCCGAGGCCTGCTCGTCGGGCAGCAGAAGGCCCAGGTCACCAAGGCGTCGGCCGCCGCGCTCGACGCGCTGGCCAAGGCCGGTGACACCGCTTATGCGGCGACCAAGGCAGCCGCCGGGGACAGCGCGACCATCGCGGCCCGCGCGGTGACCCAGGCGGCCCAGTCGAAGGCCGCGTTCCGTACGGCCGCCGCCCAGGAGGCCAACGCGCAGGCGAAGGCCGCCGCCGACGCCGCCGCCGTACAGGCGCAGACGGCCAGGGCCGCGCGGGACACCGCGAAGGCGAAGCTCGGCGAGACCCAGCAGGCCGAGGCCGACGCGAAGGCGGCCGCCGCCACCGCGCACGCCAAGCGGCTCGACGCGGAGGCCGAGGAGCAGACGGCGAAGGCGGAGAAGGCGACCGCCGCGCAGAAGCAGGCGGAGGCCGCGCAGCACAAGGCGGACGCCGAGGGGTACGCGAAGACCGCCGCCGATGCCAAGGACCGGGCGGACACCGCAGAGTCCACCGCGCGCGCCAAGCGCCAGGACGCGGAGGCGGCGCGGGACCGGGCCAAGGGCAAGTCGGACGACGCGTGGGACGCGAAGACCAAGGCGAACGCGGCCCGCGCGAAGGCCGACGCCAAGGACGCCTACGCCGACGCGCACGACTCGGACGCCGACGCGCAGGACTCCCGGGCGGCGGCCGATGCCGCGGACCGCGCGGCCGACGACGCCGAGTCGGCCGCGAGCTCGGCCCGTACCGAGGCGGACGCGGCGAGCCAGGCCGCCGCGGACGCCGACGCCGCGGCCACCCGCGCCGAGGCGGCGGCCAAGCGGGCCCGTTCCGACGCCGACGCCGCCCAGGCCGCCAAGCTCAAGGCGGACGCCGCGGTGCGCACGGCGACCAGCGCGGCGGCGGACGCCATCCAGGCCTCCCAGGCCTCGGCCACCGCGGCCCGTGCCGCGGTCAAGCTGGCCGACGAGGCGGAGCAGCACGCGGCCGACTCGAAGAAGCAGGCCGACGCGGCCAAGGCCGAGGCCGCCAAGGCGGTCGCGGGCGCGGCCGACGCGGTCGGTCACGCGTACACCACCGCGCAGGCGGCCGAGGACGCCGGGGCCTCCGCGCAGCAGGTCGCCGCACCCGCCAATGACGCGATCCAGCTCGGCTCGCCCTACGTGGACACCGACTCCGCGGCGGGTCTCGCCGTCCTGTCGGGCCAGTCGTCGAAGACGATCGCCCAGCAGCAGCAGGCCGTCGCCGAGGCGCACGCCGCCAACGCGCAGAAGAACGCCGAGCAGGCGAAGAGCCTCGCCGACTCGGCCACCGGCGACGCGAAGGCCGCGTACACGATCGCCGCCGAGGCGGCCGGTCACGCCGCCGACGCCCGCAAGTCCTCCAAGGAGGCCCTGGGTTACGCGTCCGAGGCGGCGCAGTACGCGGCGGACGCGCAGAAGTCACTGGCACGCACCATCGAGTACGACCAGCAGGCCACCGCGGACGCGGCAGCCGCCGACCAGGCGGCCGGCCACGCGGAGGGCTACGCCAAGGACGCCCGCGACTCCGCCGACCAGGCGGCCCTGGACGCGGACGCGGCCCGCACGGCGGCCGCCGAGGCCGAGCAGTCCGCGAAGGACGCCCGCGCCGCGGCCGACCGCGCCGACGCCGAGGCCACCGCGGCCGAGGAGGCGGCGAAGGACGCCCAGAAATACGCGGAGTCGGCCCAGCAGGCGGCCGACCAGGCGGCGGCCGCCGACGCGAACAGGCAGGTCCAGACCGGAGCGGGTACCGGAACCGGGGTCGGCGGCGTGTTCTCCGTCATCGACGACATCAAGCAGAACGGAGACCCGGAGCAACTCCCCAACGAGTGCCACGGTCTGGACTGCAACACGCTGGTGTACAAGGTGCACTTCGACGCGGTGGTCAGCTACTACCTGTGCGGCAACCCGGACGTGCCCGCCACGGAGGCCGGCTGCCCCGCCGAGGACACGGTCTTCCTCAAGACGCAGACCTTCAAGGGCCTGACTAAGACGGTCAAGATCTCCGCGTGGGACGTGACCAAGGACGTCTGGAAGGGCATCTACGACTCGATCATCGGTGACTTCACCGGCTGCTACCACAAGCTCAACGGTGACGGTGGCGGCAGCTACGGCGACTGCGCCTGGGCCGCCACCTGGCTCCCGCTCGGCGGCCCGATAGCGAAGATCACCGAGGCGATTCGCGCCGTGGACACGGCCATGCGTACCGGGGAAGGGGTCAGCGACGCACTGAAGGCACTGGAGGCGCTGGACGTCGATGCCCAGACACTGGCCGATATCAAGCGGTCCGTGGACGTGTACGAAGAGGCACGGACGGCATGCAGGATCAACAGCTTCCCCGGCACCACCGAGGTCGTCCTGGCCGACGGCAGCCGCAAGGCACTGCGTGACGTGCGCCCGGGTGACCTGTTGCTAGCCGCCGACCCGACGACCGGACGCGCGCAGGGCGAGCCGGTAACGCGTACCTTCCACCACACCACCGCCGACCTGGTCGACGTCACACTGGCGGACGGTGGACGCCTCACCAGCACACCCGGACACCGGTTCTTCGTCACCGGCCGGGGCTGGACCCTGGCCTCCGAACTGCGGGACGGAGACGGTCTGCGGAGCCCGGACGGAACCGTCCGCACCGTGGCCGCGTTGCTCGACCGGCACGAGACGACACCTCGCACGGTGTATGACCTGACGGTGTCCGGCCTGCACACCTTCTACGCGGTGGCGGGCGGTGACCCGGTCCTGGTCCACAACTGCAACGATCTTGGAGCCGACGCGCGGCAATTCCCCGGCCAGGCGCACACCCTGGACGAGCACACGGCCGGTTTCGTGACCGAGCAGGAGGCCGAGGATCTGGCCAAAGCAAAGACGGAGAAGTTCGGGCGTATCACCGCGAACAGTCTGTTCATCGACGAACAGACTGCCCAGCAGGTCGTCGACTACGCGCTGGCCAACAACGCGAACCGGATTCGCACGTGGCTTCGGGGGTCCACTCCGGACCTCACATGGGAGGGTCATTTTGGGGTGAGGAACTCCCTCGGCAAGGTCTATTACCCGGACGGTAGCGTGAAGGACGCGGGCAACGCGTTCTTCATCAAGCTGGTCCGAGCCAAGGGACACAAGGCCGGCTACTACGTGCAGACGTGCTATCCCAAGTGAGAGAGGTAAGGGAGCGTGCCACGCTTTACGGAGTTCAACTTCGGCGTGTCCTGGGTGATGGGTTTTTTCCATCAGGACGGATCCCACGATGGGGACACACCTGCTGAAATCGTCGCGAATAACCTCGCCAAGAACGGCGATGACGAGGCCCTGGCAGTACGTCGCGACGCGCAGATTCTCGGCAACCTCCCGTCGGAGACGCTGGAGGTGCTCTGGGAGGCCGGGGCGGAATACATGCCAAGCTTCGAGTTGGTCGGGACAGGAGCGGAGTGGACGCAGACAATCGTCGGCCTGTGTGATGCCCGGCTGTCGGCGAAGGGGGACGCACGCCAGCTCTCCGGGGCGGACACGGAGGATGGCATGGCCTGCCTCGGCGCGGTCGTCGCCGAGATCGAGGAAACACGGTTCCTGGCGGTCGAGGTGCGGGCGGCGCTCATCGACTGCGCGCGCCGCTGTACTCCGGACCTGGCTCTCCGAGTGCTGTTGAGAGCGATCCTGTGTGCCCCGGATGCCTCGCTGTCCCCGGACCAGTACGGGCGGCTGGAGGCCATCGGATCGGCCCTCCAATATGGCGAGTTCGTGGTGGACGACGTCAAGTTCATGGTCGATCAGGGCTAGTCGGCGTGTTCGGTGCCACGGAGGAGTGCGTTCCGTTCCGGGCTGGTTCGTGTGTGCTGTCAAAGGGCCTCGCGCGGCGCCGTGCGCGCCCGTGCTTCCGCATAGAACGGGATTCGGCTCGACGAGTGTGAGGCGCAGAGATCACCATGCACAGCGACATGACTCAACGGATCAAAGAACTGCTGGACGCTGGCTTCTCAGCCGTGTCCGCACTTGGCGAAGAGATCCCGCACAGGGTTTCGTCCGGTGACTTCGAGTGGGCGACGCTGCTCGGCGCGGAGCTCGCCCGGAGGGTCGCCCATGAAGGAGCGAAGTCGCCCGAACACCGCTTCCTGCTCGACCGGTTGCAGACCGCCCTTGCCGCAACGGCGGACCGGCAGAGCCTGCGCGTTCTGATGTGCGTGCCGAGCACCCTGCGGACCGGAGAGCCGGCACGGACCAGGGCCGAGCGACGCCTGGCCCAGATGGTGGCCCTGGGGCACAGGCCTGTGGACATCGTTCCGGTCGTCTACGGCGAGCAGCTCGGCACCGCGGCGTCGGACGAGTTCAGAGCCTGCCTGCTGCAGGAGCTGGTACTCGCAGGCGTCGCAGTCCCGGAGCACCCCCTTCTGCAATCCTTCGGCGAAGCGCTCGTGGCGGAGGAGCACCCACTGGCACCTCTGCCGCTCCACCTGCTGCCGCCGGAGCGTGCGCTGCTCAGGCCACAGCACGCTCCGCACGACCGGACGTGGGCCTTGCCCCCGGCAACGGTGGCGAAGCACAGCGATCGACCCCCGCTTTGTGTCTCGCCGGAAATGCGCCGGCGCACTGTCGCGGTCGATCCGGCGGAGACCACCGTTCCGGAAGTGGCCGAGGCCATGACCGCTGCGGTGCGGCACTGGCTTCAGGACTCCAACGGCATGGTTGCCGCGCAGGAGTTCTGGTCCGCGTCACCCGTCTCACCGGACGACTTCGCAGCCGTCTCCGAGCGGCTGCCGCTCACAGCATGGCCGATGGGGGAGGCCAGGCCCTTGCTGTACTCAGCCGCCTCCGACAGGGTGCTGCAGGTGCTGCTCACCACGGCGGTGCGCAGCCCCGCCTACGGCACCGGCATGTTCGGTGCGTACGGGCGACTCGCTGCCTGGCGCTCCCTCGGCGGCCTGGTCGGCGCCGCCCCGGACGCGCCGATCAGTCACACGGCCATGCTGGTCGAACAGGCCCACTGGTTCATCGCCGACCCCTCGTCGGACTGGTTCCACCAAGTGGCCTGGGACCTCGCCGTGGCCGCCTTGCGACCAGGCGGCCAGGAGATCGCGGTCCTCACTGCAACGGACACGGACTGATTCCCGGTGACCACAGCACCGTTCGGGCGCGAGCCGCGTGGGTGACCACGGATACGTGATCGGAGCCAACCCAGTATGACCTGCGAAGAACCACGGTTCCTGCTCGTGCAGGCCCGGGGAGGGCCGTCGCCGCTGTACGAGCCGGAAGTCTCATGGGCCGACCCGGACCAGGACGCCTTCACCCGTGACGTCCCGCTGGATGACGACCGGCTGGCCCTCCCCAAGGAGCTGGCCGAGGCGCTGCGCTGCTGGGTGCTCTCCCGCCCGACGGAGGGTTTCGTCTCCCGTCCCGAGCTGCGGAGGCACGTCTCACGGGGCCTGGCTCTCGCCCAGCGGCTGGCCCGGCACCTCGGGCCGTCGTGGGCGGTGCGCTACTGGGACGAGCGCCACAGGTCGGCGAAGTGGGTGTGCTGGGGCTGCGACCGTCTCCACTGGGAACGCGACAGCCACGGCACGCCGCCGCACCCGATCGACATCACGGTCGAGGGCGAGTTCAAGTACGGTCCCCTGCGCTCCGACGGGTTCGGGGACTTTTTCCCCGACCATCCGGCCGCCGCGCTGGACCTGTCCGAGGGGCTCATAGCCGATCTGTACGCATGGGCCAAGGGCATCGACGACACCCTCAACCTGGACCTGCGGTACCGGGAGGACGGCAAGTACGACGATGAGTGGGAGAGGCTGTTCCGCACGGGCTCGGCACTCGCGCAACGCCTCGCGCACGAGATCGGTGAGTCGCGGACGGTGACCTACAAGGGCCTGGCGAACGGTGGTCTGGCCGCCATCACGTCGGTCAGCTGGCGAGGGGACCGGCAGCTGTAGCGCGAGGGTGTGTGCCCGAGGACCAGCCGCCCACGACGACCTTGGCGCCTACACCCGCAGGATCCCGTGGACAGTGACCGGCCGGCCCTCCCGGCGGACCTGGCCGACCCGGACGCCGTCACGGCCGAGGGCGAGCGGGTGGATTTCCTGCCCGCCGAGGTCCGTAGCGCGCTCGCCAATTGTGCGCGCCATTGCACTGCAGACGTGGCCCTGGGCGGCGTTCCGTTTCGGGGTGGTTCCCGGTGCGGAACGCCGTTTCCTATGCGCTGTCAGGGGGCCAGTCGCGGCGCCGTGCTCGCCCGTTCCGTCAGCCGAGGCGCCAGTAGCGTCGCCTCCGGCACGTCCATGTCGCCGCCCAGTTTCCGCATCAGCAACTCCGCCGCCCGCTCCCCGAGTTCCGCGGCCGGCAGGGCCACCGAGGTGACCGGGACGCGGAGGGACGCCGCCAGTTCGTCGGGGCAGATCGCGGTGATCGACAGGTCGGTGGGGACGCGGAGGCCGAGGTGCTCGAAGGCTTCGACCAGGGGTTCCAGGGCCGCCTCGTTGTGGACGACGACCCCCGTCAACGCCGGTTGTTCGCGCAGCAGCCGCTCGGCGACCCGGCGTGCCCCGGCGGGGGTCGCCTCGCAGGGGTGGACGGAGGACGCCATCGCGTTGCGGTCGGCGGCGGCCGTGAACCCCTGGACCACCCGCTGGGCGAACGCGGTCTCCCGGACGTACACCTCCGGCGGCGACCCGACCAGCGCCACCACCCGGTGCCCCAGCCCCGCCAGCCGCTCCACGCACAGCTCACCGGCCGCCCGGAAGTCCAGGTCGACGCAGGTCAGGCCCTCCGCGGACGCAGGGAAGCCGATCAGCACCGACGGGCGTTCCAGGGTGCGCAGCAGCGGCAGCCGGGGGTCGTGGAGCTGGACGTCCATCACGATCAGGGCGTCGACCAGCGCCGTGTCGGCGACCCGGTGCAGGCCCTCCTCGCCCTCCTCCTGGGTGAGGAGCAGCACGTCGTGGTCGTACCGCCGGGCCGTGGTCACCACCGACACCGCGAACTGCATCACCACCGGGACGTGGATCCCGGTGCGTAAGGGGATCACCAGCGCGAGCACGTTGGAGCGGCTGCTGGCGAGGGCGCGGGCGCCGGCGTGCGGGCGGTAGCCCAGTTCCCGGACGGCCGCCTCGACACGGCGCCGGGTCTCCTCAGAGATCGGGCGCTTGCCGCTGAGCGCGTAGGACACGGTGCTGGGGGAGACCCCCGCGTACCGGGCCACGTCCGTGATCTTCACCATCAGCCCAGCTCCAGCGAGAGGAACCCGGTACCGGCCGCCGCCCGCGCCGTCCGTTCCCCGGCCGCCAGGCTCCAGGCCGAAGCCGGCTCACTGCACGAGGCCCGCAGGGTGTTCCCCTCGCGTACGACGGTGAAGGTGACCTCCCCGACCGGGACCGTGACCTGCGCGCCACGCTCAAGGCCGTACGCCCGCAGGGTCACCCCGTCGGCGTGGTCGTAGTCGGGCCGGTCGGCCACCGCGCCCACCGGGATCACGGCTCCCGGCCGGACCAGCAGCGGCAGGCTCAGGAAGTCGTGGCGCTCGCGGGTCCAGCGGGGGCCGGTGACCGTGCGGCCGGTGAGGAAGTGGGTCCAGGTGCCCTCGGGGCAGTAGTAGGCCACCTGTCCCTCGTCGGCGAACACCGGCGCCACCAGCAGGTCCGGCCCCAGCATGTACTGGCGTTCCAGATGCGCGCACCCGGGGTCGTCCGGGAACTCCAGCACCATCGCCCGCATCATGGGGATCCCCTCGGCGGCAGCGGTGCGCGCCACCTCGTACAGGTACGGCATCAGGCTCAGCTTCAGCCGGGTGAAGTGCCGTGCCACGTCCACCGACTCTTCGTCGAACAGCCACGGCACCCGGTACGACGACGAGCCGTGCAGTCTGCTGTGCGAGGACAGCAGCCCGAAGGCCAGCCACCGTTTGAACAGCGCCGGGGTCGGGGTGCCCTCGAAGCCGCCGATGTCGTGGCTCCAGTAGCCGAAGCCGGACAGGCCGAGCGAAAGACCGCCGCGCAGCGACTCGGCCATCGCCTCGTACGTCGACTCGCAGTCGCCGCCCCAGTGCACCGGGAACTGCTGGCTCCCGGCGGTCGCCGACCGCGCGAACACCACCGCCTCCCCCTCCCCGCGGTGCTTGCGCAGCACCTCGAAGACGGTCCGGTTGTACAGGTAGGTGTAGTAGTTGTGCATCCGCTCCGGGTCCGAGCCGTCGGACCAGGCCACGTCCACCGGGACGCGTTCCCCGAAGTCGGTCTTGAAGCAGTCGACACCCTGGGCGAGCAGGGCCGACAGCTTGGCCGCGTACCAGTCACGCGCCGCCGGGGAGGTGAAGTCCACCAGCGCCATCCCCGGCTGCCACAGGTCCCACTGCCACACGCTGCCGTCCGGTCGCCGCAGCAGGTGCCCCAGTGCCTTGCCCTCGGCGAACAGCGGCGACCGCTGCGCGATGTACGGGTTGATCCACACGCACACCCGCAGCCCGCGCTCGCGCAGCCGCCCCAGCATCCCCTCCGGATCCGGGAAGACCCGCGGGTCCCACGCGAAGTCGCACCAGTTGAACTCCCGCATCCAGAAGCAGTCGAAGTGGAAGACGGAGAGCGGCAGTTCGCGCTCCCGCATGCCGTCGATGAAGGACGTCACCGTCTTCTCGTCGTAGGAGGTGGTGAAGGACGTGGAGAGCCACAGGCCGAAGGACCAGGCCGGCGGCAGCGCCGGGCGGCCGGTCAGGGCGGTGTACGTGCGCAGGATCTCCTTCGGGCTCGGGCCGTGGATGACGTAGTACGTCAACTGCTGCGACTCCACGCTGAACTGGACCCGCGACACCGCCTCCGAGCCGACCTCGAACGACACCTTCCCCGGATGGTCGACGAAGACCCCGTACCCCGCGTCGGTGAGGTAGAACGGGACGTTCTTGTAGGCCTGTTCGGTGGCCGTGCCGCCGTCCGCGTTCCAGATGTCGACCACCTGGCCGTTCCTGACGAGCGGGCCGAAGCGTTCCCCGAGGCCGTACACCGAGGTGCCGACGCCCAGGTCCAGTTGCTCCCGCAGGTAGTGGGCGCCGGTCGTGGAGTCCCGCATGATGCCCATGCCCTTGGGGCCGCTGGAGGTGAGGGTGCGGCCACCGGAGCGGAAGTCCAGCCGCCAGGGCGCGGCCCGGCTCAGCCGCAGCGACAGCGAACCGGAGACCAGGGTGGCGTATTCGTCGTCGTACGACACCTGGGACGCGAGGTCGGCCCGGCCCAGTTCGAAGTGCGGGCCGCGTGGCTGTTCGCCCTCGAAGTGGGTGAAGGTGACGCCGATGACGTCGGGCATCGGGGTGTGTGCGGTGATCGTCAGGACGGGTCCCCTCAGCAGGTCGCCGCGGTGGCGGATGGGCCGGGTCGGCGCGTGGATCTCCAGCGCGCCGTCCGCGGCCGTGACGTCGAGGACCTCGACCGGGTGGGCCGCGGTGACGCCCTCGCGCAGCAGCCAGTAGCCGTCGGTGAACTTCACTCACGTACCTCCTACTTGACGGCGCCCACGGCGATGCCCCGGGTGAGGGTGCGCTGGAAGACGAGGAAGAAGACGATCGCCGGGAGCACGCCCAGCAGGGCGGCCGCGTTGGTCATCGTGGCGTCCATCAGGCGCTGGCCCTGGAGGACGCCGAGCGCGACGGAGACCGTCTGGTTGTCGTTGGAGATCAGCATGACCAGCGGCAGCAGGAACTCGTTCCAGGTCCAGATGAAGAAGAAGACCAGCAGCACGCCGAGGGTCGGGCGGCTGACCGGGACGACGATCCGGACCAGGATCTGCCACTTGTTCGCGCCGTCGATCCGGGCCGCCTCGATGATCTCGCGCGGGAACTGCCCTAGGACCGCGGAGAGGAGGTACGTGCCGAACGCCGACTGGATCACCGTGAACACGATGACCACGCTGAGCCTGGTGTCGTACAGGCCCGCCTGCTTGCTCAGGTAGTACAGCGGGTAGACCAGCGCTTCCTGCGGCAGCAGGTTGGCCAGCACGAAGAAGGCCAGCACCCAGGTGCGGCCCCGGATCCGGCCGACGCCGATCGCATAGGCGTTGAGGAGGGACAGGACGGTGGCGAGCAGTGCCACCGAGCCGCTGATGAGGGTGGAGTTGACGAGCTTCTGGGTGTAGTCGACGCGCTGCCAGAAGTCCTTGAGGCCGTCGAGGTAGAGGCCGTGGGGGAGGCTCAGCGGGCCGCTTCGGGAGTACTCGGCCGGGGACTTCACCGCGTTGACCGCCACGATGAGGAACGGGACGACCATGAAGAGGGCGGCGAGGCAGAGGGCGAGGAGGACCGGGTAGCGGCGCAGTGCGGTCATGAGTCCTCCACCCGGGTCTGCAGCTTCAGGCCCAGCACGGCCAGGGCCAGGATGATCACCGTGAGGACCGTGGAGATCGCCGATCCGTAGCCGACCTGGGTCTTCTCGAAGAACGTGGTAAAGGAGAAGTAGGACGGGACGTCGGTGGCGCCGCCGGGGCCGCCCTTCGTGAGCACGTACACCGCGCCGAAGACCTTCAGCGCGGCGATCGTGCACCAGGTCAGGACGACGTACACCTCGGGGCGGATCCCCGGCACCGTGATGTGCCGGAAGCGGCGCCACCAGCCGGCGCCGTCCAGCTCGGCCGCCTCGTACAGCTGGGGGTCGACGCGGCCGAGCCCGGCCATGAAGACGACCAGCGGGAAGCCGAGCTGGACCCAGACGAGCACGCCCATCACCGTGTAGAGGGCGAGGTCCGGGTCGCCGAGCCAGTCCTGCTGCCAGGAGCCCAGGCCGACCGCCTTCAGGAGGGCGTTGAGGGAGCCGTTGTCCGGGGCCAGGATCCAGCTCCAGACGATGCCGGCGACCGCGACCGGCAGGACCTGCGGGAGGTAGAAGCAGGCGCGCAGGACCGCCGCGACCCGGGTGCCGAAGTGCTTGCCGACGTAGTCGAACAGGGCGGCGGCCAGCACCAGGCCGAGCGCGGTCGGGAGCACCGCCATCGCGACGACCATGAAGAGGCTGTGCCGGAACGACGCCCAGAACTCGGAATCGTGCAGCAGCTCGCGGTAGTTGGCGAGCCCGGACCAGTGCGGGCTGCCCACGCCCTGCCAGTCGGTGAAGCCGAGGCCCGTGTTCATCAGGAACGGGACGACCACGACCGCGAGGAAGGCGAGGGCACCGGGGAGCAGGAACAGGGCGTACGAGTCCCGGCGCACCCTCACTTGGTGCCCTTGTCGTAGGCCGTCTGGAGGTTGCTCAGGTAGGCGTCGGGTTTCTCGCTGCCCGTGATCAGCTTCTGGGTCTCGGAGACCAGGGTGTCGTAGAAGCCGGCGATCGGCCAGTCCGGGTAGAAGGCCAGGCCGTCGCGCTTGCTGACGGTGTTGAAGTCCGCGATGAGCTGCTTCGACTTGGGGTCGGTGATGGCGCCCGGGTCGGCCGCGACCGGGACTCCGCCCTTGTTGCCGAGCAGGTTCTGGATCTTCTTCGACATGGTGATGTCGATGAAGTCGTAGGCGAGGTCCTTGTTCCCGGAGTTCTTCGGTACGACCCACAGGTTGCCGCCCGAGCCCAGGGTGAGATTGGAGCCGGGCCACAGGAAGCTGCCCCAGTCGAACTTCGCCTCCGACTGGAAGCGGCCGTACCACCAGCTGCCGGAGAACAGGATCGGTGCCTTGCCCTGGATGAACGAGACGCCCGCCTGCTCGGCGGTGGTCCCGCTGGACGTCTTCGCGATGTAGCCCTTCTTCACCCAGTCGGCGAAGGTGTCCGCCGCGTACGTCCAGGCGGTGTCGTGGAAGTCGACCTTGCCCTTGTACAGCTCGTACCTGTCGACCCACGAGCGGTCGGCCTTCGACAGGGCCAGCTGGTAGAGGTACTGCTGGGCCAGGTACTCGGAGCCCGCGTTGGCCAGCGGGGTGACCTTGTTCCGGACGAACTTCCCCATGGCCGCCGTGAGGTCGTCGAACGTCTTCGGCTCGGCGATCCCGTACTTCTTGAACAGGTCCTTGTTGTAGTAAATCATCGTGTATTCGGCGTAGTTGGGCACTCCGTACCATTTGCCGGAGCCCATCACGCCGTCGGCGTCGTACTGGCTGGTGGTGCGCACGCCCGCGCTGAGTTCCCTGTCCCAGCCGCGCTTGGCCGCCTCCGCGGTCAGGTCGGTCAGGAGCCCCTGCTTGGAGAGGAGTCCCGCCGTCGCGTTGCCCTTGTTGTACTCCATGAGGTCGGGGGCGTCGGAGGAGTTGAGGACCATCGGAGCGGTCTTCTGGATCTGCTCGAAGCTCTTCTCCTCGTACTCCACCTTCACGCCGGGATGGCTCGCCTCGAACTCCTTGATGGCCTCGTTCCAGGCGATGCCCATCGCGCTGTTCGGGGCCTCGTAGTGCCACAGCCGCAGCGTCTTGGCGTCGGACGTGCTGCCGCCCGAGCCGCCGCAGGAGGTCAGCAGCAGTGATCCGGAGAGGACCACTGCCGTCGCCGTCAGCCGTCGTATCCGCCCTGTTCGCCTTCGTGCCGTCGACATCCAGTACCTCCAGGGGAGTTGCGGATGGTGCTCGTCCCGCGTCGAATCGGTTCGATGCCGGACGTCGAAGCGCTTCGACGATGGAAGGTAGGCGCGGGCCGTGGGACCGTCAATGGTTGCGGCGGGATTTGTGGGAAGCGATTCGACTGACGGTGTGGATCAGGAAGGCTGCGGCGGCCGCGGTGACCGGGGTGAGGTAGGCGGTCGCCGGAGCGAGGTGCTCCGCCGCCCAGCCGCCGGCCGCGGAGCCCGTGGCGACACCGGTCAGCAGGGCGGTGACGACGAGGCTCATCCCCTCGTTGAGGCGGCCCTCCGGAGTGCGGTCCTGGACCAGTGTCATCGCCGTCACCATGGTCGGCGCGGTCGCCATGCCGGCCGCGAGCAGGGCCGGGGCGAGAGCCCACAGGGAGTCGAGGGTGCGGGCCGCGAGCAGGGGCAGGGACATCAGGGCCGCCATCGCCAACAGACAGACCGGCAGCCGACGTTCGGCCGAGCCGGCCGGCCTGAGCGCCCCGTACACCAGGCCCGCCGCACAGGACCCGGCGGCCTGGAGCGCCAGGACGGCACCGGCGGCCGAACGGTGGCCCTGCGCGTCGGCGTAGGCGATGGTGACGACCTCCATCGAGCCGAACACCGCACCGGTGGCGACGAAGCAGGCGAGGAGGGCGGCGAGGCGCAGGGGGGTCCGCGCGGTGCTCGTGGCGGGCCGGGGCGGCGGCTCGGTGGCGCGCTGGGCGGTGAACAGCAGCATCCCGGTGAGCAGCAGCACCGCCCCGACCAGGGTGCCGGCCTCGGGGAAGAAGGTGCCGGTGAGGAAGGCGGCGAGGACCGGGCCGAGCATGAAGCACAGCTCGTCGGCGGCCTGTTCGAAGGAGTTGGCGGTGTGCAGGGCGTCCGGGTCGGCGCGCAGCAGATGGGCCCAGCGGGCGCGGGACATGCCGCCCAGGTTGGGGGTGGTGGCGGTGGCCGCGTAGGCGGCGAACAGGGTCCAGTCCGGGGTGCCGAACCGGACGCAGAGCAGCAGGGCGAGGCTGCCGAGGACCGCGGTGACCGTGGCGGGCACCGCGACCCTGGCCTGCCCGTACCGGTCGACGAGCCGCGCGATCGACGGCCCCGCCACCCCGGTCGCGGCGAGGCCGGTCGCGGTGACGGCACCGGCCAGGGCGTACGAGCCCCGGGTGCCGGCGATCATCACGACCGCGCTGACGCTGAACATGCCCATGGGCAGCCGGGCGATGAGGTTCCCGACGGTGAAGGCCCGGGTGCCGGGGCGGGCGAAGAGGCGGCGGTAGGGGCCGGGTGGGCGGGATCCGGAGCGGGAGGGGGACGGGGAGCGCCAAGCGCCGTCGAACCGGGGGCTGAAATCGACGGTGACGAGGGAGTCGGCGGTGACGGTGTGGGTGAGCTTGCGGGGCGTCTGCCCGGTCGGTCGGGTCGGCTGGGTTGGCTCTGGCATGGACACCACCGTCACGCCGCACGACGCGTACGGTCCAACACCTGCTCAGTGCCGATTCACGCACCTGTGTTGTAAGTTCGCCCGATGCCGTCGCCCGCGTCGTCCGCCCCCATAGACCCCCGGCTCCTGCGCGTCTTCGTCACCGTCGCCGAGGAGCTGCACTTCACCCGCGCCGCCGCCCGGCTCTACGTCGCCCAGCAGGCGCTCAGCCGGGATGTACGGCGACTGGAGCGGGAGTTGGGCGCCGAGCTGTTCCTGCGCACCACCCGGCAGGTCGCGCTGACCCCCGACGGCGTCCGGCTGCTGCCCTACGCACGCCGGGTGCTGGCCGCCCACGACGCGCTGCTCGCCGCGTTCGGGCAGGCCAGGCCGCTGCTGGTGGACCTGAACTCGCCGGGCCTCGAAACCGGCCGCCGGGTGCTGCACCGCGCCCGCGAACTCACCCCGGACTGCGAGCTGATGGCCCGCTACGAGAGCGGGCTCACCGGAGCGGCGGCCGAACTCCTCGCCGGGCGGCTCGACGTCTCCTTCGGACGGTTCGCGGGACTCGACCCGGCACTGCGCTCCGGTCTCGAACACCTGCCCGTTCGGTTCGAACCCATGGCCGTAATGCTTCCCTCCGACCATCGGTTGGCGGCCCTGGAGGCGGTGCCGCTGGCCGCGCTGGCGGGCGAGACCGTGTACGCCGGCGCCGGCAACGAACGCACCCTGGAATGGACCGACCTGGCCTTTCATCTCTTCGAGGGGCGACGGATCACCGTCGCCCCGCCGCTGCCGTTGGCTGTCGGCGAGGAGGAGTTCCAGCGCGTCATGGCCAAGGACCGGTATCCCGTTCTCGCGGTAGTGGGTTTTCCGGCCATACCTGGAAGCGTGTCGCGGCCCTTGGTCGATCCGGTGCCGTTGTCGCCCGTGTCGCTCGTGTGGCGAAAAGGGCTGGTCCATCCGGGAGTCGACGCGCTACGGCGGGCGGCCGCCGAGATCGGGCACGCGGAAGGGTGGCTTCAGCGGCCGGCCGACGGGTGGATTCCGGCCAGTGATCAAGAGGTGATGGACGACCACAAATGACACATCCGGACAACGGCACCCCGGCGTGCGCTAGCTTCATGGCCCCGAGCACGGAGAGCTGGAAGGGGGCGCTCGGAACGGGTGGGGGCCCGATCCGTTGACGTGTGCTCGGGTTCGTCAGCGCGCCCGGAACTGTCCCGTTGGGGGGGATGTGCGCGCATGAGGAACTGGCGAGAAGAGACCCAACCGGTGGCGGGGAGTGCCGAGGAGGTGCCGCTGACCGGTTGTGCGGAGGACGTGCCGCTGGTCGGGGGAGACGACCCCGGGGGCGCCGGGGCAGTCGGTGCCGGTGCCGGTGCCGGTGCCGGGCCGGGTGGGTTCCGGGTGGGCGTTGGTGGTGGTGGCGTCGGTGCCGGGGCGGCCGAGGCGGTGACAGAGGTGCTGCGGACGGCGGAGCCGTTACGGAACCCCTGGAGCATCGTCGAGGCGGCGGCGGGCCACCGCCCGCGGACCCCCCACCGGGCGAGCGTCGAGCACGACGTCGGTGGGGTGCGGACACGCCTCGGCGAGCGGGAGCCCTCCGACGCACCCGCACCCGCACCCGCACCCGCACCCGAGTCCGCACCCGCACCCGCGTCCGCGGACGCGTCGGGGCGCCGCAGCCGCCGGTTCCGCAGGATCGTGACGGCCATCGGCCTGGCCTGCGCCGCCTACGCCGTCGTCATCGTCGTCGCCCTGCTGTCCGGCAACTCGGACGCGCCCTGGCTGCCGGGGCCCGGGCAGCACGGCGACCAGCCGGCCGGCCGGGTCCGGAACTCACCGGCGCCCACCGGCTCCGCCCGCTCCTCGGACGGCGGCTCCTCGGTCGCGGGCCCGGCCGTGAGCGGCGGTACGACTCCCTCGGCCGGCGCGTCACCCCGGGCGTCCGGCACCGGCAAGCCGGGAGCGGCCCGGCCGAGCCCGTCGACGTCGGCGAAGGCGACCCCGCCGGCCGGCGTCAGGGCCACTGGCTCCTCACCGGACCCCGGGGCGTCGTCCACGGACGCGTCCCCGACCGCGTCGTCACCGTCACCGGCCACCCCCGCCTCCCCGTCCGCCCAGCCCTCGACCGGGCCCAGCGAGTCGGCGACGCCGACCGGGGGCGGTTCTTGAACGGGCACGGTCGCCGAGGGCCGGCGGCTGTTCCGTCTCGGGGCGCCGCAGAACGACCGGCCTCGGTGTCGGGAGCTACCCGCCCTCTGCGCTGCTGGGACGGCATCACCTTCTCCACGGCTTTTGGACGTGCGTGACGGTCTGGCCACTGTTCACGCGTAAAACACGGTCCGTCTCGGCCGACCACCGCGGCGTAATCTCCGCATTCACGTTTGCGTCACCGCCCATGGTGATGGTATTGGCCCGGCATGGTTACTCTCTGGCGTTTTCTCTAGGCAGCCGTGACACGTAAATACCGAACTCGGCCAGGGACTTCTCCAGGTCCTCCCGCCCTGCGTCGTCCCCGGGCAGGAGTGAGAGCCGGGGCGTCGCGAAGCGTTCGGCTCCCGTGTGCACTGCGCTCGCGAGGTCAGGGACAGACGAGCGGTCGATCACCTTCCCGTCGTGAACGGTCTCGATCGAGCCGTCCTTCGCGCGCCGGAACGTCAGCGAGAAGGACGAGTCGACGGCGGACGTCGTGAAGAAGCGGTCTCGGCCCGGCAGGAAGCGGCGCAGACCGTCCAAGAGGAGGGTTAGCGAAAGGTAGATCATCATCGCTTGGTCCGGGGTGTGGTTCCGGGAGCTCGCCTCTCCGCGGTCACCCCGGACGTCGATGTGCCCCAGGTCGAACCCGGACGGCGGGGGTGCCTCGTTCTCGTCCACGGAGAACACGAACTCCATCGAGACCACTCCTTCCTTTCAGACGGCGCTCTTCCCCATGGGGAAGAACGTGATGATGTTGTTTCCGTCGTGCGAGTCGACGGTCACGCTGTACCGCGCGCTGTGCCCATTGACGGTCATTCTCTTCTCGAAGGTTTGGATACGCTTGGCGGGATCCGAGATGCGGGTGCCGCGCTTGACGATCGTCTTGGCGGCGGCGTGCACCTGTTCCCTTGTCGTCGTGGGCGGCATCATGTCCGCGTGCCTGGTCGACGGGTTCGTGCCGGTGATATGCCTGGACTCGATGTGGATCCAACCCTTTTTGAGGTCGCCGGTCTCCAGACGCGGTGTCGTACGGCACAGTGCGAGTCCGAAGGGGTCGATCCACACCATCGGGTTGGGTACGTACCAGCCGGGGTTCGGGCCGCCGCCCAAGCCGATCGGGTCGAGGCTCAAGTACCGCCCCAGAGCGGGGTCGTAGTACCGGTGGTAGTTGTAGTGCAGACCGGTCTCGTCGTCGTGGTACTGGCCGGGGAAGCGGAACGGGCACGACGTTCCGATACCTGGATCGGCCAGCGGCAAGCCCCACAGCGTGGTGCGCAGCCGCCAGCCCGTCTCGCCTGTGTCGTCGATCAACTCCGTAGGCGTACCGACGAGGTCGGTGACGATGGCGTAGAACCGTGCGTCGATGTCCGCCTGCGGCGTGGAGGGTGTGGCCTGTGACACTGCCTGGGCGACCGGTTCACCGGTGTGCGGGGACCACTCCCAGCTGAGCACCTGGTCGCCATCCCCACCGCATTGCTCGGCCAGTTCGTTGCCGTCCCAGATGAAGTCGGTCGACGACAGTTCCGCTCCGTCCTCCGCCAGCAGTCGCTTGGCGACACGCCTGCCGAAGGCGTCGTAGGCGTATCTCCAGCGGCGGCCGTCCGGGGTGACTACTTCAACAAGCCGGTCTTCGTTGTTCCAGCCGTACCGCCACTCGTGTGAGCCGCCCGAGAGCAGTCTCCGGGTGCGTCGGACCATCCGGCCCTGTGCGTCGTGCTCGAAGAAGGTTCTGCCTGCCTGCCGGGTGCCCAACGGGCCGTAACTGCGTCGGCCCGCCGTCTCCTCGGCCTCGGCCGGCTGAGTTACGGTTCCTGTCCAGGACGCGTGTGTGACGTCCCCGGCCGGGTCGTAGGCGTACCCCTCTGTCCAGGAGTCGGCGGTGACCGAGATGACACGGCCCACCGAGTCGAGTTCGAACCGCCGACTGCCCGAGACGCTGTCGGCCACGCCGACGGGATGGTGGTCGGCGCGATAGGAATAGCCGCGCAGCAGCGCCGACCGTTCCGGAACGCCGCTGACACTCTGCGCCACCAGCCTGTCGTCCCCGTCCCAACGCCGGGTGAGCTCCACCGGGCCGAGCCGGCGTCCGGTCTCCCGGCCGGTCCGGTCGTAGCCGAGAGTCATGGACCGGCCTGCCATGTGCAGCGCAACCGGCCGATTGTCGGCGTCGTACTCCCAGGTACTGCGCAGGCCGTTTGGCGTGCACCGTTGCACGCGTCGGCCGATAGCGTCGTAGGTGCTGTGGAGTGTACGTCCGTTGCACGTTTCGCGGACGATCCGGCCCAGGGCGTCCCGTTCCAGTGTCACCAGAGCCGCAGAGTTCTCGGCCCGTACCACGCGCCCGAGCGCGTCGTATGCGAAGGTGGTCACACCGTCCGGGGTGCGCTGTTCGACAAGATTGCCGAGGAGGTCTCGGCCGTAGTGCGTGCTGCGCCCCAGCGCGTCGGTACGGGAGACCAGTTGGTTCGCTGCATCGTACGCGTAGGTGAGGACACGCCCGGAGAAGTCCTCCTCCTTGGTCGTGTTGCCGACGGCGTCGTACGTATAGCTCCAGGTTCGCCCTGCAGCGTCGGTCACACTCGTGAGCCGGCGTTCCGTGTCGTGCCGGAAGAGAAGCCGGGAGCCGTCGGGGCCGGTGCGCGCGGTGATCACCCCGAAGTGCGTGTACTCGCTCCGGGTGACCCCGCCGACCGGATCGTGATGCTCGGTCTCATTGCCCTCGTCGTCGTAGCTCCAGCGCTCCGTCGCGCCGCCGGGTGTGACGCGCCAGGTCATGCGGCCCTCGGGCGTCCAGCCGTACCGCGTCTCGGCGCCGCGCGCATCGGTCATGGCGACGACCCGCCCGAAAGAGTCGTACGTGAACCGGGTCACCGCCCCCAGCGCGTCGGTGACGGCGTCGACGCGCCCGTGGTCGTCGTATCGGAAGTGCCGCGTCTGCCCAAGCCCGTCCGACACAGCCACCATCCGGCCGGTGCGGTCATAGACGTGCCGGGTAGTCGCTCCCGCGGGATCGGTCACGGCGAGCAGGCAGCCGCGTTCGTCGTACTCGAAACGCCACTCGGAGGCGTCGACCTCCGTGACGCGCACCGGCAATCGGAGTTCGTTGTACTCGGCCGTGGCCTCCAGCCCATCGGGACGGACCACCGTCCGCAGGTTCCCATCCAGGGTGTACGCGTATCGAGTTGTCCGCCCCAGAGCGTCGGTCTCCGCAAGCACTCGGTTGTTGTCGTCCCACTCGGTCGTGGTGGTGTGACCGAGGGGGTTGGTCTCCTCGGTGACGCGGAAGTCCCGGTCGTACCGGTAGACGGTGGCGCAGCCCAGCGAGTCGACGTAGACCGTCGTGTGCCGGTCCACGTCGTACTGAAAGGTCCCGCTGTGAAAGCCGTCGGAGCCGATGGTTCGGATGCACCGGCCTTCCTCGTCGTACACGTACTGGTAGTCGGTGTCGTTGCGGTCCCGCCACGTGGTGATCCGGTGTTCCGCGTCGTATGACAGCCTCAGCGCGCGTTCCGAGGAGTCGTATGTCTCAGAGAGGTTACCGGCCTCGTCATAGCGGTACCGTGCGATCACCGGGCGGCCTGGGGCACTGTCCAATCGCAGGGCAGTGACGCGCCGATCGGCTGTTTCCAACCCCAGCCGGTAGCCGCCCTCGCGGAGTACCGCTCGCGGCACACCGTCGGTGTCGTACTCGACGTCGACGCGACTGCCGTCCCGATCGCTGATCCTTATCAGCCGCAACTCCGAGGTGGTCAGCCCTGGCAGGGCACGGAAGTGCCGGGTCTGACCCGTGTCGGGCACCAGCAGGCACATCCCGTCGATCTCGGAGCCAGGGGCGCCGGACCATCCCAACGGCCAGCGCGGGCCCATGACGGGCAGCATCGGCAGGCCGGCCTCCGGCGTCGGATAGTGGAGCACCATGCCGTCCGCGGTCACCAGGCGGACCCCATCGGCGTCCAACAGCACACGCTCGTCCAGTACCGAACTCCAGGACGGCCCGAACCACTGGCCGTCCCGGAACGAGGACACGTGATGCCGTTCGAAGACAAGGGGCCGCGTCCCGAGCAGTTCCACGTCCACGACCGAGGCCACTACGTCACCCGTCACGACGTCGACGGGATCGCTCTTGCAACGCCGCTCGGCCATCAGCTGGGCCTCTCGGCGCAGCTTGCCCATGTTGCCCCGGGCTGCCTTTGCCATGCCCTTGAGTCCCAGCTTGCCAAGTCCCCGCATTCCCTTGGCGAGCTTGCCGAGGCTGGTGATGCCCTTGCCGCCGGGGATGCAGTCCATGGCGGCGAACGCCACGTCCCATAGGGACGCTTGACCCTTTGAGTACTTGTAGAGGGTGTCCGCGAGGACCACGAGGGCCGCGACCAGCACGATCGCGCCGAGGATCGGCCCGCCGATGATCAACGCGATGATGCCGACGACGGCGACGACGACCTTGCAGACGGTGACGATGGTGTCCCAGTTGTCCTCGAACCAGTGGCCGACGTCCTGCCACCAGTGCCGGTTCGGGATACCGGCGTCGGAGGCCGCGTCGATCTTCCGCTTCGCCTCCCCGGCCGCGTCGTCGCGCATCTTCCGGGCGTCCTCGGCCATCTTCTTCGCGGCGTCGAGGGCGCTCTGGGCGGAGGTGACGTCCGACTGGGCCTTGCTGTGCGCGGACTTGGCGCTCTGCACGTCCCGGGTGGCCGCCCGCACCTTGCCCTCGTCCGGCTTGTCGCCGTCCGACTTGCTGCCGGTGGGGTCGTCCTTGTACTTGTCGGCCTCCTTCGTCGCCCGGGTGACCCAGGAATCGGCCGAGGACAGGCGGGACTTGGCGGAGGAGAGGTCGGCCTGGGCTTCCTTGGCCTTGGCGAGGGCCTTGTCGGCCAGGGCCTGGGCGCGCTCCAGCTTCGGCCAGTAGTCCGCGAGGGCGTCGCCGCACAGCTCGTACGACTGCTTCAGCTTCTTCAGGTTCTTCGGGACGTCCTTGAACTGCTCCTTGAAGACCTTCGCCGACTTGCCCGCCCACTGCAGAAGAGCGTCCTCACCGGCCATGCCCTTGACCAGACGCAGCGCGTCGGAGACGTCGTCGGCGAAGGTGTGCAGTTGCGCGGCGAGGGTGCGGACGCGTTGCGGATCGCCCGGGGTGGGGTCCTTGTCCAGGTCGAGTGGATGCCAGTCCGCCGGCCGATACCCCGCCATGTCCCCGCAACCCCCGTCGCGTACGCCCCGTCAACAATCCTGTGCACACGTGAAGCTACAGGCCCGGTCGGTTTGAGGTGAAGACCGTTCCGGGATCGGGCTGGGTAGAAGCCCTGTCCGAGAGCGCGGATCACCTTGCCTTCCGGCAGGCGTTCTGGGCGCGAAGGGCCTTTGCTGAGGCCAGCCGGGGCGCGGTGATGTCACGAGACGGCAGCAAAGTCTGGGCGGAGAGGGCAGGTTGCCCGACTATGATCCGGCGTACGCGTTTCGTGTGACTGGGTCGCAGCAAATCGCTCTGGTGCGTTCCGGATGAACCCCGATAGCGTATTCGCTGCTTCGCAGACCCCAACCGCCCCACCAGGAGCCCACGTGACCCGCCGTTCCCGCCTGCTCACGACAGCCACCGCCGGTGCGACTGCGGCACTTCTGCTCGCTGGTTGCGGCGGAGGTGGCGGAGGCAAGTCCAAGGGGAACGACAAGATCGCGGGGGCGGACACCGGGGCGTCGCCCTCGGCCTCACCTAGCGCCTCGGCTTCGGCCACTGAATCGGGGCGGCCCAAGATCACGTTGCCGTCGGATGTGACGTTGACCTTCGAGGGCGGCCAGACCGGCGATGCGGTGAAGGACGCCGTTCTCGCGGACGGCGCGGAAAGGGCGCGAGCGGAGGACGCCGCTATCACCGGGACAGACCCCAAAGGCGAGGGACTCGCCTACTACAACACGGGCAAGGCTCTTGAGGCCACACTGTCCTGGGTCGCGCAGTTCAAGAAGGCCGATGTCACGATCACCGGCGTTGTCCGGTACTACGACCGCAAGGTGACGCTCAAGGGCAAGACATCGGCCATCCTCACGTTCTGCGGTGATGAGAGCAAAGGCTTCAGTAAGAACAAGAAGACCGGGAAAATTAACAAAACGCCTGTCAACAAGGACAGCTACGTCTCGTACAACACCAGGCTCGACAAGAACTCCGACGGCGTTTGGCAGACATCGCAGATTATTTCCATCAGGGGGGCAGCTCAGTGTCAGCCGTAGTCAAAGGAACTGCGTGCGCACTCCTTGTTGGCATGGTGTTCTGGACCTCTGGGCCCTCGGCCTGGGCCACGATCACTCCCGGCGGGGGTTCTGGCACCAACAGTCAGGTGAACGGTGATCAGAAGAACGGCGACATCTCCGCGACCGCCGGTGCCGTTGTCTACGACCTCTCCAAGAACGGGTCCGGGGCGTCGAGCGGTGCGGTGACGCCGACCACGACTTGGACGCCGCCCGCGTGTTACTACGCGCCCAAGTACTCACCCGATGCGCTCGAGGCCTACCTGACACCCATCTGGGAGGCGGATTCGACGGGTTACGAGTGGGATGCCACGCAGCGTGACCGCTATGTCAACGGGAAGCCGTACAAGGACTTCAACAAGGACAAGGCGGGCAAGGGCTACTGGTGGGACTCGTACGTCACGAAGGGGCGTGAGGGAGACCCTGGGGCGCTGGACTGCACGAAGCCCATCTTCTGGGTGGACACGGGAGACAAGCCGCCGGCCGACATACCCCAGGCGATCACCCCGGAGATCCTTTCCCAGCTCGCGTACAACGAGATCCGCGTGCCCGGTACGAAGGTGACCCTGGCCCCGGCGGACAAGACGAAGGTCAACCTTCCGACCTGGGCCTGGCTGGACGGCGCCCAGTTCAAGCCGGTCTCCGTCACCGCGTCGGTTCCCGTGCTCGGCATCAGTGCGACCACCACCGCCACGCCGTACTCTCTCGAGATCGACCCCGGTACCTCGGATGCGGTGACGTATCCGGCCTCGGGCGTCTGCGAGTTCAAGAACGGCAGCATCGGTGAGGCCTACGCCAAGGGAAAGGCCGGCGAGACGCCGCCCTGCGGGGTGAAGTATCTGCGGTCCTCGGGCACGGGCTCGTACCCGCTCAAGGCCACGATCACCTGGAAGATCAGCTGGACGGGCACAGGAGGGACGGGCGGTCCCCTGGACGACGGGACCTTCGGGGCCACTCAGGACGTCGTCGTGCAGGAGATCCAGTCCGTCAACAGGTGAGAAGTGTCGTTCGGAGACGACCACGATCGGGACCTGGCCGTGTCACCCACAAGTGCACCTGGCCAGGCCCGCACCCAAAGCACGCCGCAGCCCTTCTCCGTCTCGACCACATCACGCCGGCGGGGTTCCCGGAGTGAGCCGTCGGTGCGGCAAAGATGAGCTGCGTGTCCCCGTTCGCCGAGTGCGTCGGTTCGGAGACGGGCGGCGCCGCGACGGACGTCATCTTGCGCGCTGACACGAGCGCGTCCGGCCTGTCCTCCTACTGCCGTGACAAGGGTCGCCTGAGGCCGTCATTCGTCGAACCACGCGACCAGCCGCACGTTCCCCCCGCCGTGCACTCCCGCCAGGGCCGCCATCACCGTCCACACAGGGCCCCACGGGCCGTCCTCCGGGACCGCATCCCGGCGGCGCGCTCGCTCGGCTCGATAGACCGTGGTGCCGGTGGTCCATTCCGTGCCTTCGGGGCAGAGAGCGGCCAGGTCGTGCGGCGTCGTCGTCAGCGTGTTGATGCCGCTGGCTCTGGCGAAGCCTCGGCTCCAGTCGTGGTGGTGGATCAGACGGAGGGCGCCGTCCGGGGTGCGGTGGTAGCGGCTGACGTGGGTGATGCGGGGGATCGCCGGCTCCGTCCAGTCGATCGCCTGCACCTCCGGCCAGGTCAGCCACGTCTCCGCGGAGGCCGACGACGCCCAAGTGGCGTGTTCGTCGCGGACTTCGGGGGAGGTGTCCGGCGGTAGGCCGCGGTTCGCCGCCACCGGGCGCCAGGTCGTGTCGAAGTCGCGTACGCCGAAGAGGCAGGCGAAGCCGTCGTAGTCCCTCGGCATTCCCAACATCGCCAGGCTGATGGCCGGCGACCACGCCGTCTCCTCGTGGTTCAGGCCCGCCCGCCAGGTGCGGCACTCGATCCAGCCGTGGATGTCTGTTCCCATGTGGTCACTGGGGCCGTGAGCGGGTCATGCCGTTGACGAAGCGGGCCCAGGTGGAGGCCTCGACCGTGAGGCGGAGGCCCGCCGGGTTTTTCGAGTCACGGATGTGCACGGCTGTGCAGGCGGTGGCCATCTCGACGCAGTTCGAGCTGTCGCCGCTGTACGTGGACTTCCGCCAGTGGAGTATCTGCACGGTGGCCCTCTCAGATGGTTCGGATGAGGCTCTGGATGAAGTCGTGCGACTCGGCGGGACCGATCGCGCAGGACTCCATGTGATCCAGCACGGCACGGTACTTGCTCAACTGTGCCTCCCCGTCGAGAAAACCGCAGCCGCCGTGGTGGGTGTCGAGTTGCACCGTGTCGAGTTGAGGGACCTGGCCCTGGACGTAGTCGAAGGACTGTCCTGTGCTCGGGTAATGCTCCGCGTCGAAGGGAATCACCCGGACGGTCACGTTGGGCAGCTCGCTCATGTCGAGGAGGTGCGCGAGTTGACCACGTCTGACGTCGGGGCTCCCGAACCGGATGCGAAGAGCCGACTCGTGGATGATCGCTGCGTATGGCAGGGGATGCTCGCGGTGGAGGACTCCTTGCCGTTTCATGCGATGCGTGAGGCGGTGTTCGATCTCGTACTGCCGCATGGACGGCACGACGGCCCTGAAGAGGGCGCGGGCATGGTCCGCGGTCTGCAGCAGCGCGGGAACGTGCATCGCGAGCGCCACCCGCAAACCGGTCGCGTGGTGTTCGAGTTCGGCGAGGTCGACCAGTGCGGCCGGGAGATGTTCGCGGTACTCCTCCCACCAGCCGCCCGTTCGGCGTCCGGTCATCGCGGCCAAGGCGTCGACCACAGCCTCGTCCGAGCAGTCGTACGCCGATGCCAGTGATCGGACTCGGTCGGCGCTGAGTGAGCTGCGGCCTGTCTCGATCATGCTGACGCGCCCCTGGTTGACGCCCAGGAGTGTGGCGGCCTGGGTGACGGTGAGGCCGGACCGCTCACGGAGTTTGCGCAGCTCGGTGCCGAGACGCCGTTGACGCAGAGTGGGATTGCTGGTGGGCGGCACGGCATGTCCTTCCCGGCCGATGTGCGGCTCTCTTGTCACTCACGGGAGGTAAATACGGGCACATCTCCCTTGATGAAGAGATGTATCTCCCGCTGGCGGCCTACTGTAATGCTCGCACCGCACAACTCCCCGCGTCTGCAAGCCGGAAGCGCACCACTCCAGGCAGAGCCACCGGCCGGCGCGGTCCTTGAGCGAACCCGAGTCACGTCTCTCGTAGGAGGTCCTGTGGACACCGTATCCCTGCCCGACACCTGGGCGTACGCCCTTCGCCTGCCCCGTGATCCGCGCGCGGCACGGGTCGCACGTATGACCGTACGGGCGGCGCTCAGCGGCCACGGCAGGCATGAATCCCTGGACGCGGTCGAGCTGTTGACGTCGGAAATGGTCACGAACGCCTACCGGCATACTCATGGCCCCGCTTCCCTCCGGCTGACCGCCCTCGCGGACGGTCGGCTACGGGTCGGGGTCTGGGACAGTCACCCACGCATCCCGGCTCCCTTCGGCGCGCCTCCCTGGGACCAGGTCCGGCTCGCCCCCGCGGATGCCGAAGCGGGACGCGGGCTGCGTCTCGTACAGGAGTACGCCGACGCGTGGGGCGGCTTGCCGATCGGCGACGGCGGCCCATTGGACCGGGGTGCCGGGAAGCTGCTGTGGTTCGAGGTGAGGGACCGGGGACCCGAGGGAACGCGGAAGGCCGTCGCGTGATGTGGCAGGTGCACCGTGTGACCACGCCGTTGACCGTGATGCCCAGTACGGTGGGGACAGGCAGCGAAGGAAAGAGGAGCCGCCGCATGACCACACAGCCCGACCATGGTCATGAGCTGATCCCCCGCCCCGAGTCGACGCCGGACGCGGTTCGGGTCGCGCTGGCCCGCATCGCCCCGCACCGGCTGTCCGAGATGGAACAGCACAAGGAACAGGCGCTGGCCGCCGCGCTTACGGACGGCAAGGTCGGCCACCTTCGGCACTGGCTGGCCTATTGGCAGGCACAGGTGGAGATCGAACGACGGCCCGATCTCCACTCCCGTCACCAGGCCGCCCTCGCGGCCGTGCACGCCACCGACAGCCGTGACGACCCCGGCTTCGGGGAGGCGACGGCGGAGCTGCGAGCTGTCGAGGCCGAGGCGCAACAGGCGGTGTCCGGGTGACCTGGCGGTGGGAGTACGACCCGGCGGAGGAGTACGTCGTCGGTGGCTCACCGCCTGCCTTTGTCGCCGAGATCGAGACAAGAGCCGACGAGCTGGTGCGGGACGCGTCCGCCTTCTACCTCGACGGCGCCTCCGGGCCGACCCAGGGGGAGTGTCGCGGACGCCCCCCATCCACCAGGTGACCTACGTGTGAGGGAGCGGCCGGGCCCACGTTCCAGGCCGCGCCCCCTCACGCGTCCCCGTACTTCGTGTCCGCCGCCGGGTCCAGGGCCAGCCGGTATCCGCGCTTGACCACCGTCTGGATCAGTTTCGGCGCTCCCAGGGCCGTACGCAGCCGGGCCATCGCGGTCTCCACCGCGTGTTCGTCGCGGCCCGCGCCGGGCAGGGCGCGGAGGAGTTCGGAGCGGGCGACCACCCAGCCCGGACGGCGGGAGAGCGCCCGCAGCAGGGACATGCCGGCCGGCGGTACCGGCTTCAGGTCGCCGTCGACGAGGACGGCGTGCCCCCGGATCTCCACCCGGTGTCCGGCGACGGGCAACGCCCGGGCACGCGAGGGGAGTTCCCGGCAGAGAAGCTGTACGAGGGGGCCGAGCCGGAAGCGCTCAGGCTGGATGGTGTCGACCCCGACGGCCTGGAGCGGCAGGGCTGTCACCGGCCCGACGCAGGCGGGGACGACGTCGTGGCCGAGGGCGGCGAGCAGGTCGTCCCGCAGCCCGCGGTCCTCGGCGCGGGAGATCAGCGAGGCCGCGGCGGGCGCGCTGGTGAAGGTGAGGGCGTCCACCGAGCGCGAGACCACGGCGTCGAGGAGCCGGTCCACCGGCCCGAGGTCCTCCGGCGGCATCCACCGGTACACCGGCACCGGCAGCACCTCCGCGCCCGCGGCCCGCAGCGACTCGACGAACCCCGGCAGCGGTTCCCCGTGCAGCTGTACGGCGATCCGGCGGCCGTCGACGCCCTCCTCCAGGAGCCGGTCGAGCACCTCCGCCATGGACTCGGAGGACGGCGACCACTCCTCGGTGAGCCCGGCGGCCCGCACGGCCCCCTTCACCTTGGGCCCGCGCGCGAGCAACTCGACGTTCCGCAGCCTCTCCAGCAACTGCTCGCCGAAGCCCCACCCGTCCGCGGCCTCGATCCAGCCCCGGAACCCGATCGCGGTCGTCGCCACGACCACGTCCGGCGCCTGGTCGATGATCTCCTTCGTGGCGGCGAGAAGCTCCCCGTCGTCGGCGAGCGGCACGATGCGCAGGGCGGGCGCGTGCAGCACGGCGGCGCCGCGCCGCTGGAGCAGTGCTCCCAGCTCGTCGGCGCGGCGCGCGGCGGTGACCCCCACGGTGAACCCCGCGAGGGGACCGTGCTGACCGCCGTCGTCCGGTCGCTGCTGTTCCTCGTACATGGCTGCTCTCCTAGCTGACCCGCAGGCGAACCGAGCCTGTCAACGGCGCGTGACAGGCTCGGTTCCGCTTCATGTCACCAGTGTTACGTCACACCTCGGCATAGCTGAGCTGCGCCTTTGCCTCGGAGGCGGCTGTGGGGTGCCCCTGGGCGACCGGCCGGCGAAGGTATACGGCCCAGGTGACGGCGAAGCAGAGGCCGTAGAAGGCCAGGAAGGCCACGAAGGCGCCGGTGCCGGAGCCATAGGAAAGGAAGGACTGCCGGAAGGCGAGGTTGATGCCGACGCCGCCGAGCGCGCCGACCGCCCCGATCAGCCCCATGGAGGCGCCGGAGAGGCGTCGCCCGTACTTGACGGCTTCCTCGCCCTCCAGCCCCTGGGCGAGGGCCTTGGTGTGGAAGATGCCGGGGATCATCTTGAACGTCGACCCGTTGCCGATTCCGGTGAGCGAGAACAGCACCACGAACGCGACGACGAACAGCGGCAGCGACTTCTGCATGCTGGCGACGACCAGGACGGCGGTGGCGGCGGCCATGGCGACGTAGTTGTACAGAGTGATCTTCGAGCCGCCGTACTTGTCGGCGAGCCAGCCGCCCACGGGACGGATCAGGGAGCCGAGCAGCGGGCCCATGAAGGTGAGGTAGGTCGCCTGCAGCGGCGTACGGCCGAACTGGTTGGTGAGCACCTGCCCGAAGGCAAAGCTGTAGCCGATGAACGACCCGAACGTCCCGACGTAGAGGAAGGACATGATCCAGGTGTGGGCGTCCTTCGCGGCGTCCTTGGCGGCGCCGGTGTCGTTCTTGACGTTCTCGATGTTGTTCATGAACAGCGCGGCGCAGCCGGCGGCGACGACGATCAGCGGGATGTAGATCCCGAGCAGCACGCGCGGACCGCCGTCGGCACCGATGACCGCGAGGGCCACGAGCTGGATCGCGGCGACACCGACGTTGCCGCCGCCCGCGTTCAGCCCGAGGGCCCACCCCTTCTTCCTCAGCGGGAAGAAGGCGTTGATGTTGGTCATGGAGGAGGCGAAGTTGCCGCCGCCGATACCCGCGAGGAGCCCGATCCACAGGAACGTGTCGAACGAGGTCCCCGGCTTCATCACCGCGAACGCGGCGATGGTCGGAATGAGGAGGAGGCTGGCTGAGATGATCGTCCAGTTCCGCCCGCCGAAGATCGCCACGGCGAAGGTGTAGGGGACGCGGACGACGGCGCCGACCAGCGTCACCATCGACGTCAGCAGGAACTTGTCGGCCGGGGTGAGCCCGTACTCCGGGCCCATGAAGAGCACCAGCACGGACCACAGCGTCCAGATCGAGAACCCGATGTGCTCGGAGAGCACGGAGAAGTACAGATTGCGTCGTGCGACCTTCTCCCCGGTCTCTTTCCAGAACGTCTCGTCCTCCGGATCCCACTCCTGGATCCAGCGGCTACGTGAAGTAGGGGCTGGGGCTGTCATGACGCCTCCACGGTGCTCCGCGTGCTCGGTCTGCCGACTTCGGATGAGTGACTGAGCCCGAAGGTAGGGAGGCGGCGTTTCCGCGCTGTGGCTGTGGGTGACCGGAAGGGAACGTTGCTCTCACCCCGGGGAGGGGGCGGGTGAGAGGTCGGGGTTACGGGAGTCCGACGGGCTCGCCACCGCATCGTCCAGGAACCGCACCCAACCACCGTGCGAGGGCTTCCGGCCGGTCCTCGGGCCGGGCACTGTGAAGGGACACGGTTCCCTGTCCTAGGCGGTGGCAGGCACATGGCACTGGGTACGGCCGCGGCCCCCTACGAGCTGCGCTTCGACGCCGGGCGGATCTGCCTGGACCTGCTGGCGACCACGCATCCCGGCGAACGGCTGGACGGACCGGGGCCGTTGCGGGCCTGGATCACCGGATCCGGGCTGGTCCCGGCGGGCACGCCGTTGGCGCACGCCGACCCGGGGTGGTTGCCGGGCTTCCGGGAACTGCGGGGGCACGTGGCGGAGTTGGTACGCGGCCGGAACGCGGCGCGGACCCGGTCGTACGAGCTCGCGCTCGCCCGGGTCAACGAGCTGGCCGGCGGCACGCCCCCGGCCCCGCGTGCCGTGTCCGGCGAGGACGGCTCCCTGGTGCGGGAGTTGGCGGGACCGCCCGCGTGCGCCGCGCTGCTCGCGGCCGTCGCCCGGGACGCCGTGGAACTGCTCACCGACCCCGCCGCCCGGGCGGCGATCCGGGAGTGCGAGGGCGACAACTGCCCCCTCGTGTACCTGGACACCTCCCGCGGCCGCAGGCGCCGTTGGTGCTCCAGTGAGGTCTGCGGCAACCGCGAACGGGTGGCCCGGCACCGCCGCCGAGCCGCTCTCGCCCGCGCCTGAACCCCGGTCCTCCCGTCACCGGAGGGCCACCCCGGGCGGCCACCCCGTGCGGCCAACTCCTGTCCCTTTGACGGCTTCTGCCGGACCTTCACCGAAGCTCCCGGAACGTGATTTCGACAACACTCCGTTTGGTGACCGCCGCGTACGGGCAGCCCGCCCCTCCTCGACGATGTGTCGGAAATGTAAAGATCACGAGGGGGGAATGTGCTGTCATGTCCCGCTCGTCATGGCACCACGCAGAAAAATGTGGGGTCTTGTTGAACACCCCGCGAGCCACTTCCGTACCGGTGGGGGAGCGACCGACTGGGGGAACCCCCGGACACCGGAGGTGGGCGTGCGCAAGGATGCGGCCGTGGCCAATGAACGTGGATCGAGGGCCCGACATCGCATGTCCCAGCCCTCGGAGCCTGATGAGGAGCTGATGCGTGCCCTGTACAGGGAGCACGCCGGACCTCTCCTCGCGTATGTCCTGCGACTGGTCGCCGGTGACCGGCAACGCGCCGAGGACGTCGTGCAAGAGACACTCATCCGTGCCTGGAAGAACGCCGGTCAGCTCAATCGAGCGACCGGATCGGTACGCCCCTGGCTGGTGACGGTCGCTCGCCGCATCGTCATCGACGGTCACCGCAGCCGGCAGGCCCGGCCGCAGGAGGTCGATCCGTCGCCGCTGGAGGTCATCCCCGCGGAGGACGAGATCGACAAGGCGCTGTGGCTGATGACGCTGTCCGACGCGCTCGACGACCTGACCCCGGCCCACCGGGAGGTGCTCGTCGAGACGTACTTCAAGGGGCGTACCGTCAACGAGGCGGCCGAGACGCTGGGCATACCCAGCGGCACCGTTCGCTCTCGGGTGTTCTACGCCCTGCGGTCGATGAAGCTGGCACTTGAGGAGCGGGGGGTGACGGCGTGATGAGTGTGTACGGGGGGCACGGCGGGTTCGGCACAGGTGGTGCGGGTATGTCTGGTGCCATGCAGGAATCTCCGGTGCCCAATGAGCATGAGACCGTCGGCGCGTATGCGCTGGGGATTCTCGACGACGCCGAGGCAACCGCTTTCGAAGCCCACCTGGCCGGGTGCGAATGGTGCGCCCAGCAGCTCGACGAGCTGGCCGGGATGGAGCCCATGCTGGCGGCCCTGGCCGATCTGCCGGGCTCCGGAAGCACGCCGTCCATCGGCGAGTCGCTGTCCGCGAAGCCCAGCCCCCGGATGGTCGAGAAGCTGGTCGTGGAGGTGGCCGAGAAGCGGAAGGTCCGCAGCCGGCGCAACCTCTTCGCCCTTGCGGCCTCCATCGCGCTGATCGTCGGCGGCCCGCTGGCCGTGCTGGCGGCGAGCGGCGGATCCTCGGGCGGCACCTCGAACACGGCGGGCGGGACGGCTGCCCAGGCGGCCTTCCAGACCCTGTCCGACAAGATGACGGCCACGGACCCGACGACCCACGTCACCGCGACCGTCGCCCTGGAGAAGAAGGACTGGGGCACCCACGCGGTCCTCCAGCTCAAGAACGTCAGCGGCCCGGAGAAGTGCTCGCTCATCGCCGTCGGCAAGAACGGCGAGCGTGAGACGGTCTCCTCCTGGTCCGTCCCGAACTGGGGCTACGGCCTCGCCGACGCCAAGACGGAGAAGGCCAAGCAGCCGCTCTACGTCAACGGCGGCGCGGCCTTCACCCCCAACGAGATCGATCACTTCGAGGTGATGACGTTCAGCGGCAAGAAGCTGGTCTCGGTCAGCGCGTAGCTTCGGCGGGCCCCCTTCGCGTACGGTTGACGGCTGCCCAGCACGTCAGAAGGGGGCCCGGTGGCCGCTCAGGCTCAGCAATCCGCGGTCGGCTCGCACGGCTCCGCACCCGAGTCCTCGGAGGACTCGGTTCGGGACCGTGAGATCAGCGTCGAACAAGCACACCTCGACCGGGTGTACAGGCGCCTCGAGGAGAAGATCCACGAGGCGGAGTTCCTGATGAACGACGCGGCCAAGCGCGGTCAGGTAGGCACCCCGGGTGCGCTCGCCGAGCGGGACGCGCAGGTCTTCCGGGCCGGCGTCCACCTGAACCGGCTCAACAACGAGTTCGAGGACTTCCTCTTCGGCCGGATCGACCTGCTCCTCGGCAAGGACGGCAAGAAGGGCCCCGACGGCGCCTACACCGCCGTGGAGCCGGCGGAGGGCGCGGTCCGCGCCGACCACACCGCCGACATCGCCGAGACCCTGCACATCGGCCGCATCGGCGTCCTCGACCAGGACTACGCGCCCCTGGTCATCGACTGGCGGGCGCCGGCCGCGGCCCCCTTCTACAGGTCCACTCCGGTGGATCCCGGGCGTGTCGTACGACGCCGGGTCATCCGCTCCAAGGGCCGCCGCGTCCTCGGTGTCGAGGACGACCTGATGCGCCCCGAGCTCACCGCGTTCCTGGACGGCGACCGGCTGCCCGTGATCGGCGACGGCGCCCTGATGGCCGCCCTCGGCCAGGCCCGCAGCCACACCATGCGGGACATCGTCGCCTCCATCCAGGCCGAGCAGGACCTGGTCATCCGCGCCCCCGCCGCCTCCGTCACCTACGTCGAGGGCGGCCCGGGCACCGGCAAGACCGCCGTCGCCCTGCACCGCGCCGCCTACCTGCTCTACCAGGACCGGCGCCGCTACGCGGGCGGCATCCTGATCGTCTCCCCGACCCCGCTCCTGGTGGCGTACACCGAAGGCGTCCTGCCCTCCCTCGGCGAGGAGGGCCAGGTCGCCATCCGCGCCATCGGCTCCCTGGTCGACGGCGCGGAGGCCACCCTCTACGACAGCCCGGCCACCGCCCGCGCCAAGGGCTCCTCCCGGATGCTCCGGGTGCTGCGCAAGGCCGCCCGCGGCGCCCTGGAGCTGAACGACTCGCCGACCCGGCTCCGGGTGGTCGCCTTCGGCCGCCGCCTGGAGCTGGAGGCCGAGGAACTCGACCGCATCCGGCAGAACGCGCTGGGTGGCACGGCCCCGGTCAACCTGCTCCGCCCGCGCGCCCGCAAGCTGCTCCTCGACGCCCTGTGGGCCCGCTCGGGCGCGGCCGGCCGCCACACCGACCCGGAACTCGCCGCCGAACTGCGCTCCTCCTTCGACGAGGACATCCTCACCGAGGACCCCTTCATCGAGTTCCTCGACGCCTGGTGGCCCGAGCTGACCCCGCGGACCGTGCTGACGGCCATGGCCGACGAGAGACGCCTCGGCCGCTGGGCCCGCCGCATCCTCAACCCCGGCGAGGTCCGCCGGGTGGCCCGCTCCCTGAAGCGGGACGGCCACACGGTCCACGACATCGCCATGCTCGACGAGCTCCAGGCGATCCTCGGCGCCCCGGCCCGCCCGAAGCGCAGGCGCGAGGCGGACCCGCTGGACCAGCTCACCGGCCTGGAGGAGCTGATGCCGGTGCGCGAGGAGTCCCAGCGCGAGCGCGCCGAACGGCTCGCCCAGGAGCGCGTCGAGTACGCCCACGTCATCGTCGACGAGGCCCAGGACCTCACCCCGATGCAGTGGCGGATGGTCGGCCGCAGGGGCCGGCACGCCACCTGGACGGTCGTCGGCGACCCGGCCCAGTCCTCCTGGTCCGACCCCGACGAGGCCGCCGAGGCACGCGACGAGGCCCTCGGCAGCCGCCCGCGCCGCCGCTTCGAGCTCACCGTGAACTACCGCAACCCCGCGGAGATCGCCGAACTCGCCGCCAAGGTGCTGGCTCTCGCCATGCCCGGCGCCACGTCCCCCTCGGCCGTCCGCTCCACCGGCGTCGAACCCCGCTTCACGGTGGTGCGCGACTCCCTGGAGAAGACCGTGCGCGGCGAGGCGGAGCGGCTGCTCGGCCTGGTGGACGGCACGGTCGGCGTGGTCGTCGCCATGGAAAGGCGCGCCGAGGCCGCCCGCTGGCTGGCCGGGCTCGGCGACCGGGTGGTGGCCCTGGGCAGCCTGGAGGCCAAGGGCCTGGAGTACGACGCGACGGTCGTCGTGTCGCCCGCGGAGATCGCCGACGAGTCCCCTGCCGGGCTGCGCGTGCTGTACGTGGCGCTCACCCGGGCGACCCAGCAGCTGACGGTGGTCTCCGCGGAGCGGGACGAACCGGACGCGGCGGGGGTGCCCGACCTGCTCAGGGACTGATGCGACCTGTGCCGGGAGCGGTCCGGGGAGCCGTTCGGCTGGAGGTTTTCTGTGAAGTCGGCGGACGGGAATGGCCAGACGGGATCTGTTTGTTAGCCTTGTCGTGACACCGGCCCGATCCAAGCCCCCGGGCCCAACCTTCGTCGCTACGAGCGACCACTTGCCGCGAGGCGAGCATGGCGGGTCGGTGTCATGAACGTCGGAGAGGCCCACGTCACCGTGTGACGTGGGCCTCTTTTTCGCGCGAACAATAGGTACTCAATCAAGCCCGGCTAACGCCTACCCGGCGGTAGGTGCGACGATCGGACGGCAAAACCAGCGACACGGTGAAACGAAGGAAGTCGGCCATGGCAACGGCGCCCAGCGTCTCCTACTCGATGACCATCCGGTTGGAGGTGCCCGCGAGCGGAACGGCCGTCTCGCAGCTCACCACCGCCGTGGAGTCCTCCGGAGGCTCGGTCACCGGCCTCGACGTCACCGCGTCCGGCCACGAGAAGCTCCGTATCGACGTCACCATCGCGGCCAGCTCGACCGCCCACGCCGACCAGATCGTCCAGCAGCTGCGTGGCATCGAGGGCGTCACCCTCGGCAAGGTCTCCGACCGTACGTTCCTGATGCACCTCGGCGGCAAGATCGAGATGGCGTCGAAGCACCCCATCCGCAACCGTGACGACCTCTCCATGATCTACACCCCGGGCGTGGCCCGCGTGTGCATGGCGATCGCGGAGAACCCCGAGGACGCGCGCCGCCTCACCATCAAGCGCAACTCCGTTGCGGTCGTGACGGACGGCTCCGCGGTCCTCGGCCTCGGCAACATCGGCCCCAAGGCCGCGCTGCCCGTCATGGAGGGCAAGGCGGCCCTCTTCAAGCGGTTCGCGGGCATCGACGCCTGGCCGCTGTGCCTCGACACCCAGGACACCGACGCGATCGTCGAGATCGTCAAGGCCATCGCGCCGGGCTTCGCGGGCATCAACCTGGAGGACATCTCCGCCCCCCGCTGCTTCGAGATCGAGGCGCGGCTGCGCGAGGCCCTCGACATCCCCGTCTTCCACGACGACCAGCACGGCACCGCGATCGTCGTGCTCGCCGCCCTCACGAACGCGCTGCGCTGCACCGGCAAGGCGATCGAGAACATCCGGGTCGTCATGTCCGGCGCCGGCGCGGCCGGTACGGCCATCCTCAAGCTGCTGATCGCGGCCGGCGTGAAGAACGCCGTCGTCGCCGACATCCGCGGTGTCGTGCACTCCGCCCGCGAGGACCTCGTGGACGCGCCCGCCGACTCGCCGCTGCGCTGGATCGCCGACAACACCAACCCCGAGGCGCTCACCGGCTCCCTCAAGGAGGCCGTGCGCGGCGTGGACGTCTTCATCGGCGTCTCCGCCCCGAACGTCCTCGACGGCGCGGACGTCGCCGCCATGGCCGACGGCGCGATCGTGTTCGCACTCGCGAACCCGGACCCCGAGGTCGATCCGGCGGTCGCCCGCCAGACGGCCGCCGTGGTGGCCACCGGGCGCTCCGACTTCCCCAACCAGATCAACAACGTGCTGGTCTTCCCGGGTGTCTTCCGTGGCCTGCTGGACGCGCAGTCCCGTACGGTGAACACGGACATGATGCTCGCGGCCGCGAAGGCTCTCGCCGACGTGGTCACGGAGGACGAACTGAACCCGAACTACATCATCCCCAGCGTCTTCAACGAGAAGGTCGCGGGGGCGGTGGCGGGAGCGGTCCGGGAAGCGGCGAAGGGCGCCTGAGCCCCGCGTCGAGGGTGTGGCTCCCGGGCAAACGGCTGTGAAACTTGCCACGCTCCAGAACCGGCGCGTCGTGAAACCCCCCCTTCGGCCCAGCCGTAGGGTAGGCGCGGCGCCCGGATTGGCGTTCCCGCCGCAGGTGGGGGCAGGATGCGTCCCGGCCCAACATGCGGCTTCGCCGCGTGGCACGCCTCAATGGCAAGAAGAACACGGGAGTAACAACATGAACCGCAGTGAGCTGGTGGCCGCGCTGGCCGACCGTGCCGAGGTGACTCGCAAGGACGCCGACGCCGTGCTGGCCGCGTTCGCCGACGTCGTCGGCGACATCGTCTCCAAGGGCGACGAGAAGGTCACCATCCCCGGCTTCCTGACCTTCGAGCGCACCCACCGTGCCGCTCGTACCGCGCGCAACCCGCAGACCGGCGAGCCGATCAACATCCCCGCGGGCTACAGCGTGAAGGTCTCCGCGGGCTCGAAGCTGAAGGAAGCCGCGAAGGGCAAGTGACCTTGCCGTCCGTACGCCACGGGACGGCATACGGCGCGTGACACGACGATGGGGCGGCCCCTCCACCAAGGGGCCGCCCCATCGTCGTACCACCACCAGAGCGCAAGCTGAGCCCGCCCGTAGGCGGTGGTCAGCCGGGGCCTTGCCCGCGGATTCTGCCTTCGCCCCAGTCTCCCGGGGGCAGCCCCCGGACTCCCCGCCCCCGGCCGGCGTGCGTTCGCCGGGCCGGGGGTGGGATGGTGCGGGGGTCAGCCGAGGGCCTTGCCCGGGAGTTCCACCTTGGCGCCCAGTTCCACGAGCTTCTCCATGAAGTTCTCGTAGCCGCGGTTGATGAGGTCGATGCCGTGGACGCGGGAGGTGCCCTGGGCCGCGAGGGCGGCGATCAGGTAGGAGAAGCCGCCGCGCAGGTCGGGGATGACCAGGTCGGCGCCCTGCAGCTTGGTCGGGCCCGAGACGACCGCGGAGTGCAGGAAGTTGCGCTGGCCGAAGCGGCAGGCCGAACCGCCGAGGCACTCGCGGTAGAGCTGGATGTGCGCGCCCATCTGGTTCAGCGCGGAGGTGAAGCCGAGGCGGGACTCGTACACCGTCTCGTGGACGATGGACAGGCCCGTCGCCTGGGTCAGGGCGACCACGAGCGGCTGCTGCCAGTCGGTCTGGAAGCCGGGGTGCACGTCCGTCTCCAGAGCGATGGACTTCAGCTGGCCGCCGGGGTGCCAGAACCGAATGCCCTCGTCGTCGATCTCGAAGGCACCGCCCACCTTCCGGTAGGTGTTCAGGAACGTCATCATCGAGCGCTGCTGGGCGCCCCGGACGTAGATGTTGCCCTCGGTCGCCAGCGCCGCCGACGCCCAGGACGCCGCCTCCAGGCGGTCCGACAGGGCGCGGTGGGTGTAGCCGCCGAGCTGGTCCACACCGGTGATGCGGATCGTGCGGTCCGTGTCGATCGCGATGATCGCGCCCATCTTCTGCAGCACGCAGATGAGGTCCTCGATCTCCGGCTCGACGGCCGCGTTCGACAACTCCGTGACGCCCTCGGCGAGTACGGCCGTCAGCAGCACCTGCTCGGTCGCGCCGACGGACGGGTACGGCAGCTGGATCTTCGTACCGCGCAGCCCCTTCGGCGCCTCCAGGTACTGCCCGTCCGCACGCTTCTCGATGGTCGCGCCGAACTGCCGCAGGACGTCGAAGTGGAAGTCGATCGGCCGGCCGCCGATGTCGCAGCCGCCGAGCCCGGGGATGAAGGCGTGCCCGAGCCGGTGCAGCAGCGGGCCGCAGAACAGGATCGGGATCCGGCTGGACCCCGCGTGGGCATCGATGTCGGCGACGTTCGCGCTCTCCACGTACGTCGGGTCCAGCACCAGCTCACCGGGCTCCTCACCCGGCCGTACCGTCACCCCGTGCAACTGCAGCAGGCCGCGTACGACCCGCACGTCACGGATGTCCGGAACGTTGCGCAGCCGACTCGGCGCACTGCCCAGCAGCGCGGCGACCATGGCCTTCGGTACGAGGTTCTTCGCACCGCGGACCCGGATCTCGCCCTCCAGCGGGGTGCCGCCGTGGACAAGCAGGACATCGTCGTTGACGGTCATGAATCTCGCGTTCCGTGGAGTTGGGCAGGGCTGGAGAGACAGAGTAATCGCCCATCGGCCCCCTGCCGTAAGCCCAAGTACCGCCCGGCTGCGTCATAGCCGTGTCACAACACGAACCGTTTCTCTTCGGGCACGAGGGGTCACCGGCTGTCACCGTGCGCCGGGGACGCTTCCGTCCTCCCTGAGCTGCATTCACTCCCACACCCTGATTGGCTCCCCACCGGGCGGGAAGATGCGGGATCATGTCTGGCATGACCGAGGTGTCCTCGCTCACAGGGCGGCTGCTCGTGGCCACGCCCGCCCTGGCGGACCCCAACTTCGACCGCGCGGTGGTGCTCCTTCTCGACCACGACGAGGAGGGCTCCCTCGGTGTCGTCCTCAACCGGCCCACCCCGGTGGACGTCGGCGACATCCTGGAGGGCTGGGCCTCCCTCGCCGGCGAGCCCGGGGTCGTCTTCCAGGGCGGCCCGGTCTCGCTGGACTCCGCGCTCGGTGTCGCGGTCATCCCCGGCGGCGGGAACGGCGACCGGGCCCCGCTCGGCTGGCGCCGGGTGCACGGCGCGATCGGCCTTGTCGACCTGGAGGCCCCGCCGGAACTGCTCGCTTCGGCCCTCGGCTCGCTGCGGATCTTCGCCGGGTACGCCGGATGGGGCCCCGGCCAGCTGGAGGACGAGCTGGTGGAGGGCGCCTGGTACGTCGTCGAGTCCGAACCCGGCGACGTCTCCTCCCCGTCCCCCGAGAGACTCTGGCGCGAGGTCCTGCGCCGCCAGCGCAACGAGCTCGCGATGGTGGCCACGTACCCCGACGACCCTTCGCTCAACTGATTCACGCGCGCCTCGGTACCCTTGGCGGCATGAGCACTCTTGAGCCCGAGCGCGGGACTGGTACGGGGACCCTCGTAGAGCCGACGCCGCAGGTGTCCCATGGCGACGGCGACCACGAGCGCTTCGCCCACTACGTCCAGAAGGACAAGATCATGGCGAGCGCGCTCGACGGCACTCCCGTCGTGGCGCTGTGCGGCAAGGTGTGGGTACCGGGCCGCGACCCGAAGAAGTACCCCGTGTGCCCCATGTGCAAGGAGATCTACGAGTCCATGAGCGGCGGCGGCGACAACGAGGGCAAGGACAAGTAGCCCCCCGCTTTCCGGCTCGGCTCTCTGAGGCCCCGAGCGCGCTCCGGCGCGCTTCGGGGCCTTTGCTGTGCCGGGAGGGCGCGCCCATCGTCACAGAGTGGTCCAGACCTCTTGCCGAGGTGTTCGTGTGGTCCCTAACCTCCGTTGTGGCGTTGTGCTGAACGAAACCGCGATTGCACATGCTGCAACGATGTCCGTCGGGTGCGGGGGAGGAGCTGTGGCCGTGGTGAATCTTGTGCGCGGAATTCGCCCGCCGCTTCGCCCGCCGCTTCGCCAGCCGCTTCGTCGGCTGCCCGGCGGTGCTGCGGGCGGTGCGGTGACCGGCTCGGCGCCTCCCGCCCTTTTCACGGCGGCCGCCGCGGCGCGATTCCGGTTCCGCTTCCGGACCGCTTCCCGATCATGTTTCCGGTGACCCGTGGGAAGGGGTACGCGCTTTCCCCGCAGAGCTTTTTCCCGTACAGCGACGGCCGGTCCGGTGACCGGGCGGAGCGGTTAAGGACTGACATGGTGGACGTGATTCCCGAGCCCCGTGACGCGGTTGTCCACGGGGGCGGATTCTTCGAACTGGACGCGCGGACCGGGCTCTCGGCGGGCGAGGGCGCCGCGCCCACGGAACGCTGGCTGCGCGGCACCCTGGGGGCGGCCACCGGCCTGCCGCTGCCGCCCGGCGCGGGCGCGGACGACAACGTCGTACGGCTGTCCGTCGACCCGGCGGTCACCGCGGACCTCGGCGTGGAGGGTTACCGGCTCACGGTCACGCCCACCGGCGTCGACCTGGCGGGCGGCGGTCCGGCCGGGCTCTTCTGGGGCGCCCAGACGCTGCGTCAGCTGCTCGGCCCCGACGCCTTCCGGCGGGCCCCGCTGCCCGGCGGTTCCCGGCGGCTGCCGCTGTGCCGGATCGAGGACGCCCCGCGCTTCCGGTGGCGTGGCCTGCTCCTCGACGTGGCCCGGCACTTCATGCCGAAGGAAGGCGTGCTGCGCTATCTGGATCTGATGGCGGCGCACAAACTCAACGTCTTCCACTTCCATCTGACGGACGACCAGGGCTGGCGCCTCCCGATCGAGCGGTACCCGCGGCTCACCGAGGTCGGCTCCTGGCGGTCCCGCACGAAATTCGGCCACCGCGCCTCACCGCTGTGGGAGGAGAAGCCGCACGGCGGCCACTACACCCAGGACGACATCCGGGAGATCGTCGCCTACGCGGCCGAGCGGCATATCACGGTGGTCCCCGAAATCGACGTACCGGGCCACTCGCAGGCCGCCATCGCCGCGTATCCGGAACTCGGCAACACCGACGTCATCGACACCGCCTCCCTGACCGTCTGGGACACCTGGGGGATCTCTCCGAACGTACTCGCCCCCACTGACAACACCCTGCGCTTCTACGAGGGGGTGTTCGAGGAAGTGCTGGAACTGTTCCCCTCGGAGTTCGTCCACATCGGCGGCGACGAATGCCCGAAGGACCAGTGGCGGGCGTCGCCGGCCGCGCAGGCCCGCATCCGGGAACTCGGGCTCGCCGACGAGGACGCGTTGCAGGCGTGGTTCGTCGGGCACTTCGCGAAGTGGCTCGCCGCGCGGGGCCGCAGGCTCATCGGATGGGACGAGATCCTGGAAGGCGGTGTCGCCGAGGGCGCGGCCGTGTCGTCGTGGCGTGGTTACGGCGGCGGGATCGCGGCCGCGCGGGCCGGTCACGACGTCGTCATGTGCCCCGAGCAGCACGTGTACCTGGACCACCGGCAGGCGGACGGCGCGGACGAACCCGTACCCATCGGCTACGTGCGCACCCTGGAGGACGTGTACCGGTTCGAGCCCGTTCCACCGGAGCTCGACGCGTCGCAGGCGCGCCGGATCCTGGGGACCCAGGCCAACCTCTGGACGGAGGTGATGGAGGACCACGCGCGCGTGGACTACCAGGCCTTCCCCCGGCTCGCGGCCTTCGCGGAGGTGGCCTGGAGCGCTCTTCCGGCCCCCCGCGACCGGGACTTCGCGGGCTTCGAACACCGGATGACGGCCCATTACCGGCGGCTCGACGCCCTGGGGGTCGGCTACCGGCCGCCGGGCGGCCCGCTGCCCTGGCAACGGCGCCCCGGGGTGCCCGGCCGCCCGATCGAGGGCCCGCCCCCGAACCGGTAGTCCTCTTCGCGTCACCTGTCCGCCCCGGACACGTAAGGGAAAAAGCCCCCGAGGATCACCGAAGAGTGTCAATCGGAATTCGCTGCCGATGGCGTACGAAAAAGAAACATGTCCCTCGTGAGGTGGGCGAATGCCTCCTAGCGGACCCGTGCGTTCGAGGCTTGCGAAGATGTGCCAGAGTTGCCACGTCCGCCCTGTGAGCACGTACCGTACGGCCACACAGGTGGGACCAGGTGGGGCAGCGGGAAGGGGCAGCCGGTTTTGACCACGCACGCACCGCAGGCGGGGCAGTCCGTCACGCTGCCCACGACACTGAACGAGGCCGTGTCGGCCCTCACCGCCATGCCCGCGGCGGTCCCCGTGGCCGGCGGCACCGACCTGATGGCCGCCGTCAACTCCGGGCAGCTCAGGCCCGCCGCGCTGGTCGGCCTCGGCCGGATCAGCGAGATCCGCGGCTGGCAGTACCAGGACGGCAACGCACTGCTCGGCGCCGGCCTCACGCACGCGCGCATGGGCCGCCCCGACTTCGCCGCCCTGATCCCGGCGCTCGCCGCCGCCGCGCGGGCCGCCGGTCCGCCGCACATCCGCAACGCGGGCACCCTGGGCGGCAACATCGCCACGGCCGCGCCGACGGGTGACGCGCTGCCGGTCCTCGCCGCCCTGGAGGCGACGCTGATCATCGCGGGTCCCGGCGGGTCCCGGCGCGAGATCCCGGTGTCGCACCTGCTGGCCGGGGTGGAGATGCTCCGCGCCGGCGAGCTGATCGGCTTCGTGCGGGTGCCGTTGCTGCACGCCCCGCAGGTCTTCCTGAAGGCGACCGGGCGTACCGGTCCGGGCCGCTCGGTGGCCTCTGTGGCGCTCGTCCTCGATCCGGCGCGGCGTGGCGTCAGGTGCGCGGTCGGAGCCATAGCGCCGATGCCGCTCCGGCCCCTGGAGGCCGAGCAGTGGGTGGCCAGGCTGATCGACTGGGACAACGACCGCGCGCTCGTCCCGGAGGCGTTGAGCGCGTTCGGCGAGTACGTGGCCGCCGCCTGCATCCCGGACCCGGCGCCCGAGCCCGACGGCTCGGTGCCGGCGCTTCCGCCCGCCGTACTGCACCTGCGGCGCACCGTCGCCGCGCTGGCCCGACGAGCACTGGGGAGGGCGCTGTCATGACCGACGAACAGCACGCGGAGGGCGCGCCCTCCGGCGGCGGCCGGTGGGACCCGCTGCCCCAGGGCGACTACGACGACGGTGCCACCGCCTTCGTGAAGCTCCCCGAGGGCGGCATCGACGCCCTGCTGTCGGGTGACAGCCCGCTGGCCGCACCCGGACACGGCTACGTGCCACCGCAGATAACGGTGGCTCCCGGCCCCGAGACCTGGGGCGCGCCGGCCGACGGCGCCCGGTGGCCCGACCCCGAGGCGGCCTCCCAGGAGCAGCCCCCGGGCGACCGGTTCACGTACAACCCCGCGGCGACCCAGCAATGGACGTACGAGGAGCCGCCCCCCGCTCCCGGTCACGACGTGACCGGCCAGTGGTCGATTCCGGTCGCCCGTGGTGACGTTCCGGACGAATCCGGCGAGTTCACCACATCCGCCCTCATGGAGCAGTGGGGCGGCACACCCCCGGCGACCCTGCCCGGCGGCGCCCCCGCCCCCTGGGCGACGGAGGCCCCGGCCTGGGAACACCCCACGGAGCCCTCCGAAGCCCCCGCAGACGCCCCGCCGCGGCACACCCCCACTCCACCCGCGGCCCCCGCCCCCGAAGCCTCTGACGCCCCGTCTGCGGCCGACGGCGCCCCGGCGGACGAAGCGGGTGACCCCTCCGGAACGGGCCCGGTCCCGGCGGCCGACGACGGACCCGGCGCTCCCGAGCCGCCGCGGGCCGCCGACGCCGAGGCGCCCCCGCAGGAGCCGCCCGCGCCCGACGAAGGCCACCCGGGCGACGCGGACGGGACGCAACACGCCGAAGACGCGGCCGAGGCGGTCGACGACCACCCTCTCGCCTCCTACGTCCTGCGGGTCAACGGCACCGATCGCCCCGTCACCGAAGCCTGGATCGGCGAGTCCCTGCTCTACGTCCTGAGGGAACGCCTGGGTCTCGCCGGCGCCAAGGACGGCTGCTCCCAGGGCGAGTGCGGCGCCTGCAACGTCCAGGTGGACGGCCGGCTCGTGGCCTCCTGCCTGGTCCCGGCGGTGACCGCCGCCGGCAGCGAGGTCCGCACCGTGGAGGGGCTCGCCCAGGACGGCCGGCCGTCCGACGTGCAACGCGCCCTGGCCCGCTGCGGAGCGGTCCAGTGCGGTTTCTGCGTCCCCGGCATGGCCATGACCGTGCACGACCTGCTGGAGGGCAACCCGGCCCCGACCGAGCTGGAGGCCCGCCAGGCCCTGTGCGGAAACCTGTGCCGCTGCTCCGGCTACCGGGGCGTCCTGGACGCCGTCCAGGACGTCGTCGCCGAACGCGAGGCACATGCCGCCGCCGACGCTGAGACGGACGGCGACGCGGCCCGTATTCCCCATCAGGCGGGACCGGGCGGCGGCGGTGTCCACGCGTCGGCGTTCGACTCCCCGGGCACGTTCGGCGCGGGCATCCGGGTGCCGCACGAGCAGTCGTACGACCAGTCCTTCGGCGGCAACCAGTCGTTCGCCGGTGATCAGTCGTTCGGTGGTGACCAGTCCTTCGGCGGCAACCAGTCGTTCGGCGGCAACCAGTCGTTCGGTGGTAACCAGTCCTTCGGCGGTGACCAGACGTTCGGCGGTCACCAGACGTTCGGCGGCGGCCCGGCGCCGGACGAGCAGAGCCAGAGCTACGACGACCAGCCCTACGGCCCGGACGGAGGCCAGGCGTGACCAACGAGACCGTCACCACGAGCGCCGCCGCGGAGGTCACCGCCCCCGCACCGGAGCCGCCGCACGGCCTCGGCGTGTCGCTGTCGCCCGCGGACGCGCGCGCGAAGACCGAGGGCACCTTCCCGTACGCGGCCGACCTGTGGGCCGAGGGCCTGCTGTGGGCGGCCGTACTGCGCTCCCCGCACGCGCACGCGCGCATCGTGTCGATCGACACCAGCCACGCGCGCGAGATGCCCGGCGTACGGGCCGTCATCACCCATGAGGACGTCCCCGGCACCCCGCGCCACGGCCGCGGCACACCGGACCGCCCGGTGTTCGCCTCGGAGGTCGTACGGCACCACGGCGAGCCCATCGCGGCCGTCGCCGCCGACCACCCGGACACCGCCCGGATGGCCGCCGCCGCCGTCATCGTCGAGTACGAGGTCCTCGACCCGGTCATCGACCCGGAGCACGCCTTCGAGGCGGAGCCCCTGCACCCCGACGGCAACCTGATCCGGCACATCCCGCTGCGCCACGGAGACCCCGACGCGGCCGGTGAGGTCGTCGTCGAGGGCCAGTACCGCATCGGCCGCGCCGACCCCGCCCCCATCGGCGCCGAGGCCGGACTCGCCGTGCCCCGCCCCGACGGCGGGGTCGAGCTGTACCTGGCCTCCACCGACCCGCACACCGACCGCAACACGGCCGCCGCCTGCTACGGCCTGTCGCTCGAACAGGTGAAGATCGTCGTCACCGGTGTGCCAGGCGCCACCGCCGACCGCGAGGACCAGGGCTTCCAGCTGCCGCTCGGCCTGCTCGCCCTGAAGACCGGCTGCCCGGTCAAACTCACCGCCACGCGCGAGGAGTCCTTCCTCGGCCACGCCCACCGCCACCCCACCCTGCTGCGGTACCGCCACCACGCGGACGCCGAGGGCAGGCTGGTCAAGGTCGAGGCGCAGATCCTGCTCGACGCCGGCGCCTACGCCGACACCTCCGCCGAGTCGCTGGCCGCCGCCGTCTCCTTCGCCTGCGGCCCCTACGTCGTCCCGAACGCCTTCATCGAGGGCTGGGCCGTGCGCACCAACAACCCGCCCTCCGGCCACGTCCGCGGCGAGGGCGCCATGCAGGTGTGCGCCGCCTACGAGGCCCAGATGGACAAGCTGGCGAAGAAACTCGGCCTGGACCCGGCCGAGATCCGGCTGCGCAACGCCCTCGCGACCGGCGACGTCCTGCCGATCGGCCAGACGGTCACCTGTCCGGCCCCCGTCGCCGAACTCCTCCAGGCCGTCCAGGACTTCCCGCTGCCCCAGCTCCCCAAGGACACCCCCGAGGACGAGTGGCTGCTGCCCGGCGGCCCGGAGGGCGCGGGCGAACCGGGTGCGGTGCGCCGCGGCGTCGGCTACGGCCTCGGCATGGTCCACATGCTCGGCGCCGAGGGCGCCGACGAGGTCTCCACCGCCACCGTCAAGGTCCACGACGGCATCGCGACCGTGCTGTGCGCTGCCGTGGAGACCGGGCAGGGCTTCACCACGCTGGCCCGGCAGATCGTCCAGGAGACGCTCGGGATCGACGAGGTCCACGTGGCCCCCGTGGACACCGACCAGCCCCCGGCGGGACCCGGCTGCCGCGGCCGCCACACCTGGGTCTCGGGCGGGGCGGTGGAACGCGCCGCGAAGATGGTCCGCACCCAGCTCCTGCAACCCCTCGCCCACAAGTTCGGCATGTCCACCGAACTGCTCCAGATCACCGACGGCAAGATCACGTCGTACGACGGCGTCCTGTCGACCACCGTCACCGAGGCGCTGGACGGCAAGGAGCTGTGGGCCACCGCCCAGTGCCGTCCGCACCCCACCGAGCCGCTGGACGCCGAGGGCCAGGGCGACGCCTTCGTGGGCCTCGCCTTCTGCGCGATCCGCGCGGTCGTCGACGTGGACATCGAGCTGGGCTCGGTCCGGGTCGTGGAGCTGGCCGTCGCCCAGGACGTCGGCCGGATCCTCAACCCGGCGCAGCTCAACGCCCGTATCGAGGCCGGGGTCACGCAGGGCGTGGGCATCGCCCTGACGGAGAACCTGCGCACCCCGCGCGGTCTCGTCCGCCACCCCGACCTCACCGGCTACGCCCTCCCCACCGCCCTCGACGCGCCCGACATCCGGATCGTCAAGCTGGTCGAGGAACGGGACGTGGTCGCCCCCTTCGGCGCCAAGTCGGTCAGCGCGGTACCGGTGGTCACGTCCCCCGCGGCCATCGCCTCCGCCGTCCGCGCGGCCACCGGCCGCCCGGTCAACCGCCTCCCGATCCGCCCCCAGGCGGCGGTGGTCACCGGTCAGTGAGCGGGTGACTCTGCAGGGGGTCGTCGTCATCGCCGGAGCGATGGCGGCGGGCAAGTCGACGGTCGCGCAGGCGCTGTCGGATGATCGTCTCGGAGCGGGAGGACCACACCCCCGGGGCCTCCGCGCAGGCCACGGCGCAGCTACGCCGGCCTGACCCGCACCCGCCCCTCTGCACGGGGTGGTCCGGTCGCCGATCCGGACCGGGAACTCCGGCTGCGCACCGAGCCGTTGGGACTGTGGCTGGACACCTCGGGGCTCACCGTGGAACAGACGGTGGAGGCGATTCTGGCGCAGGCGGAACGGGCGCGGGTCGACTGACGTCCTTTCTCTGCGGTGCGTTGTCAGTGGGGCGGCGTAGTGTTCTGGGCAGTGGGGGACGCGCGGTTCGCCGCACTTTTCATCCGACTTCTCACACGACGTGAAATTGTGGAACTCTGTGATCGCGGGGGCAGCGATGAGCACGATCAGCACGACCGGCAGCGGCGCGGCGGCGATCACGCTGACCGAGGCTGAACTGGACAGGTACATCACGCACGAACCGACGCGCAGCTGGCTCACCGGCTCCGAACTGCCCGACACCGACGGCCTGTTGACCTTCGAGCCGCTGCGCACGGCGGGCCTGCGCACCCTCGCCGACGTCACCGACGGCCCGTCCCGGCTCGCCGAGGAGCTGCGGGACCGGCTGGTGATAGGGCGGTTGCTCGCGCCGGTCGGCCTGGACGCCGAGTCGATCCTCCTCGACGGCGGCACGGGCGAGATCACCACGGCCCACCTCGCCGACCCCGCCGACCCGCGCCCGCTCGCCCCCTCGCTGGAGACGCTGCTGCGCTTCGCCGCGGTCACCGAGGAACTGACGGGCCTGCGCGGCCGTTTCGCGTCCCTCGCCGGGACCTACGGCACGAAGACGGCGACCGAGGCCTCCCGCAAGCTCCTGGAGCTCTTCGAGGAGGGCACCGGGGGCCGGGTCCCGCCGTACTGGAAGGCGACGGCGCTGATCCGCCCCCTCAGCCTCGTCGCGGGCCCCGGCACGGACTCCGGGCTCACCCTCGACCTGCCGGCCCGGCTCCTGGACCAGGAGTTCGGGCAGGGCCGGGTGGCCCGCTTCGAGGAGGTCGACTTCCCGCCCACGCTCACCCACGAGCCGACCCGCCGCTTCCTGCGCGAGACCGGGCTGCCGGAGCGCGCGGTCCTGTTCCACCTCGACCCGGACGCCGCGCTCCCCACCCTCACCGAGTACTTCACCGACATCCACCCGGGCGGCCACCCGGCGGCCGGCCTCCCGGCCCATGCCGACCGCCTCATACGCCTCGGCCACCTGGTGGAGGACAACAGCCTGGTCGTGGACGGCGGCACGGGCGCGATCCTCAACTTCTCCGAGCCCGAGGCGACCCTCTACCCCCTCAACACGGACATCTCCACCCTCGCCTACACGCTCTGGCTGCTCCACCACGAGCGCACCATCGACGAGCACCTGCACCACGAGCTCACCACGGAGGCCTACGACCAGCTCGCCGCCACCATGCTCCACACCCTCGCCACGATCGACCCCACCCCCACCACGACCGACGCCGACTGGCACTACTGGACGGAGCTGTTCCAGGACGAGGCCGGCGGGGTCCTGTGAGCGGCCGACCGGTCACGGGGCCGGGGTCCGGTCAGGTCACCAGGCCCCGGCGGTAGGCGTAGACGACGGCCTGCACCCGGTCGCGCAGGCCGAGCTTGGCGAGGATGCGGGACACGAAGGTCTTGACGGTCTCCTGGCTGATCACGAGGGCCGCGGCGATCTCGCTGTTCGAGCGGCCGTCCGCGATCAGACGCAGCACCTCCAGCTCGCGCGGGGTCAGCGGGACGTCCTGCGGTGCCCCGCTGTCGGAGGGCCGGATCCGGGCCGCGTACCGGCCCACCAGCCGGAGGGTCACCTCGGGGTCCAGCAGGGCCGCGCCGGTGGCCACGGTCCGGATGCCGTGCAGCAGCCGGTCCGGGGGCGCGTCCTTGAGCAGGAAGCCGCTGGCGCCCGCGCGCAGGGCGTCGTAGACGTACTCGTCCAGGTTGAACGTCGTCACCACCAGCACCTTCACGGGATGCGGCACCCCCGCGCCGGCCAGCAGCCGGGTGGCCTCGATGCCGTCCAGGACCGGCATCCGGACGTCCATCACCACGACGTCGGGGCGCAGCCGGCCGGCGAGCTCGACCGCGGTCCGCCCGTCCCCGCACTCACCCACCACCGTCAGGTCCGGCTGGGCGTCGATGATCGTCGCCAGACCGGTACGGACCAGCATCTGGTCGTCGCAGACCAGAACACGCAGCGGGGTGTCGCTCGCGGCAGTCACGTGGGGTTCCCCGCGGGTATCCGGGCGCGGACGGTGAAGCCGCCGTCGGTGGCGGGCTCCGCGCTGAACTCGCCGCCGAGGACGGTCACCCGCTCCCGGAGACCGGCGAGCCCGCGGCCGCCCCCGCCGGGGGACGCCGCGGCCGAGCCGGACCCGTCCGTGCCGACCTCCACGGTGATCTCCTTCTCGCCGTGCCGCACCCGCACCGACGTGCGGACGCCATGGGCGTACTTGAGGGCGTTCGTCAAAGCTTCCTGCACCACCCGGTAGGCCACCAGGTCGGCACTGCCGGCGGACGGGCCGGGCGTGCCCTCCTCGGTGAACTCCACCGGCTGCCCGGCCCGTCGCGTCTGTTCCACGAGGGTGAGCAGCCGGCCCGCGGGCGGTGTCCTGGGCCCTGTGCCGCGGCCGGGTCCGGGGGTGGGGTCGAGCAGGTCGAGCAGATGCCGCAGGTCGGCGATGGCCCGCCGGCCGGTGTCACCGACCGCGGCCAGGGTCCCGTCGAGCCGGTCGGGTGCGGCGGTCAGATACCGTGCCGCCTCGGCCTGCACGACCATCGCCGTCACATGGTGGGTCACCACGTCGTGCAACTCGCGGGCGATCCGGGTGCGTTCGGCCGTGCGGGTGTCCTCGGCGACCCGCAGCCGGTGTTCGGCCTCCGCGAGCCGGTTGGCGCGCAGCCAGGCTCCGGCGCCCCAGGCGAGCACCAGCACCAGGTAGAAGGTCACGAACCCGGTGGCCGACTCGCCGCCCGAGCCCAGCCGGTACAGCGCGACCGCCAACGGCACGTAGGCCGCGGAGAACAGGAGCGCGGCGGCCCGCCGACGCCCTTCCAGATGGGCTCCGGTGCTGATCAGCGCGAGGGGCAGGGCGGTCCCCGCGACCGCGTGGTAGCCGCGCAGCTGGTCGACGGCGAAGCCCAGCGACACCAGGGCGAGACAGCCGGCCGGCCACCGTCGGCGCACCGCCAGCGGCAGGGACTCCAGGCCGAGCACCAGGAGGGCCCACGCGTCGAAGGGGCGGGTCGGCAGCTCCCCGACCTCGGTGCCCTTGCCGTGCAGCGCGGGCAGGAACGACCCGGCCAGGAGGAGCAGACCGAGGGGCAGATCCCGGACCCGTACGTCGAGCCGGTGCCACCACCCGGACAGCTGCCGAGGACTGATCACCGCGGCAGTGTAGCGACGGCGTCGGCCGGGGCGCCCTGCCGGCGACGGGGCATCAGACGGCCCCGCCGACGGGCCAGCCGCAGGAACGCGAGCGTCACCAGCACCCCGAACAGGACCGCGTAGACGCTGGCCTCGGGCCCGAACTCGCCGCCGGTGACCAGCGGTGCCCCCGAGGTCGTGGCGTCCAGCAGTCCGTGCTGCGCCCCGCTGCCGGAGACCTCGGTACCGAAGAGGCCCGACTCGGCGAAGTTCCAGCCGAAGTGCAGGCCGATGGGCAGCCACAGGGAGCGGGTGGCCACGTACGCGGCGCCGAGCATGCCGCCGGCCTCGACCGCGATGGCGAGGGCGCCCCACACGGTGGCGTCCTTGTTGAGCAGATGCATCGCCCCGAACAGCGCACCGGTCGACGTGAGCGCGATCCACGTCCCGAAGCGCTCCTCGACGATCCGCAACAGCACGCCCCGGAACAGCAGTTCCTCGGTGGCAGCGGCGGCGGCCATGAACCCGACCAGGCCCACCGCGCCCGTCACCGACCCCAGGCCGTGCACCGTGTAGTCCCCGAGGAGGGCGATGTTCACGATGACCCCGGTGAACACCGCCACGCCGATCAGCACCCCGCGCCCCGACGCCGCACGGGCGCCGTCCCGCGCCACCTCGGTGACCGGCCGGTGCTCGGTGCGCCGCACCACCCACCGGTAGACGTACACCGCGGCGACGGCCGTCAGCAGGCCGAGCACCAGAGTGAGGAACCAGTTCCCGTCCACCGCCGCGGCCGCCTGCCCACCGGCCAACGAGACGGCCGCGACGGCCAGCAGTTGGCAGAACACCCTCATGACGAATTCCTCCCCGACATGCGCGGCCGAAGCGCCGCGACCTGTCCGACGCTAGGGACCGGCCGCCCCGGAATCGTCACCACTGGGAGGACACCCGCACGTAGCTCGCACGGGGGACAAGGAAATCGTTGATGCGGAACCTATTTACCGCTCAACCGCACCGGGCGGTCCTAGCGTTAGGCATCACGGCGTACGAGGAGTAACGTGGGTTTCGCCATCGTCGGTGGGTCATGTGCCTCTGGTGGTTGGCCAGTAGTGGTGTACACCCTGAAAAAAAGAGCCGGTTCTCGGCCAGCGAGGGTTAACCTCAGCCTTCTTTTAGAGAATGATGTCCGCGAGGAGTCACCTCATGCGTAGGAGTCTCGTCGTCGCCGTTCTGGCAATACCGCCCCTGCTCGTGGGTGGGGTTCTTGACAGTGCGTCCGCTTCAGTGCAACAACCGGTCGCGCAAAAAGTGGTGACGGCCCAGCAGCGAAGCCCGGATCGGTCATGCAATTACAAGCACTGTAATGGCGGGTCTTATAGCGGCCGAAACAGCGGTGGCAACAACGGCCGAAAAAACGGTCGGAACAAGGGCCCTGTGGTCATCTGCCAGACGGGCGCAACGTGCAACTTCGGCAACCGGTCGAACGGCACGTCGGGCGGCAGCACGCCGGGCGGTGGCAAGCCGGGCAGCGGCACCACGACGGGCGGTGGCGGCATGTCGGGTGGTGGCGGCATGTCGGGTGGTGGCGGCATGTCGGGTGGTGGCGGCATGTCGGGCGGTGGTGGCAGCACGACGGGCGGTGCCGGCACGACCGGTGGTGCCGGCACGACGGGCGGTGCCAGCACGACGGGCGGTAGCAGCACGACCGGTGGTGGCTCCTAGCACCGGTGGAACCGGACACCGTCAGGGGACGGACGGGCAGAAGGGCGGCACCCCGGAGGGGGTGCCGCCCTTCGTGTTCTGCCAGGTCGGGCAGTCAGAGGCCGTGGCGGGAATTGAACCCACGTACCTCGCTTTGCAGGCGAGTCCCTAAGCCACTCGGGCACACGGCCGTGTCCGTGTGTTGAAGGTAGGGCGGCGTGGGGGAGGGGAGCAAGGAGATCCGCGGGGGTGCAACGCGACTGCCACACGGCGTTCATGAAAGCGGCGGCCACGGGGTCTACGACCAAGGTCCGAGGTGGAGTACGGCTCCCGACAGGGGTCAAGCGCGGTTGTGGGCCTTACCGTGGTCGGCATGACCGCCCTTGAGCCGAGCGACACCGTCGCGCACGAGACAGCAGACAGAGCCGACGACGAGGGCGTGCTGGGACGGTCGTACCGCGCGTTGAGCGTCGGGATCGTCTCCGTCGTGCTGCTGATCGCCTTCGAGGCGACCGCCGTGGGAACCGCGATGCCGGTCGCGGCCCGGGAGCTGGACGGGGTGTCGTCGTACGCGTTCGCCTTCTCCGGGTACTTCACGACCAGTCTGTTCGGGATGGTGCTGGCCGGGCAGTGGTCGGACCGCAGGGGGCCGCTCGGGGCGCTGACGTCCGGGATCGGGGCCTTCGCCGCCGGGCTCGTCGTCGCCGGGACCGCCCAGAGCATGGGGGTGTTCGTCCTCGGGCGGGCCGTGCAGGGGCTCGGCGGCGGCCTGGTCATCGTCGCGCTGTACGTCGTCGTCGGGCGGGCCTACCCGGAGCGGCTGCGGCCCGCGATCATGGCGGCCTTCGCCGCCGGCTGGGTCGTGCCGTCCATCGTCGGGCCGCTGGCCGCCGGCGCCGTCACCGAGCAGCTCGGCTGGCGGTGGGTGTTCCTCGGGATCCCGGCGCTGGTGGTCCTCCCGGTGGCGCTCGCGCTGCCGCAGATCCGGCGGCGGGCCGGCGGACCCGTGCCGGGCGGGGGCCAGGAGGCCTTCGACCGGCGGCGGATCCGGCTGGCCCTCGGCATCTCCCTCGGTGCCGGGCTCCTCCAGTACGCGGCCCAGGACCTGAGGTGGCTGTCGCTGCTGCCGGGAGCCGTCGGCGCCGCGCTGCTCGGGCCGGCCGTGCTCGGGCTGCTGCCCCGCGGGACGTACCGTGCCGCGCGCGGGCTGCCCTCGGTCGTGCTGCTGCGCGGCGTCGCCGCCGGTTCCTTCCTGGCCGCCGAGTCCTTCGTGCCGTTGATGCTCGTCACCCAGCGGGGGCTGTCGCCCACGCTCGCCGGGTTCTCGCTGGCGGCGGGCGGGGTGACCTGGGCGATCGGCTCGTGGGTGCAGGCCCGGCCGCGCCTTCAGCCGTACCGGGAGCGGCTGATGACCCTCGGCATGGTGCTGGTCGCCGCGGCGATCGCGACCGCCCCCAGCGTGCTCCTGCCCGCCGTGCCGGTGTGGATCGTCGCCGTCGCCTGGGCCTTCGGCTGTTTCGGGATGGGGCTGGTGATCGCCTCGGCCAGCGTCCTGATGCTCCGGCTCTCCGCCCCCGAGGAGGCCGGCGCCAACTCCGCCGCCCTGCAGATCTCCGACGCCCTGTCCAACGTGGTGCTGCTCGCCGCCACCGGTGCGGCCTTCGCCGGGCTCGGCGGCGGCAGCATGACCGGGGCGGCGGGCTCCGGTTCCCGTCCCGCCGCCTTCGCCGCCGTGTTCCTGCCGATGGCGGCCGTGGCACTCGCCGGGACCTGGGTGACGACCCGGCTTCGTGATCTGTGACGTGGGTCCCACCCCGGGGTGACCCGGCCTCGTCCGCGCGTTGACAGCCACGGCACGCCGGTAGGGTGGCCCGGTTGTCATACGGAGCCACTCGACCCTCGTACACCTCGCGACCCCCACTACGGAGACCGTGACTACCACCGCCGCTTCCCCGTCCTCCTCCAGCTCCCACCACCTGTCGCCGGCCTTCCCGGGCCGGGCGCCTTGGGGTACTGCCAGCAAACTGCGGGCCTGGCAGCAGGCGGCCATGGAGAAGTACGTCCAGGAGCAGCCGCGCGACTTCCTCGCCGTGGCCACGCCCGGCGCCGGCAAGACCACGTTCGCGTTGACCCTCGCCTCCTGGCTGCTGCACCACCACGTCGTGCAGCAGGTCACGGTCGTCGCCCCCACCGAGCACCTGAAGAAGCAGTGGGCGGAGGCCGCGGCGCGGATAGGGATCAAGCTCGACCCCGAGTACAGCGCGGGACCGCTCAGCCGCGAGTACGACGGGGTCGCCGTCACCTACGCCGGTGTCGGCGTGCGGCCCATGCTGCACCGCAACCGCTCCGAGCAGCGCAAGACCCTCGTCATCCTCGACGAGATCCACCACGCCGGTGACTCCAAGTCCTGGGGCGAGGCCTGCCTGGAGGCGTTCGAACCGGCCACCCGGCGGCTGGCCCTGACCGGTACGCCCTTCCGGTCCGACACCAACCCGATCCCCTTCGTGACCTACGAGGAGGGGCAGGACGGCATCCGGCGCTCCGCCGCCGACTACACGTACGGGTACGGCAACGCGCTCGCCGACCACGTCGTGCGCCCCGTCATCTTCCTCTCCTACAGCGGCAACATGCGCTGGCGCACCAAGGCCGGTGACGAGATCGCCGCCCGGCTCGGCGAGCCCATGACCAAGGACGCCGTCAGCCAGGCCTGGCGCACGGCGCTCGATCCGCGCGGCGAGTGGATGCCGGCGGTGCTGCGCGCCGCCGACCAGCGGCTGACCGAGGTGCGCAAGGGCATTCCGGACGCGGGCGCCCTCGTCATCGCCTCCGACCAGGACTCGGCCCGTGCCTACGCCAAGCTGATCCGCGAGATCACGGGGACGAAGGCGACCGTGGTCCTCTCGGACGACACCGGCGCGTCCAAGCGGATCGACGACTTCAGCGTGAGCGACGACCGGTGGATGGTCGCGGTGCGCATGGTGTCCGAGGGCGTCGACGTGCCGCGGCTGGCGGTCGGGGTGTACGCGACGACCATCTCCACGCCGCTCTTCTTCGCCCAGGCCGTCGGGCGTTTCGTACGGTCCCGGCGGCGCGGCGAGACGGCCTCCGTCTTCCTGCCGACCGTCCCGGACCTGCTGACCTTCGCCAACGAGATGGAGGTCGAGCGCGACCACGCCCTCGACAAGCCGAAGAAGGAGGGCGAGGAGGACCCGTACGCCGAGTCCGAGAAGGAGATGGAGGAGGCGAACAAGGAGCAGGACGAGGACACCGGCGAGCAGGAGCAGTTCGCCTTCGAGGCGCTGGAGTCCGAGGCAGTCTTCGACCGGGTCCTCTACGACGGCGCCGAGTTCGGCATGCAGGCCCACCCGGGGAGCGAGGAGGAGCAGGACTACCTCGGCATCCCCGGACTCCTCGAACCCGACCAGGTGCAGCTGCTGTTGCAGAAGCGGCAGGCCCGGCAGATCGCGCACAGCCGCAAGAAGCCGGACACCGAGGCCGACCTCCTCGAACTCCCGGCGGAGCGGCGGCCCGTCGTCTCCCACAAGGAGATGATGGAACTGCGCAAGCAGCTGAACACGATGGTCAGCGCGTACGTCCACCAGAGCGGCAAACCCCACGGGGTGATCCACACGGAGCTGCGCCGGGTGTGCGGGGGGCCGCCGAGCGCGGAGGCCACGGCCGGGCAGCTGCGGCAGCGGATCGCCAAGGTGCAGGAGTGGGCCACCCGGATGCGGTGACACCGCGGCCACGCGGCGTACATAACGGCACATACCGAGGTAGTCCGTACCGGTCTCCGACCGGATTCTGGACGCGGACTTCCGCTGAGCGAACCCGCTTCGCTACTGTCCGGCTACGCACACGCCCCGTGGCAGCGCCGCCGCGGAGCGCAGCCGTGAAGCGACTGGGCCCGGAGCCGCCGGGCCGCCTTGCCGATCGGCGGCCTCTGAAGCGCGTCGCTGACGGGACTCGGCGACGCATTGCCCGCGTCGGAGGTTGCCGACCTCACCACTGAAGGAGTGGGCGTCGTGACCGCGGAGACCTCTCAGACGCTCGACCGGGGCCTCAGAGTCCTCAAACTGCTGGCCGACACGGACCACGGGCTGACCGTCACCGAGCTTTCCAACCGACTGGGCGTGAACCGGACCGTGGTGTACCGGTTGCTCGCCACGCTCGAACAGCATGCGCTGGTACGGCGCGACCTGGGCGGCCGCGCCCGGGTCGGGCTGGGGGTGCTGCGCCTCGGGCGGCAGGTGCATCCGCTCGTACGGGAGGCCGCCCTGCCGGCGCTCCGTTCGCTCGCCGAGGACATCGGGGCGACCGCGCACCTGACGCTGGTCGACGGGACTGAGGCCCTCGCGGTCGCGGTGGTCGAACCGAGCTGGACCGACTACCACGTGGCCTACCGGGCCGGGTTCCGGCATCCGCTGGACCGGGGGGCCGCCGGGCGGGCGATCCTGGCGGCCCGGCTCTCGCCGCGCGACGACCCCGGTTACACCCTGACGCACGGCGAGCTGGAGGCCGGGGCGAGCGGGGCCGCGGCTCCGCTGCTCGGGGTCACCGGGGTCGAGGGCAGCGTCGGGGTCGTGATGCTGGCCGACGCGGTGCCGGAACGGGTCGGGGCGCGGGTGGTGGACGCGGCCCGGGAGGTCGCGGAGGCGCTGCGCTGAGCCGGGGCGGTGGCCTGAACAGGTCGTCGCGTTAGATTGACTCCGTGCTCTCACGTCTCACGCGTCTCCAGGCCGTCGCCGTCTGCGCGGTTCCCGTCGTGGCCCTGTTCGGCGCGGCCGTCTTCGCGCCGTTGCCGTTCTCGGTGGCCCAGCCCGGGATGACGGCGAACGTCCTCGGCGACAACAAGGGCACCCCGGTGATCACCGTCGCCGGGGCGCCCACCCGCACCACCAGCGGGCAGCTGCGGATGACCACGATCGAGGCGACCGGGCCGGACGCGCGGGTGTCGCTGGGCGACGTCCTCGGCAACTGGTTCCGGACGGACCGGGCGGTGATGCCGCGGGACTCGGTGTACCCGAGCGGCGGCAACGTCAAGGAGATCGAGCAGCACAACACGGAGCAGATGCAGCAGTCGCAGGACGCGGCGGCCCGGGCGGCCCTGAAGTACCTCGGGCTCAGCCCGGACAAGGTCAAGGTGACGCTGAAGCTGGCCGACGTGGGCGGGCCGAGCGCGGGGCTGCTGTTCTCGCTCGGGGTCATCGACAAGCTCGACGGGAACGGGAGCGGGGGGGACCTCACCGGGGGGAGGAACATCGCCGGTACGGGGACCATCACCGCCGACGGCACGGTCGGGGCCGTGGGCGGGGTCGCGTTGAAGACGCAGGCGGCGCGGCGGGACGGGGCGACGGTGTTCCTGGTGCCGAAGGACGAGTGCGGCGAGGCGAAGGCGGAGCTGCCGAAGGGGCTGAGGCTCGTACCGGTGACGACCCTCAAGGCCGCCGTCTCCGACCTGGTGGCGCTGGAGAAGGGAACGCAGGTCCCCAGCTGCTGACTTCGCCTAGAGGGGCGCCGATGCCGGAACCGGGGTTGCCAGGCGCAGGCCTATCTCCACCAGCGTCCAACCGACGCGGGTCCGCAGGGCGCGGGGGCGCCGGGCCCGGCCGGCGAGGCGGTGGGCCTCGGCCTCGGCGTGGAGTTCCGCGGTGCGGGCGCGGTGCAGGGTGAGGTGCGTCTCGGGGTGCAGCATCGGGGGCCTCTCAGTCCGTCTTGATGGGGAAGAGGTGCGTGTGGATGCGGACTTGCTCCGAGTGCGGCGTCTCCTTGTCGGGGATCCGGTCCCGGTAGCTTTCGATCAGGGCGTGCATCTCGCCGATCAGTTCCAGGGCGAGATCGGGCGTCAGCCGTAGTGTCATGTCGCTCATGTCGGTGGAGCGGGTCCAGGCCTGGGGCCACTGGTCGCGGGTGGCGAGCCAGGTGGTCAGCTCGCGGGCGTGGTACGCGGCGCCCTCCTGCAGGTACACCTCCGTCAGCCCGCGCACCTCGGGACCCGCGTCCTCGAAGTCCGCGCTCTCGTAGCGCAGGCTCTGGTCCACCGCCTGCCACCATCGCTCGCGGCCCTTGCCGTGCTCCGGCGCGTCCTCGACGAAGCCGTGTGCGGCGAGCTGGCGCAGGTGGTAGCTGGTCGATCCGCTGGACTCGCCCAGCCGCTCGGCCAGTTGGGATGCGGTGGCGGGTCCGTGCCACCGCAGCACGTACAGCAACTGCATGCGCAGCGGGTGCGCGAGTCCCCGCAGTGAGCGGGCGTCAAGGCGGCGCTGTTTCCGATCCGCGGGCTCTGTCACATGCTCGACGATAGCGATGCAAAGGACCCTTTGCAACAGGACCTTTGCATCGACTTCTTTGCAAGTCGCCCCCAGTGCCCCCTCCGCCCCGCTCAGCCCCCCTCGCTGTCCGCCGCCGCCTGTTCCACCAGGGGGATGATCCGCAGGGGGACCGGGTTCTCCATGACGATCGCCGTCGAGGCGCGGACGATGCCCTCGAAGCCGACGACCCGGTCGATGACCCGTTGGAGGTCGGCGTTGGAGCGGGCCACCAGCCGGCACTGCATGTCCCCGGTGCCGGTGGTGGTGTGCAGTTCCAGCACCTCCGGCACCGTCGCCAGGTGCGCCCGCACGTCCGGTCCCTGGCCCTGCCGGATCTGGAGCGTGGCGAAGGCGGTGACCGGGTAGCCGAGGGCCGCCGGATCCACCTGGGGGCCGAACCCCTGGATCACCCCGCTCGACTGGAGCCGGTCGAGCCGCGCCTGCACGGTCCCCCGGGCCACCCCCAGCCGCCGCGACATCTCCAGCACCCCGATCCGCGGCTCCCGGGCCAGCAGCACCAGGATCCGGCCGTCCAGATGATCGATCGCCATGCCCGCCTCCGAATGAGCACCCTGTACAGAAGGTCCGCCAAAACCGTCGTATCGCTGAGCATATTGTCCAGCGGAAACGCAAACTATTGCGCACCTTGTCGGCCGGGTTCACCCTTCGACCATGACGCAGACCACACACCACACTCCCGGCACGACGGTCCGGCAGGACGACCCCTTCCCGGTCCGGGGAATGGACGCGGTCGTCTTCGCCGTGGGCAACGCCAAGCAGGCGGCGCACTACTACTCCAGCGCCTTCGGCATGCGGCTGGTCGCGTACTCCGGACCGGAGAACGGCAGCCGCGAGACCGCGAGCTACGTCCTGGAGAACGGCTCGGCGAGGTTCGTCCTCACCTCCGTCATCAAGCCCGCCACCCCCTGGGGCCACTTCCTCGCCCAGCACGTCGCCCAGCACGGCGACGGGGTGGTCGACCTCGCCATCGAGGTCCCGGACGCCCGCCGCGCCTACGCGTACGCGATCGAGCACGGCGCCCGTTCGGTGGCCGAGCCCTACGAGCTGAAGGACGAGCACGGCACGGTGGTGCTGGCCGCGATCGCCACCTACGGCGAGACCCGCCACACCCTGGTCGAACGCACCGGCTACGACGGCCCGTACCTCCCGGGGTTCACCGCCGCGTCCCCGATCGTCGAGCCCCCGGCCCGCCGCACCTTCCAGGCCGTCGACCACTGCGTCGGCAACGTCGAACTCGGCCGGATGAACGACTGGGTGGACTTCTACCACCGGGTCATGGGCTTCTCGAACATGAAGGAGTTCGTCGGCGACGACATCGCCACCGAGTACAGCGCGCTGATGTCCAAGGTGGTCGCCGACGGAACCCTCAAGGTCAAGTTCCCGATCAACGAACCGGCCATCGCCAAGAAGAAGTCCCAGATCGACGAGTACCTGGAGTTCTACGGCGGCGCGGGCGTCCAGCACATCGCACTCAACACCAACGACATCGTCGAGACCGTACGGACCATGCGCGCGGCCGGCGTCGAGTTCCTCGACACCCCGGACAGCTACTACGACACCCTCGGCGAGTGGGTCGGCGACACCCGGGTGCCGATCGACACTCTGCGCGAGCTGAAGATCCTCGCCGACCGCGACGAGGACGGCTACCTGCTGCAGATCTTCACCAAGCCGGTCCAGGACCGCCCGACGGTCTTCTTCGAGATCATCGAACGGCACGGCTCGATGGGCTTCGGCAAGGGCAACTTCAAGGCCCTCTTCGAGGCGATCGAGCGGGAGCAGGACCGCCGCGGCAACCTGTAGCCGGTGGCAGCCGGGGAGGAGCCGTCACCCCGGCAGCGGCTCCTCCGGAGGTTCCTCGCCCAGCGCCGCCAGGGCCGATCTCGCCACCGGGGCCTGCACCGGGGAGAAGTACGGGTTGACGCGCAGGGCGTCCTGAAGGTGGCGGCGGGCCGAGGCGTCCTCGTCCAGGTCGCGTTCGATCATGCCCCGGTGGAAGGCGTACAGGGCGCTGCGCACCCCGCCGCCCTTCGTCGAGTCCGTGGCGATCGACGCGTACCGCAGGGCCTCCTGGTCGTCGCCGGCCCGGTGCAGCGCCCAGCCCAGCGCGTCCGCGACCTCGATGCCGGGCTGCCGCTCCCACTCGGCGGTCAGCCGCTGCACGCCCTCCTCGGGGTCCCCGTGGTCCGCCTCGTACTGGCCGATCAGCAGATCGTCGTCGACCCCGGCGGCCAGCTCCTTCTCCACCTGGGCCCGCATCAGCCCGAACTGCGTGCGGGCCTGTTCGGCCATCCCCAGTGACTCGTACAGCTCGGCCAGCTCCAGCGAGACCTGCGGGGCGGCCCGGTGGGCGAGGGCCTCCCGGTACGCGGTCAGCGCGTCCCGGGTGCGGCCCAGCGCGGCCAGCGCCCGCCCCTGCCCGGCGCGCGCGGCCCACTGGTCGGCGTCGAGGCGTACGGCCGCCTCGAAGTGCCGCAGTGCGTCCTCCCGTTCGCCCCGCTCCCAGGCCAGCTGCCCGGCCTGGGTGAGGTACGCGGCCTGCTCGGCGGGCGTCCCCGCGGCCGCCGCCGCGTCCGTCACCTGGGCCACCGCGTCCTCGCGCCAGCCCCGGTCCCGGTACACCGCCGAGGCCCGCGCCATCACGGCCGGTCTCACCGCCGCCCCCACCTTCAGCGCCATCAGCTTGTCCAGCGCGGCGCGGGCCGCCTTGTAGTCGCCGAGCCCGTCGCAGGCGTCGATCAGCACCGGATACGTCGCCCACCGCTTCGGCGCCGCCTTCAGCGCCTCCTCCGCGTACCGGCGGCCCTCGGCGAAGTCCCGGCGCGCGTTCGCCAGCGCCGCGAGCCCGCCCAGCGCCTCGGTGTTGCCCTTGGCGGCCACCTGGAGCGAGGTCCGCAGCGCCTGCTCGGCCTTCGGGTAGTCGGCGGTCCCGTCCGTCCGCCGGGCCCTCGCCACGTACGCGGTCCCCAGCACCGCCCAGGCCCGCGCGTCCTTCGGATGCTCCCGCACCCACAGCTCCCGGGCGCCGATGAGCGAGGTGAGGTCGGGCAGGGCGGCCGGCCGGCCGTCGAGGACGGCCGCCTGCACCGCCGCCGCCCGCGCCCCCGCGAAGGCCGGGGGGCCGGCCGCCGGGTGCGGTGCGGCGGCGCGGTGCGGCGCGCGCGGCCACAGCAGCAGCGTCCCGCCCGCCGCCACCCCGCAGGCCAGCGCGACGACCAGCAGCCGCCGCAGCACCCGGCCCCGGCCCCGGCGGCGCGGCGGGCCGGGCTCCGCGAGCAGCGACGTACCGGGCCCGGACTGTCGGTTCTCGAGCGCGCACATGCCGCTCACTGTGCGTCAATACGACCACGGCATCCGGGCGGCCCAAGGACGGACCCTGTGGGGTTCACACCGATGGCCCCGGGTGCGACGCTGTGATCATGAGCCGTATCGAAGCGCCTCGGGACGAAGCCACCAGCAACCTCACCGACCGGCTCCTCGCGGGTCTGCCGGCCGACGCGGTGCTCGTCGACCCCGACGTGACCGCCTCCTACGCCAACGACATGGCGAGCTTCTGCCCGGCCGGCACCCCGGCCGCCGTCGTGCTGCCGCGCACGGTCGAACAGGTCCAGCACGTCATGCGCGTCGCCACCGAACTGCGCGTCCCGGTCGTCCCGCAGGGCGCCCGCACCGGCCTGTCCGGCGCCGCGAACGCCGTCGACGGCTGCATCGCGCTGTCCCTGACCCGGATGGACCGCATCCTGGAGATCTCGCCGGTGGACCGTGTCGCGGTCGTCGAACCCGGCGTCGTCAACGCCGACCTCTCCCGGGCGGTCGAGGAACACGGTCTCTCCTACCCGCCGGACCCCTCCAGCTGGGAGACGTGCACGATCGGCGGGAACATCGGCACCGCCTCGGGCGGCCTGTGCTGCGTGAAGTACGGGGTGACCGCCGAGTACGTCCTCGGTCTGGACGTCGTCCTCGCCGACGGGCGGCTGATGTCCACCGGCAGGCGGACGGCCAAGGGCGTCGCGGGCTACGACCTCACCCGGCTCTTCGTCGGCTCCGAGGGCTCCCTCGGCATCGTCGTACGCGCCGTGCTCGCGCTGAAGCCCAGGCCGCCGCAGCAGCTGGTGCTGGCCGCCGAGTTCTCCTCCGCGGCCGCCGCCTGTGACGCGGTGTGCCGGATCATGGCGGGCGGGCACGTCCCGTCCCTCCTGGAACTGATGGACCGCACGACCGTGCGAGCCGTCAACGAACTCACCCACATGGGCCTGCCCGAGTCGACCGAGGCCCTGCTGCTCGCCGCGTTCGACACCCCGGACCCCGCCGCGGACCTCGCCGCCCTCGGCAGGCTCTGCGAGGCGGCGGGCGCCACCCAGGTGGTCCCGGCCGACGACGCCGCCGAGTCCGAACTCCTCCTCCAGGCCCGCCGCTCCTCGCTGATCGCCCTGGAGAAGGTCAAGGGCACCACGATGATCGACGACGTGTGCGTGCCCCGCTCCCGGCTCGGCGACATGCTCGAAGGGGTGGAGCGCATCGCCGAGAAGCACGGGCTGACCATCGGGGTCGTCGCGCACGCCGGTGACGGCAACACCCACCCCACCGTCTGCTTCGACGCCCAGGACCCCGGTGAACGCGCCCGCGCCCGTGCGTCCTTCGACGAGATCATGGCCCTCGGCCTGGAACTCGGCGGCACCATCACCGGCGAACACGGCGTCGGCGTCCTGAAGAAGGAGTGGCTGGCCCAGGAGATCGGGCCGGTGGGCGTCGAGATGCAGCGGGCCGTCAAGAACGTCTTCGACCCGCTGGGCATCCTCAATCCCGGCAAGCTGTTCTGAACCCATCCGCCGGCGGCCTCACCGGGCGAGCAGCTGGTCGAGCGCGTCGTCGATCCCCAGCCGTGCGCCCTCGGTCCCCGGCGGCACGGCACGCAGCGTCCGCTCCAGCCAGGCGGACACCTGGGCGGTCGGCGCCTCAAGGAGGGCGTCACCGTCGGGTGAACTCAGCGCCATCAGCACGACGCTGCGGCCCTCCGCCTTCGTCGGCCACACCCGCACGTCCCCGTGCCCGCTCGGCCGGAACACCCCTTCCACCAGCAGGTCGCGGGCGAAGGTCCAGTGGACCGGGGACTCCGAGGTGATGTGGAAGCTGACGTGGACGGCGTAGGGGTCGTCGCAGCGGTAGCGGAGCCGGGCGGGGACCGGGATGCTCCGCTCGGGGGACAGGATGAGCCGCAGCTCCAGCTCGCGTTCCACGACGGTGTGATGCATGGCGTCCGTTTCCTCTCTCGATCAGTCGTACGGGTACCGGTGGCGGGCCCGTACGAGTGGAGAGCCGCCGGGGGCGCGAGCATTACGCGGGTTACGGGAAATTTTCTTCCGATGTGGTGAAGGGGGTGCACGGGGCTGCCCGGAAAGGGGCGGGTCCTGCGGGACTGGCGGTGACGGGCACCCGGGTCTGATAGATGTGGAGGCTCCCACACCACCCCCGAGCAGATACGGGACGACGGACATGAGCGCCCCAACTCCGGCACCCGGTGACGAACGGCCCCGCGAGGGCTACTACCCGGACCCGTCCATCCCCGGCTACGTCCGTTACTGGAACGGTGCCGCGTGGGTGCCGGGCACCAGCCGTCCGGCCCCGGCCGCCGGTGAACCGCTCAGCCCGCCGCCCGGCTCCCGGCCCGCGGCACCCGCCTCCGTCGAGGAGACCGGCCCGCACTTCTTCGACGAGGACCCGCAGCCGCCGGCGGCCTCCGGCTGGACGGCCGAGGGGGCCGCCTGGGGCACCGACCCGCGCTCGGCGCCGGGCGCGCCGCCCCGGCCCGACGGCCGGTCCTCCCGCACCGACGGCACGGCGACGATCCCGCCCGCGGACGAGGGGGACCTCGACTCCGGCGGCACGTTCGTCTTCCGCAGGCCGACGGTCGGACCGGCGGGCACCCCGCCCCCCGTGGACGACGGCACGATGACCTTCCGCCCGATCCGGGACGAGACCCCACCGAACCGGGGGACGGGCACCGGGTCCCAGGGCGGCGGGGCGACAGGTGGTCCCGGTGCCGGCGGCGCCGGAGCACCCGGTGCCGGAACGGCCGGGTTCGGTGCGCCGGGTTCCGGAGGGCCGGGCGTGGCGGGTGGCGCAGGTGCGGCGAGCGGTGCCGGTGCCGCGGGTGCGGCCGGTTTCGGGAGCCGGGGTCCGGCCGGTGGTTCCGCCGGGTTCGGTGCTCAGGGGCCTGTCGGCGCGCCCGGCGCCTCCGGCGGAGCCGTTCCCGGGCGGCCCGGCTTCGGTGCCGGGAAGGCCGCCGTGGAACGGGCCGCCGCGGCCCTGCCGTCGCCCGCGGGCCCCGCCGTCGCCCCCGCCGTGCCCCCGCAGTCCGCCGGGCCGGAGCCCGCGCCCGCCCCGCCCGTGGCTCCCATGGCCGCCGGTGCCGGGGGCGGGCAGTCCTCGTGGCCGCAGCAGGTGCACCAGCTCGCCGGTGACCAGCAGGTCGCGCCCTGGAAGCCGCCGGTGGAGGACGTCTTCCAGGCCGCCGCCCGACGCCAGGCGGCGGCCCGCCCCGCCGGGCTCGGCAGGCGGTTCGGCGCCCGGCTCGTCGACAGCCTGCTCGTCGGCGCGGTCACCGCGGTCGCCGCCGTACCGCTCGGCACCAGGGCCGCCGACCACGTGCAGGACAAGATCGACGCGGCCAGGCTGTCAGGCCGTACCGAGACGGTATGGCTCCTCGACGGCACCACGGGCCTGTACCTGGGCATCGTGCTCGCCGTCCTGCTCGTCGCCGGCCTCCTCTACGAGGTGCTGCCCACCGCCAAGTGGGGCCGCACGCTGGGCAAGAAGCTGTTCGGCCTGGAGGTGCGCGACATCGAGGGCCACGAGCCGCCGGCCTTCGGCGCCGCGCTGCGCCGCTGGCTGGTGTACACCGTGCCGGGGCTGCTCGGCATCGGGATCGTCGGCGTCGCCTGGTGCCTGTTCGACCGCCCCTGGCACCAGTGCTGGCACGACAAGGCGGCGCACACCTTCGTAGCGGGGGCATGACCCGTACGGCCGCTCGCCGGATGCGGGCCCGGCCGCCGCGCGTTCCACTCGGGCCATGAGCACCGAACCGCCGCCGCCCCCGGGCCCTGGAGAGCCGCCGGAAGACCCGTTCAGGAAGCCGCCCCCACCGGACCGGGACGAGGGCCAGGGCGCGGGCTCGCCGTACGACGCCCCGTACGGCGGCGCACACCCCCCGCCGCCCTCCTACGGCGGCGGCCCGTACGGCGAAGGCGGCGGCTACGGTGGCGGCGGTCCCGGAGGATCCCCGGCCGATCCGCTGGCCGGCATGCCCCCGCTCGCGGACAGCGGCAGGCGCACCCTCGCCCGCATCATCGACATGATCCTGGTGCTCATCGTGGTCTGGCTGATCACCCTGGTCTTCGGCGTGCGCGAGTACGAGGTGAACAGCGACCGGGTCGCGGTCGGCAAGTCCCTCGCGCAGTCGATCATCGCCTGCGTCCTGTTCGTCGCGTACGACACCCTGCTGATCGCGAAGTCGGGGCAGACCCTCGGCAAGAAGTGGCTGGGCATGCGGGTCGCCAACCTGAGCGACGGCGCCACGCCCTCCACCCAGACCTCGCTGATCCGCGCCCTGGTGCTCTGGGTGCCGTTCGCCTTCTGCTGCGCCTGCGTCTGGACGGTGATCTGCGGCGGCTGGAGCTACTTCGACAAGCCGTACAAACAGGGACTGCACGACAAGGCAGGGAAGACGGTCGTCGTCAGTACGCGATGACGTCAGGGGGCGGTGCGCTCCCGGACGGGCTCGGCCGTGGCGGCGGCCACGGTCTCCCGGTGCACGGGGACCCGGGCGCCGGGCGGTGCGGAAGGGGCGGGCTCGGACCGGGCGACCGTGCGCGGCCGGGGGAGCGGGACCGTCATGGCCACCAGCAGTCCCAGACCGAGCGCGGCGAGCGCGATGACCGCGATCGCGATGCCCGAACTCGTCTGTGACAGCAGCAGCATGGCGAGCGTCGAGCAGATCACGGTGCACGAACCGTAGACGAGCTGTGCCGGGGTCGGACGAGGCATGGCAATCGTGTCCTCGGGAGATGTGGAGGTGAGACGGGGAGCAGGCCTGGCATTCCACCGGCTTCCGGGCGTTCCACCATTCGACTCTATTCGCGTGTGTGCCCGAGTGGAACGACCGGTAAGCGTGACCTAACCCACGGTACCGGTGCACGGGGGGCGCATGGTCGCATGGGTCTCGCCCACTGGACGCATATGCGCGCCGGTTATCCATGTCCGACTCCGGGCCGGAGTGTCCGTAAAGCGAACTTCAGCTCCGCATACTGGAGTTGCAGTGTCCGAGTCAAGGTCTGTCTTTTCTCGTAAACCAGTAGTCAAATGACGTCACTTGAAACGACGCGTTGATCGTGCGCGCACGGGCCCCAACCATCACCCGGTCCCCCTTCCGTGCGCGCGGCGCGGGGGAGGAACTCAAGTGACCAGCAGACCCTGGACGTTCAGAGCACTCGCCGTCGGCGTGACGCTCGCGACCGCCTCCGCAGGTTTCGCCACCTTCGCGGTCGCGCAGGCCGCGACCCCGGCGAAGAGCGCCACCGTCGACCGGCACGACCCGTCGGCGAAGCAGGACGAGCACGACCTGGACGGCCCGCTGAGCAAGACCCAGGAGGCCCAGCGCCAGGAGGCCCTCGACCAGGTCATATCCGGTAAGGCCCAGGTCAAGGACCGGGACGGCTCCAAGGTCGTCCAGTTGAAGGGCAAGAAGGGCGGCAGCAAGTACGTCGAGCTCGGCCGGGAGAAGACCGACAAGATCTTCACCATCCTGGTCGAGTTCGGGGACCAGACCGACCCCCGGTACAACGGCACGGCCGGCCCGCTGCACAACCAGATAGCCCAGCCCGACCGCACCAAGGACAACTCCACCGCGTGGCAGGCGGACTACAACCAGCAGCACTTCCAGGACCTCTACTTCGGCACCGGCAAGAACACCGAGTCGCTGAAGAAGTACTACGAGAAGCAGTCCTCGGGCCGCTACTCGGTCGACGGTGAGGTCACCGACTGGGTCAAGGTCCCCTACAACGAGGCCCGTTACGGCAACAACGCCTGCGGCTCCACCACCTGCTCCAGCGTCTGGAACCTGGTGCGCGACGGCCTGAACGCCTGGGTCGCCGACCAGAAGGCGGCCGGCAAGTCCGACGCCGCGATCAAGGCGGACCTCGCCCAGTACGACCAGTGGGACCGCTACGACTACGACGGCGACGGCAACTTCAACGAGCCGGACGGCTACGTCGACCACTTCCAGATCGTGCACGCCGGTGAGGACGAGTCCGCGGGCGGCGGCGCCCAGGGCACCGACGCGATCTGGGCGCACCGCTGGTACGCCTTCGGCACCGACGCCGGCGCCACCGGCCCGGCGGACAACAAGCTCGGCGGCACCCAGGTCGGCAACACCGGAGTCTGGGTCGGCGACTACACGATGCAGCCGGAGAACGGCGGCCTCGGCGTCTACGCCCACGAGTACGGCCACGACCTCGGCCTGCCGGACGAGTACGACACCGACGGCGGCGAGAACTCCACCGGTTTCTGGACGCTGATGTCCTCCGGCTCCTGGCTGGGCACCGGCAAGGAGGCCATCGGCGACCTGCCGGGCGACATGAACGCCTGGGACAAGCTGCAGCTGGGCTGGCTGAACTACGACACGGCCAAGGCCGGCACCCGCTCCAGCCACAAGCTGGGCGTCGCCGAGTACAACACGAAGAACAAGCAGGCCCTGGTGGTCTCGCTGCCCGACAAGGCGGTCACGACCACGGTCGTCACCCCCGCCCAGGGCTCGTCCCAGTGGTGGAGCGGCAGCGGCAACGACCTGAAGAACACGCTGACCCGTGACGTCGACCTCACCGGCAAGTCGTCCGCGACGCTCTCGCTGGACGGCTGGTACGACATCGAGGCGAACTACGACTACCTCTACGCCGAGGTGTCCACCGACGGCGGCGCCAACTGGACCGCCCTGGACGGCACGGTGAACGGTGCCGCCATCCCGCGCGACGGCAGCGACAAGCCGGCGCTCACCGGCTCCATCGACGCGTACGCCAAGCTGTCGTACCCGCTGGACGCCTACGCGGGCCAGAAGATCCAGCTCCGCTTCCGCTACCAGACCGACGGCGGGGTGGCCCTGAAGGGCTTCGCGGCCGACGAGATCACGGTGACGGCGGACGGTGCGGCCGTCTTCTCCGACAACGCCGAGTCGGCGGACGCCGCTTGGACCGCGGCCGGCTTCTCCCGGATCGGCGCGTCCTTCACCAAGGACTACGCGCAGTACTACATCGCGGAGAACCGCCAGTACGTGTCGTACGACAAGACCCTCAAGGTCGGCCCGTACAACTTCGGCTTCTCGACGACCCGTCCGGACTGGGTGGAGCACTACCCGTACCAGAACGGCCTGTTGATCTGGAAGTGGGACACCTCCGAGGCGGACAACAACACGCACACGGGCGACGGCGGTCACCCGGGCACCGGTCTGATCCTCCCGGTCGACTCCCACCCGGCGCCGCTGAAGTGGTCCGACGGCACGCTGATGCGCAACCGCGTCCAGGCCTACGACTCGCCGTTCAGCCTCTACGCGACCGACGGCATCACGCTGCACAAGGCGGACGTCGCGACGAAGATCAAGGGGTCGCGCGGGGTGCCGGTCTTCGACGACCACGCCAGCACCTACTACGACCCGTCGAACCCGACCGCCGGTGTCAAGATCACTGACACCAACACCAAGATCAAGATCGTCAAGGAGGCGCGAGACGGCTCCACGATCTCCCTCCAGGTCGGTCCCGCGGTGAAGTAGTTTCTGTTTCCGCAGGTCAGGCGCGTATCGGCGGCAACCCCTTGGCGGGTCGCCGCCGATCGTGTTTAGGTGCGTCCTGTGACTTTCTTATTGACACCGACGCACACGGGGGTGTGACCGCATGACCGCAGGAGGGTTCTGCAAGCTGCCGAACGGCACGGTGGTGGTGGCGCTGAACCTGCCCAGTCCGACCACCGCGGACGGCTCGTCCGCCGTCCGCGTCCTGGTCCACGCCCAGAACCGCGCCCGAGCCCTGACCAGGCTCCGCAACCTCGGCATGCGGGCGGTCTACCTGCGGGGCAACGCCGCCCCGCCGACCCCGGACGAGATCACGGCCGTCCTCCACCACCCGGACGGCCTCATATGGCGAACGACCCCTGACAACGGTGTCACCCCCCTGGAACTCTGGAGACCGATCAGATCCCTGCTCCAAAGATCAGCAGCAGCCTGATTTCGACGCCGGGCAGTGGCAGCGCCCAAGGGGCGCTGGGGGCACCCCCGGCCGAAGGCTGGGGGAGGAACTGCGCGACCAGCCCCCACCGGCCCGCACATACCCACCGGCCGCCGAGCTCCGCCAAACCCGGCGGAGCTCACACCACCGGCTTGCCGGTCAGCTCCACGCCCGCCTGGCGGAGCTCCTCCAGGGCCCGCTGGGTGGTCGCCTCGGCCACCCCCGCCGTGAGGTCCAGCAGCACCTGGGTGCGGAAGCCCTCCTTCGCGGCGTCCAGGGCGGTGGCCCGCACGCAGTGGTCCGTCGCTATGCCCACCACGTCCACCTCGTCGATCTTGCGGGCACGCAACCACTCCGCGAGGCCGACCCCGTTCTCGTCGACCCCCTCGAACCCGCTGTACGCCGCCGCGTACTCGCCCTTGCTGAACACCGCGTCCACCGCGCCGGAGGCGACCGCGGGGGCGAAGTTCGGGTGGAAGCCCACCCCCTCGGTGCCGGCGACGCAGTGCGCGGGCCAGCTGCGGACGTAGTCCGGGTTGTCGGCGAAGTGGCCGCCCGGCGCGATGTGGTGGTCGCGGGTCGCCACCACGTGGCGGTACCCGGCCGGCGCCTGACCGATCAGCTCCGTGATCGCGGCGGCCACGTCGGCACCCCCGGCCACGGCGAGACTGCCCCCCTCGCAGAAGTCGTTCTGCACATCGACGACGATCAAGGCGCGGCGCATGGTGGGTGCCCTTCGGATTCGGTATCGGCTGGTGTCGAGGGGGGAGACGCAGAATGAAGGCGTGCGGGTCCGGCCTGAACCTCCGAGCGTAGAGAGTTACGGGGGCGTAGGGGAGAGGGCTTTGCAGGGCGCGTACGCGGGCACTCGCCCTAGCTACCCGAGCGCCCCTGGACGTACTCCGTCGGAATGACCGGTTCCCCCCGGGAGAGCTGGGTCGCGGAGAGGGGCAGATTGGCCCTGGCCGCCGCATGGCGTGCGCGGGGCGCGTCCAGGGGCTCGCGTGCCACCACGTCGCCGGACTTCACCAGCTCGACCAGGAGCTGTCGCTCGGCCAGGTCCGCCGGGACCTCCCCGGTGCCCACGACCTCGGCCTCCGCCACCCCGTCGGCGTCCAGCCGCCGCGCCGCCCACTTGCGCCCGCCCACGGAGGTCTTGCCGCCCGACGACTTCTTCGCCACCGGCACCAGCCGCGCCTTCGGATCGGCGGACTCGGCGCGGGCGACCAGCTTGTAGACCATGGAGCAGGTGGGGTGCCCGGAGCCGGTCACCAGCTGGGTGCCCACGCCGTAGGCGTCCACCGGCGCGGCGGCCAGCGAGGCGATGGCGTACTCGTCCAGGTCGGAGGTCACGACGATCTTCGTGTCGACCGCGCCCAGCTCGTCCAGCTGCTGGCGCACCCGGTGGGCGACCAGCAGCAGGTCGCCGGAGTCGATGCGCACGGCGCCCAGCTCGGGCCCGGCGACCTCCACGGCCGCCCGGACCGCCTCGGCGACGTCGTAGGTGTCGACCAGCAGGGTGGTGCCCCGGCCGAGCGAGTCGACCTGGGCCCTGAAGGCGTCCCGCTCGTGGTCGTGCAGGAGGGTGAAGGCGTGCGCGGAGGTGCCGACGGTGGGGATGCCGTAGCGGAAGCCGGCCGCCAGGTCGGAGGTGGTCGCGAAACCGCCGACGTAGGCCGCGCGGGAGGCGGCGACGGCGGCCAGTTCGTGGGTGCGGCGGGCCCCCATCTCGATCAGCGGGCGGTCCCCGGCGGCCGAGGACATGCGGGAGGCGGCGGCCGCGATCGCCGAGTCGTGGTTGAGGATGGAGAGGATCACGGTCTCCAGGAGCACGCACTCCCCGAAGGACCCCTCCACCCGCATGATCGGCGAGCCCGGGAAGTAGACCTCGCCCTCGGGGTAGCCCCAGATGTCACCGCTGAAGCGGTAGCCGGCGAGCCACTGGAGGGTCGGGCCGTCGACGATGCCGCGCTCCTCCAGGAAGCGGAGCACGTCCGCGTCGAACCGGAAGTTCTCGACCGCGTCCAGGACCCGTCCGGTGCCCGCCAGCACGCCGTAGCGGCGCCCTTCCGGCAGCCTCCGGGTGAAGACCTCGAAGACGCTGTGCCGTTCGGCCGTCCCCGCCTTGAGGGCGGCCTGCAACATCGTCAGCTCGTACTGGTCGGTGAAGAGCGCCGTCGACGGAACATCCACCGGCAGCCCCAGGTCCGCAATGTTCATGACGGAGACTGTACCCCCATTTCGTCAGTGTGACGATTTTTCTCCGGCGTGGCAGCATGGGCCATGTGACGTCACCTGCTCCCGTAGAGATCGAACGCACCGAGTCGGCGGAGGAGACCTTCGCCGTACCCGAGCCCGACGTCCCGTGGATCACGCTCGTGCACAACGACCCCGTCAACCTCATGAGCTATGTGACGTACGTCTTCCAGACGTACTTCGGCTATCCCAAGGACAAGGCCACCAAGCTCATGCTGGACGTCCACCACAAGGGCCGCGCGGTCGTCTCCAGCGGCACCCGTGAGGAGATGGAACGCGACGTGCAGGCGATGCACGGCTACGGCCTGTGGGCCACCCTCCAGCAGGACCGGAAGTAGCGCCGGAAAGCAGCCAGCGGCCGGCGCCCCGGAGAGCAGTCCCGAAGGGCGCGGCCGGACTCCTCGACCAGGACCGGAAGCAGCGAACCTTCTCCATGCCAGGAACCTTCGAACCGCTCCCCGGCGGCGGCGCGGCCGTCGCCCTCGACGACGTCGAGATCTCCATCATCCGGTCGCTGGCCGTCCAGCTCCTGGAGCTCATCGGCCCGGGACCGGCCGAGGACGCCCCCGACGACCCGCTCGCCGAACTGTTCGCCGAGGGGCCCAGTGAGGCCCCCGCCGACCCGGTGCTGCGCCGGCTCTTCCCCGACGCCTACGGCGACCCGGAGCGGCTCCCGGAGTCCCCCGAGGAGGCCGCGGAGCAGCAGGCCCACTCCGCCGAGTTCCGCCGCTACACCGAGAACGACCTGCGTGCGCGCAAGCGGGAGAGCGCCCTCGCGGTGATCCGCTCCCTGGACGCGCTCGCCCCCGCGGAGCAGGGCGGCGCGGTCCTGGAGCTGGCCCCGGGGGAGTCCCGGGAGTGGCTCGGCGCCCTCAACGACCTGCGCCTCGCGATCGGCTCCCGGCTGGACATCACCGACGAGGACGACACCGACCTGCTCTACCGGCTCCCCGACGAGGACCCGCGCAAGCCGATGGTGATGGCGTACCTGTGGCTCGGCGGCCTCCAGGAGACCCTGGTCGCCACCCTGATGCCGTAAGCGTCGTCCCCAATGTCGTAGAAGATCCGGGTTCCGTGTTCGCTCAGAGGACGCTCAAATCCGGATAACGATCCCGTCACCGTTGCGGCCTGGTATGACCTTTTCGGCCGCACTTTGTCCGCTTCTTCCAGTGGTGTGCGCCACACTCCCTTTCGGCTGAACCCGGTGATCAATGTTGCGGCCGTGATAAATCTTCACGACCGCCCGGCGAACACCACCCATGTGTCGTCCGGGTGCGCCACCGAACCGGCAACCGCCGGTCAGGCACCGCTCCATCAATCCGGGGGGATCGAAACCGGTCCGAGGCCGACCAGAGGCCCGGTTCGGCATGGAGAAAGGCGCACACCACACATGACCTCCGCTCAGGTCGACACGTCGCAGAAGGGCTCCGGCGCCTCCGGGGCCGGCGAAGCCCCCGAGGAGGGGTACGAGCGCGGGCTCGGCAGCCGCCAGGTCCAGATGATCGCGATCGGCGGCGCCATCGGCGTCGGGCTCTTCCTGGGTGCCGGCGCGAACATCGCCAAGGCCGGGCCCAGCCTGATCCTCATGTACGCCCTCGCCGGCGGCATCATCTTCTTCATCATGCGGGCGCTCGGCGAACTGCTGCTCTACCGCCCGGTCTCCGGCTCCTTCGCCGAGTACTCGCGGGAGTTCCTCGGCCCGTTCTTCGGCTACTTCACCGGCTGGACGTACTGGCTGATGTGGGTCGTCACCGGCATGGCCGAACTGACGGCCGCCGCGATCTACGTCCACTACTGGTTCCCGGCCATCCCCCAGTGGGTGACGGCCCTGGTGTTCCTGGTGGTCCTCTTCGGGGTGAACCTGATCTCCGTGAAGGTGTTCGGGGAGCTGGAGTTCTGGTTCTCCATGGTCAAGGTGACCGCCCTGATCGGCATGATCGTGATCGGCCTCGGCGTCCTCACCTTCGGCTTCAGCTCCGCGGGCGACACCGCCTCGGTCGCGAACCTCTACCAGTTCGACGGCTTCTTCCCCAAGGGCGTCGGCTCCTCCCTGATGACCCTCCAGGGCGTCATGTTCGCCTACCTCGCGGTCGAGCTGGTCGGCGTCACCGCCGGTGAGTCGGAGAACCCCGAGAAGACCCTCCCCAAGGCGATCAACACCCTGCCCTGGCGCATCGCCCTCTTCTACGTCGGCGCCCTCACGGTGATCCTCTGCGTCGTGAAGTGGACCGAGTTCGCCCCGGGCGTCTCCCCGTTCGTCGCCGCCTTCGCGAAGATCGGCATCCCGGCCGGCGCCGGCATCGTCAACTTCGTCGTCCTGACCGCCGCGCTGTCCTCCTGCAACTCCGGCATGTACTCCACCGGCCGCATGCTGCGGAACCTGGCCGACAGCGGTGAGGCCCCCGCCGTCTTCAAGAAGCTCTCCGCCTCCAAGACCCCGGCGTTCGGCGTCACCGTCTCGGTCCTCTTCATGGGCATCGGCGTGGTCCTCAACTACGTCGTCCCGGAGAAGGCCTTCGGCTACGTCACCTCCGTGGCCACCGCGGCCGGCATCTGGACCTGGCTGATGATCCTGATCAGCCACGTGCTCTACCGCCGCGCGGTCGACGCGGGCCGCCTGCCGGCGTCCTCCTTCCCGGCGCCGGGCGGCGCCGTGTGCAGCTGGATCGCCATCGCCTTCCTGCTCTTCGTGACCTGTCTGATCGCCTACGACGCGGACTCCCGGATCTGCCTGTACGTGATGGCCGGCTGGGCCGCCGCGCTCGGCGTCGGCTGGCTCGTCCTGAAGAACCGCAACCCCGAGGTCACCGAGCGGCGCGAGCAGTCGTCACCGGCGAAGGTGAGCTGACCGCCTCCTCCGGACGTCCGCCCCGGGGAGCACTCGTGGCGCTCCCCGTGGCAGCCGCTCAGGATGTCCGGCATCCGGGCCGCCCCGTACCACCCATCGGTACGGGGCGGCCCTTCTGCTTATCCTGGCGACCATGCTGACCATCACCCAGGCCCTCGTCGACCAGATCGTCGCCCACGCGCGCAAGGACCACCCCGACGAGGCGTGCGGCGTCGTCGCGGGACCGGCGGGTTCGGACCGCCCCGAGCGCTTCCTCCCGATGCTGAACGCGGCGATGTCGCCCACGTTCTACGAGTTCGACTCCGGGGACCTGCTGAAGCTGTACCGCGAGATGGACGACCGCGACGAGGAGCCGGTGGTGATCTACCACTCCCACACGGCGACCGAGGCGTACCCGTCCCGGACGGACATCTCCTACGCGAACGAGCCCGGCGCCCACTACGTCCTCGTCTCCACCGCCGACACCGACGGCCTCGGCGACTTCCAGTTCCGCTCGTACCGCATCGTGGACGGCGAGGTGACGGAGGAGGAGGTCACGATCGTCGAGGCGTACTGAGGCGCCGCGAGCGCCCCCAAGCAGGTCATCTCACTCTTCGGCCGAAATGTGTCCGGAATATGGGATCACACTCCGGGGCCGGTGCCGGGAATCGATACGATGACCCCATGGTTTCCTACGACGTGAGCGAGAAGGCGCCGGGCAGCATGCTCGTGGCGCGGCTGCACGTCGACCTGTGCAGGCTGAACAGCGCCATCTGTTGACGTTTCCCTGCCGCCGTACGGCCGTGAGCCGCGGCGCCCCGCTGCGTGCCCACCCACCCAGACTTTCCGACAGGAGCCCGCGACCATGGCCATCGAGGTCCGCATCCCGACCATCCTCCGCCAGTACACCGACGGCCAGAAGGCGGTGGAGGGCAGCGGTGAGACCCTCGCCGACCTCTTCAACGACCTCGAGACCCGCCACACCGGAATCCACGCCCGCATCGTGGACGACGGCAAGCTGCGCCGCTTCGTGAACGTGTACCTGAACGACGAGGACGTCCGTTTCGTCGACGGCATCAACACCAAGCTCTCCGACGGCGACACCGTGACGATCCTGCCGGCCGTCGCCGGCGGCATGGCCTGAGATCGGCATGCGCTACGACTCCCCGTTGGCCGCGGTCGGCAACACCCCTCTGGTGCGCCTGCCGCGGCTCTCGCCGTCCCCCGAGGTCCGGATCTGGGCCAAGCTGGAGGACCGCAACCCGACCGGCTCGGTCAAGGACCGCCCGGCCCTGCACATGATCGAGCAGGCCGAGAAGGACGGCCGGCTCACCCCGGGCTGCACCATCCTGGAGCCGACCTCCGGCAACACCGGCATCTCCCTCGCCATGGCCGCCAAGCTCAAGGGCTACCGGATGGTCTGCGTGATGCCCGAGAACACCTCGCAGGAGCGCCGTGACCTGCTGGGGATGTGGGGTGCGGAGATCATCTCCAGTCCGGCGGCCGGCGGCTCGAACACCGCCGTGCGGGTGGCCAAGGAGCTGTCCGCCGAGCACCCGGACTGGGTGATGCTCTACCAGTACGGCAACCCGGACAACGCGGGCGCGCACTACGCGACGACCGGCCCCGAGATCCTCGCCGACCTGCCCTCCGTCACGCACTTCGTGGCCGGGCTCGGCACGACGGGCACGCTGATGGGCGTCGGCCGCTACCTGCGCGAGCACAAGCCGGACGTGCGGATCGTCGCCGCGGAGCCGCGGTACGACGACCTCGTGTACGGACTGCGGAACCTCGACGAGGGCTTCGTACCCGAGCTGTACGACGCCTCCGTGCTCACCACCCGCTACTCGGTCGGCTCGGCGGACGCCGTGACCCGGACCCGGGACCTGCTCCAGCAGGAGGGCATCTTCGCGGGCATCTCCACCGGCGCCGCGCTGCACGCCGCGATCGGCGTCGGGAAGAAGGCCGTCCAGGCCGGGGAGAGCGCGGACATCGTGTTCGTCGTCGCCGACGGCGGCTGGAAGTACCTGTCGACCGGCGTCTACACCGCCGCCACGACCGAGGAAGCCATCGAGACCCTCCAGGGTCAGCTCTGGGCCTAGTGCTCATCATGGACGCGTCAACCCCCTCCCATGAGGGGGCCAACGCCCCCTACGCCGCAGTAAAGATCTTCGCGCGGAGGAACCGTCCGCGGGGGAAGCCCGTTAGGTTCTGCCCCGTCCTGTCATGCCACGCTCATCGGCATCCCAGGGTGTTCGAAGTGTCATGCTCATGACTGCGCGCACTCTGCCGCCGCTACGCGCGTCACGGGCCTGCCTTGTAACCCCACCGATGGAGGCAGTACCCCATGCGTGAATCACGACGGAGCGTGCGAAGACTCATCGCCTTCGCCTTCCCCGCCCTCGCCCTGGCCGTCTCCGGTTTCGTCGCGGCCCCCGCCGCGCAGGCACAGGCGACCGCCCCGACCTCGGGCACCTCCCAGAGCCCCCGGGTCGCCCAGAACGCCAAGGCCCTCACCGACCCCGCCCGGCAGGCCGTGCACAGCACCGGCAAGGCCGGCCAGAAGGTGCCCACCGAGCACCTGTGCGCCACCGTCACCAAGCCCGGTGAGGTCAACTGCTTCGCGCAGCGCCGCACCGACATCAAGCAGCGGCTGGCCGCCGCGCTCGCCGCCGCTCCCTCCGGCCTGAGCCCGACCAACCTGCACAGCGCCTACAACCTGCCCTCCACGGGCGGTTCCGGCCTGACCGTCGCCGTGGTCGACGCCTACAACGACCCCAACGCGGCCTCGGACCTCGCCACTTACCGCTCGACGTACGGCCTTTCGGCGTGCACGGTCGCCAACGGCTGCTTCAAGCAGGTCAGTCAGACCGGTTCGACGACCTCGCTGCCGACGAACGACTCCGGCTGGGCCGGTGAGGAAGCGCTCGACATCGACATGGTCAGCGCGGTCTGCCCGAACTGCAACATCGACCTCGTCGAGGCGAACTCCGCCACCGACGCCGACCTCGGCGCCGCCGAGAACGAGGCCGTCGCGCTCGGCGCCAAGTTCGTCTCCAACAGCTGGGGCGGCTCCGAGTCCTCCGCGCAGACCGGCGAGGACACCTCGTACTTCAAGCACCCCGGCGTCGCCATCACCGTCTCCGCGGGCGACTCCGCCTACGGCGCCGAGTACCCGGCGACCTCCCAGTACGTGACCGCCGTCGGCGGCACCGCCCTGTCCACCTCGTCCAACTCCCGCGGCTGGACCGAGTCGGTCTGGAAGACCAGCTCCACCGAGGGCACCGGCTCCGGCTGCTCCGCCTACGACGCGAAGCCGAGCTGGCAGACCGACACCGGCTGCTCCAAGCGCATGGAAGCCGACGTCTCCGCGGTCGCCGACCCGGCCACCGGCGTGGCGGTCTACGACACCTACGGCGGCTCCGGCTGGGCCGTCTACGGCGGCACCAGCGCCTCCTCGCCGATCATCGCGGGCGTCTACGCCCTCGCGGGCACCCCGGGCTCCGGGGACTACCCGGCGAAGTACCCGTACAGCCACACGGGCAACCTGTACGACGTGACCAGCGGCAACAACGGCTCCTGCTCCCCGGCGTACTTCTGCACCGCCGGGACCGGCTACGACGGCCCGACCGGCTGGGGCACCCCGAACGGCACGGCCGCCTTCACCGCCGGCAGCGGCGGCAACACGGTGACCGTCACCAACCCGGGCAACCAGTCCACCGCCACCGGCTCCGCGGTGAGCCTGCAGATCTCCGCCACCGACAGCGCGAGCGCCACCCTCACCTACAGCGCCACCGGCCTGCCGACCGGCCTGTCCATCTCCAGCTCCACCGGCCTGATCTCCGGCACGGCGTCCACCGCGGGCACCTACAGCACCACCGTCACCGCGACCGACTCCACCGGAGCCTCCGGTTCGGCCTCCTTCACCTGGACCGTCAGCACCAGCGGCGGCGGCACCTGCACCTCGTCCCAGCTGCTGGGCAACGCCGGCTTCGAGTCGGGCAACACCACCTGGACCGCCTCCAGCGGGGTCATCACCAACGACAGCGGTGAGGCGGCCCACTCGGGCTCGTACAAGGCCTGGCTCGACGGCTACGGCTCCTCGCACACCGACACGCTCTCCCAGTCGGTGACGATCCCCGCCGCCTGCACCCACACCACGTTCACCTTCTACCTGCACGTCGACACCGCCGAGACCACCACCAGCACCCAGTACGACAAGCTGACGGTCAGCGCCGGCTCGACCACCCTGGCCACGTACTCCAACCTGAACGCGGCCTCCGGGTACGTGCAGAAGTCCTTCAGCCTCGGGTCCTACGCGGGCTCGACCGTCACCCTGAAGTTCAGCGGTGTCGAGGACTCCTCGCTCCAGACCAGCTTCGTCGTCGACGACACCGCCGTGACGACCGGCTGACCAGCGCCGCGCACCGACCGGATCCCGCCCCCGGAAGCCGTCCGGGTGCGGGATCCGTATGACCGGGGGATACGTCACATCGGCACCAAGGGTCCGTTCCCCGACGGAAAGGCGGACACCCCATGCGCCGTACGACGTTCCACCGCGCGTCGCTCGCCGCGGCGACCCTGCTCCTGCTGGCGGGCTGCGGCTCCGGGAGCGGGGGCGGCGACCAGGGCGGCGGCGCGGTGTCTCCCGCGCCGACCGCGCGCCCCAGCGCGACCCCCACCGCCGGCACCACCCCGAGCCCGACCGCGACCCCGAGCACGACCCCGAGTTCCGGCGCGGGAGCCGGCGGCTCGTCCGGCGGCTGCACGCCCCTGACCGCCGAGCTCACCGCCGCCGACAGCGGCCGCACCTACTGCCTGGCCAAGGACGGCACCCTCCGGATCACCCTGACCGGCACCGCGCAGCGCCCCTGGACGAAGATCGCCGTCGGCGGCGACACCGGTGCCCTCAAGCCGGTGAACTACGGGATCATGCTCCGCGGCGGTGACGCCGGAGCCGCCTACCAGGCCGTCGCCGCGGGCACGGTCACGCTCACCTCCAGCCGCCCGCTGTGCGCGCAGCCCACCGCTCCCGGCCGGGTCTCCTGCAAGGCCGTCCAGGGGTGGCGCGTCACCGTCCGGGTGAGGTGAGGCTCACCCGGCCAGGTGCCGCACCTGGTCCCAGAGCACCGGGTCCACCACGCCCACCCGGCGCCGGAAGTCCCACACCGCGAGCTCGCGCAGCTCGTCCGTCTCCAGGAAGCTCGGCCGGCCCTGGGCGTCCCCGACCGAGCCCGGCGGCAACGGGATCACCCCGGCGCGCTCGTCGTGGTACTTGCTGGTGATCTTGGCGACGGTGGCCCGGTTGCCGTGCACCGCCAGCACCAGGCACGGCCGGTCCTTGGCGCCGGCAGCGTCCTCGTAGGGCACGTTGGCCCACCAGATGTCGCCCGGATGGGGCCGTCCGGCCCTGTCCCGGGTGCCCCGCGGATGCCCCGGGGGGCGCGTGCGGTGCCCGCGCTGACGGTGCCCCCTGCCCCAGCCGTCGACGAGGGTGGCGACCAGCGCGAGCAGGACCACCGCCGCGAGCGCGAGCCACCATGACGTGTCCATACGACGACGTTACCGGCGCGAGATAATCGACGCGCGCCCTTACGCAATCCTGATGCGCCCTCGGTCCAGCCGAACCGGTGACAGCACAGGTGAGTTCGCACACAACGGCCCCTGGCGGAGGAGCGACCGGCCCTTTTGCGCCTTACGCTCGACAAACCGCACGACCCCCGCCCACCCCACTTTCCCGACTCCAGTTCCCGGTCCGTCCGGGCGTCCCGCCAACGGAGGTTTCTGCTTCATGAAGCTCACCGTCGTCGGCTGCTCGGGGTCGTTCCCGTCCGCGGAATCGGCCTGCTCGAGCTACCTCGTAGAGGCCGACGGCTTCCGGCTGCTCCTCGACATGGGCAACGGCGCCCTGGGCGAGCTGCAGCGCCACTGCGGTCTCTACGACCTCGACGCGATCTTCCTGAGCCATCTGCACGCCGACCACTGCATCGACATGTGCGCCTACTTCGTGGCCCGCTACTACCGCCACGACGGCGGCCCGTGCCCCCCGATCCCGGTCTACGGCCCCGAGGGCACCGAACACCGGCTCACCACGGCCTACGCCGACACCCCCACCGCCTCCTCGATGAGCGAGGTCTTCGACTTCCACACGGTCAAGCCGTCCACGTTCGACATCGGCCCCTTCACCGTCCACACCGAGCGGGTCAGGCACCCCGTGGAGGCGTACGGCATCCGCGTCGAGCACGCCGGGAAGTCCCTGACCTACTCGGGCGACACCGGCGTCACCGAGACGCTGGAGGAGCTGGCCCGGGACACCGACCTGTTCCTGTGCGAGGCCGCGTTCACGCACGGCAAGGAGGACATCCCGGACCTGCACCTCAACGGCCGCGAGGCCGGCGAGACCGCCGCCCGTGCCGGTGCCCGCAAGCTGGTCCTCACCCACATCCCGCCGTGGACCGACCCCGCCGTCAACCTCGCCGACGCCCGCGAGGTCTTCGACGGCCCGGTGGAACTCGCGGCGCCGAGAGCGACGTACGAGATCTGACGCGCGTACGGCGTTCAGGGCCGTGCACGAGAAGGCCCCCGCCGCGGCGGGGGCCTTCGTCATGGGTACTGCCGGACGGGTGCCGCCGGACTCACGCCTTCGTGAGGTCCTCGACCTCCTCCTCGGGCTCGCGGCCCGGGGTGGGAAGGTTGAACCGGACGATCGCGAACCGGAAGACGAAGTAGTAGACCGCTCCGAAGACCAGGCCGATCGGGATGATCAGCCAGGGCTTGGTCGCGAGGTTCCAGTTGAGCGCGTAGTCGATGACACCGGCCGAGAAGGTGAAGCCCGCGTGCACCCCGAGCGCCCAGGTGATCGCCATGGACAGGGCGGTCAGCACCGCGTGGATCACGTACAGCAGCGGCGCGATGAACATGAAGGTGAACTCGATCGGCTCGGTCACACCGGTCACGAAGGAGGTCAGCGCCATCGACAGCATCATGCCCATGACGGCGGCGCGGCGCTCCGGGCGGGCGGTGTGCGCGATGGCCAGGGCGGCGGCCGGCAGGCCGAACATCATGATGGGGAAGAAGCCGGACATGAACTGACCGGCCGTCGGGTCACCGGCGAAGAAGCGGGTCAGGTCGCCGTGGACGACCACACCGGCGGAGTTCTTGAAGTCGCCGATCTGGAACCAGGAGACGGTGTTCACGAACTGGTGCATGCCGACCGGAATCAGCGCGCGGTTGATCAGGCCGAACAGACCGGCACCGACGGCGCCGAGGCCGGTGATCCACTTGCCGAAGTCGGAGATGCCGTTGCCGATCGGCTCCCAGATCAGGCCGAAGAAGACGCCCATGAGGGTGCCGACGAAGGCCATGATGATCGGGACCAGCCGGCGGCCGTTGAAGAAGCCGAGCCAGTCCACCAGCTTGGTGCGGTGGAACCGCTGCCAGACCACCGCGCCCAGCAGGCCCATCACCAGGCCGCCCAGCACACCGGGGTTGTTGTAGGTGGCGGCTATGTCCGCGCCCGCCTGGACCTTCGCCTCGGTGACCGGGAACGCCTTCAGGACGTTGCTGTAGACCAGGAAGCCGACCAGGGCCGCCAGCGCGGTCGAGCCGTCCGACTTCTTCGCGAAACCGATCGCGACACCGATGCAGAACAGCATCGGGAGGTTGTCGAAGATCGCGCCACCCGCCGTGGCGAACACCGCCGTGACCTTGTCCGGCAGGTGCAGCTTGTCGTGGATGTCCTGCTGTCCGAAGCGGAGCAGCAGACCGGCCGCCGGGAGCACGGCGATCGGCAGCTGGAGGCTGCGGCCGACCTTCTGCAGGCCTTGGAACAGCCCGGATCCCCGCTTCTTCGCGGGGGCCGCCGTGGGCGCGGTGGCGGTGCTCATAGACTTCCTCCATCGGTGATGGTCTACACCACTCAGTGGTGTAGACCTGTTGTACACGATGGGGCCGTTATAAGGAACCCGTCAATCCCCTCAGGCCTTCGTGACGTCCTCCACCTCGTCCTCCGGCTCCCGGCCCGGCGTCCTCAGGTCGAACCGTGTGATCGCGAACCGGAAGAGCACGTAGTAGACCGCCGCGAAGCACAGCCCGATCGGCACGATCAGCCACGGCTTCGTCGCCAGCCGCCAGTTGATGACGTAGTCGATCAGCCCCGCCGAGAAACCGAAGCCGTCGTGCACCCCCAGCCCCCACGTCACCGCCATCGACACCCCGGTCAGCACCGCGTGCGCCACGTACAGCAGGGGCGCGACGAACATGAACGAGTACTCGAGCGGCTCGGTGATGCCGGTGACGAACGACGTCAGCGCCACCGACAGCATCAGACCGCCGATCTCCTTGCGCCGGTGCGGCTTCGCGCAGTGCGTGATGGCGAGCGCGGCCGCCGGCAGCGCGAACATCATGATCGGGAAGAACCCCGACGTGAACTGACCCGCCTGCGGATCACCCGCCAGGAACATGTTGATGTCCCCGTGCACCGTCCGCCCGTCCGGCGTGGTGTAACTGCCGAACTGGAACCACAGCGGCACGTTCAGGAACTGGTGCAGCCCCACCACCAGCAGCGCCCGGTTCGCGAGCCCGAACACCCCCGCGCCCCACACCCCCACCCCGTGCAGCCAGCGGCTGAAGCTCTCCAGACCGCTCCCGACCGGCGGCCAGACCCACAGGCACAGCGCGGCGAACCCCATGGCCACGAACGACATGATGATCGGAACCAGCCGCCGCCCGTTGAAGAACCCCAGCCAGTCCACCAGTCTCGTCCGGTGGTACCGGGCCCAGAAGAAGGCGGTCAGCAGCCCCAGCGCGATCCCGCCGAAGACCCCCGGGTTCTGGAACGTGAACGTCGACACCGTCCCGTCGCTCACCTGGCACCCGATCCCCGGCAGCGTGCTCGACCCACCCGGACAGGACTGCGGGAACTGGTGCAGCACCCCGTAGTAGACGAGGAACCCCGCCACCGCCGCCAGCGCCGTCGAACCGTCCGCCTTCTTCGCCATCCCGATCGCGACCCCGACACAGAACAGCAGCGGCAGCCCGACCGACCCGTCGAGCAGCGCCCCGCCCGCCCCCTGCATCACCTTGGACACGCTCGTCCAGCCAAGCCCCTGGTCCCCGAAGACGTCGGGCTGCCCCAAGCGGTTCAGGATGCCCGCCGCCGGCAGCACCGCGATCGGCAACTGCAGGCTCCGCCCCATCTTCTGCAACCCCTGGAACAGCACGTGCCACCGCTCCCGCGCGGGACCGGCCGTGCTGTCGGCGCTCTCGGCACTCATGGCGCGTCCTCCGGACCCATCGGCTCCACCGCAGGGGTTTGGCGACCGCCCGCCCGCTGGTGTAGACCAGTCGGCAGACGGTTCCGCCGCGGTGCTCGCCATCATTCGGCACCCACGGCACGACCGCTCGCAAAGATGGGCCAACTGTGGGTTACTGCGACAAAGCGGTTCGGATCAGGGAGAAACAACATGGCCAGCAAGGCTGAGAAGATCGTCGCCGGTCTCGGCGGAATCGACAACATCGACGAGATCGAGGGCTGCATCACCCGGCTGCGCACCGAGGTGCACGACGCCTCCAAGGTCGACGAGGCCGCCCTGAAGGCCGCCGGCGCCCACGGCGTCGTCAAGATGGGCACCGCCATCCAGGTCGTCATCGGCACCGACGCCGACCCGATCGCCGCCGAGATCGAGGACATGATGTGACACCCTGATCCACCCCGAAGGGGCTCCTCCCGCCTGGGAGGAGCCCCTTCGGCCGCTATGGATAGGCTCGTCGCCATGTCACGCATCGACGGCCGCACCCCCGAACAGCTCCGCCCCGTCACCATCGAACGCGGCTGGAGCAAGCACGCCGAAGGCTCCGTCCTCGTCTCCTTCGGCGACACCAAGGTCTTCTGCACCGCCTCCGTCACCGAAGGCGTCCCCCGCTGGCGCAAGGGCAGCGGCGAGGGCTGGGTCACCGCGGAGTACTCCATGCTGCCCCGCGCCACCAACACCCGCGGCGACCGCGAGTCCGTCAAGGGCAGGATCGGCGGCCGCACCCACGAGATCTCCCGCCTCATCGGCCGCTCCCTGCGCGCCGTCATCGACTACAAGGCCCTCGGCGAGAACACCGTCGTCCTCGACTGCGACGTCCTCCAGGCCGACGGCGGCACCCGCACCGCCGCCATCACCGGCGCGTACGTGGCCCTGGCCGACGCCGTCACCTGGGCGAAGGGACGCAAGCTCGTCAAGGCCGGCCGGCAGCCCCTCACCGGCACGGTCTCCGCGGTCTCCGTCGGCATCGTCGGCTCGGTCCCGCTCCTCGACCTCTGCTACGAGGAGGACGTCAGGGCCGAGACCGACATGAACGTCGTCTGCACCGGCGACGGCCGCTTCGTCGAGGTCCAGGGCACCGCCGAGGCCGAGCCCTTCGCCCGCGACGAACTCAACGCCCTGCTCGACCTCGCCGTCGCCGGCTGCACCGACCTCGCCGCCATCCAGCGGGCCGCCCTCGAATCCACCGCGGACCAGTGAGCGGACAGTAAAGGGAACCCCAAACGCGGTGGCAACCAGGGCGGCCGACCCCGCGTCCCTATGACTACGGGCGCACGGTCCGAACAACCGTGCGCCCGGCCAGCCGTCAACGGGGAGGGAAACACTTTCATGGCCGCCAGCCGACGCCGAGGCCGTCGCACCACCGCACTCGCCGCCGCCGCGACCACCGCACTCGCCGTCGCCCTGCTCACCGGCTGCGGCACCGTCGACACGGCCCTGGACTGCGTCCGGACCGCCGACTCCATCGCCGACGGCGTCACCGGCCTCCAGCAGGCCGTCGAGAACGCCGCGGACGACCCCACCCGCACCGACGCCTCCCTCGACGCCATCCAGCGGAACCTGAAGAAGATCGGCGACAGGACGGACGACACCGACGTCAACAAGGCCGTCGACGACCTCCAGCAGGCCGTGGACCACGTCCGCACGGCGATCAGGAACGGCGACCCCACCCCCGACGTCACCCCGGTCACCGACGCCGCCGGCGAACTCACGAAGGTCTGCACGCCGTAACCGGCCACCGGGGCCCTTGCGATACTGCCACCCATGACCACCACTTCCCGCCTGATCCTCGCCACCCGCAACGCCGGAAAGATCACCGAGCTGCACTCGATCCTCGCCGAGGCGGGACTGCCCCACGAACTGGTGGGCGCCGACGCCTACCCCGACATCCCCGACGTCCGGGAGACGGGCGTCACCTTCGCCGAGAACGCCCTCCTCAAGGCCCACGCCCTCGCCCAGGCCACCGGCCTCCCCGCCGTCGCCGACGACTCCGGCCTCTGCGTCGACGTCCTGCACGGCGCGCCCGGCATCTTCTCCGCCCGCTGGGCCGGCCGCCACGGCGACGACAAGGCCAACCTCGACCTGCTCCTGGCCCAGCTCTCCGACATCGCCGACGAACACCGGGGCGCCCACTTCGCCTGCGCGGCGGCCCTGGCCCTCCCGGACGGCACGGAACGCGTGGTCGAGGGCCAACTCCGCGGCACCCTCCGCCACACCCCCACCGGCACGAACGGCTTCGGCTACGACCCGATCCTCCAGCCGGAGGGCGAGACCCGAACCTGCGCCGAACTGAGCCCCGAAGAGAAAAACGCGATCAGCCACCGCGGCAAGGCGTTCCGGGCACTGGTACCGGTGGTGCGGGAACTGCTGGGCTGAGCGGACGAAAAGGCCCCGCACCTTTGAATCTGAGGTGCGAGGCCGTGTCGTTCTGTGGGCCCGGTGGGACTCGAACCCACGACACACCGGACCTAAACCGGCGCCCTCTAGCCAGCTGGGGTACGGGCCCTCAGCCTCGCCTACTCTACTGGGCGATACGAGGAGCTCGTCGTCCTCCCCGACACCATGTGCTGGTGATCGCGTGGCAGTTCGGGCACAGCAACCGCAGGTTCTCCCGCCGGTTGTCCCCCCAGTCCCCGTTGATGTGATCGACCTCAAGGGTCATGGGTTTGTCGAGCCATACGGGGCCCACTCCGCATCTGGCGCACTGCTCGGGCACGCCGACCTCGTGAAGTGCGCGGCGTAGGCGCTTGGTCTCGATTCGGTGCTGACCGGTATGCCGGACCAGGATGTCGTCCGGTGCCTTGGCGTTCGTTCCGCGCTTACCCCGCTGATGCGCCTGTCCCGTGAAGTGCGTGGTCGCCAGATGTTCGTCGGCGATCCACTCCCGTGCGTTCGCCCGCTGTGTGCCGTTGTCCGGCCGTCCCAAACGGCGTAGTACCTCCGCGATGGATGACGACTCGGCAACAGCTGCGCGCACTTCATCGGGACTAGGTCGGCGAAGCCTGCCGCAGGGGCGGAAATGGGATACGTCGATGCCGAAGTCGGCGAAGCGCTTCATGAGGTATCGGCGGAGATTGCCGTACGGCTTGGTGCCGAAGAACGCGATGACTTCGTCGATGTCGGAGCACTGCTGAGCGGCTTCCGCCAGTTGCTCCCGGCAGTACTGCATGCCGCTGCTCATGAAGCGCCGCCCGCGAACCGGCCCTTGCCGCGTCCTCGGTAGCTGTCCGTAGTGGAGTGGCAGTTGGGGCACAGCAGTCGCAGGTTCTCGATGCGATTGTTGCGCCAGTCGCCGTCGACGTGGTCGACCTCCAGCGGCAGAGGCTCCCCGAGCCAGACCGCTTCGATTCCGCAGAGGGCACAGCTCTCTTCGACGCCCACCTCTCTCATTGCACGCTTCAGGCGATAGCTCGGAACTCTCGGAGTATGCGGTGATGCGTCCTTGATGAGGATCTCCCCGGCTGTGCGGCGTCGCCGGTTGTCTTTCATGCGCTCTGTCCGGGCAACTGGATTGAAGTGAGAGGTGTCGATTCCGTACGCCTTGATTCGGCGGCCGATGTTGGCCTGATGGCCGCCTACGTTGTCGAGCCCAAGTCGGCGCACCACGTCGTTGACGCTCGTGGACTCCGCGACCACCGGCTCAAGCACCTCCCGCGTCCACTTCACCCCCTCCCGCTCGAAGTGCGACACGTCCACCCCCAGCTTCTTCATCCGCTCGTACACGTACCGCCGCGTCGAACTCCCCGGATCCACCCCCAGCCTCCCCAACGCCTCCGACAGTGTCCGCGCCCCCCGAGCCGCCTCCTCCAGTCGCTCCCTGGTGTACGCACTCGCTCCCATTGAGTCCCCTCCGTCCCGGCCGCGTGTTCGCAGCCCGTACGGAGTAACGAACCGGTTATCGGACAGTCACGCACGGCATGGAAAACGGCCCGCGCCGGGAGTGTCCCGGTGCGAGCCGTCGGCGGCGGTGGGTCAGGCGGGACTCAGATGCCCAGATCCTTGATGATCTTGGCTACGTGGCCGGTGGCGCGGACGTTGTAGAGGGCCTTTTCGACCTTGCCCTGCTCGTCCACGATGATCGTGGAGCGGATGACGCCCATGTACGTCTTGCCGTAGTTCTTCTTCTCGCCGAAGGCGCCGTACGCGTCCAGGACCTTCTTGTCGGGGTCGGCGAGGAGGGTGACCTTGAGGTTCTCCTTCTCGCGGAACTTGCCGAGCTTCTCCGGGGCGTCGGGGGAGATGCCGAGGACGTCGTAGCCGGCGTCGGCGAGGAGGGAGAGATTGTCCGTGAAGTCGCAGGCCTGCTTGGTGCAGCCTGGGGTGAGGGCCGCGGGGTAGAAGTAGACGATGACCTTGCGGCCCTTGTGGGCCGAGAGGGACACCTCGTGGCCGTCGGCGTCGGGGAGGGTGAAGTCGGGGGCCACGTCCCCGGGCTGGAGTCGCTCGCTCATCGCTCTAGCGTAACGGGGGGTCCTGACATGGCGGCCGGGGCGAGAACTGACAGACTGTCCAGAACATGCAGTACCGCAGAGTTCGGAGGGCCTACGGTGGCGGAGACGTCGGACACCAGAACCCCGGCGCAGATCGAGGCGGACATCAAGCGCCGCCGCGAGGTGCTGGCCGAGACGCTGGACGAGATCGGGGTGCGGGTGCACCCGAAGACCATCGTCGGCGACGCGAAGGCCAAGGTCGCGGCCAACGTCGATCACACCCTCGGGAGGGCCTATGTGCAGGTCAACCGGGTCGTGAGCGATGTGAAGGCCCAGTTCGTGGACGAGGAGGGCGCGCCGCGCCTGGAGCGGGTCGTGCCGGTCGCCCTCGTCGCCGTGGGCGTGGTCGGGCTGCTGGTCCTCAGCGGCACCCGGCGGCGTAAGAGCTGACCAGAGGCAGGTAGGTTCACAGGCGTGAGCGCCAAGAGAGACGAGCAGAGCAGCCAGCACGACAAGCTGCCCATCCGGATGCTGCACGACCGGGTCCTGGTCAAGCAGGACACCGGGGAGGGCGAGCGCCGCTCCGGCGGGGGCATCCTGATCCCCGCCACGGCGGCGGTCGGGCGCCGGCTGGCCTGGGCCGAGGTGGTCGCGGTCGGTCAGAACGTGCGGACGGTGGAGCCGGGCGACCGGGTGCTGTACGACCCGGAGGACCGTGCCGAGGTCGAGGTGCGGGGGGTGCCCTACGTGCTGATGCGGGAGCGCGATCTGCACGCCGTGGCCGCCGACCGGTTCGAGGGCTCGGAGGACTCGACCGGCCTGTATCTCTGATGCAGAGCCCGAAGAGGCCTGGTGACCGCGGTCACCAGGCCTCTTTGTCGTTCCTTTGCTACCTTCGAGGGCGCAGGCCCGACGAGACGCGCGGCTCTGCGCGTCGTCGCCGGTCTGCTGGAGGTCGGCTGGTCCGTCGGAATGCTGCGCTTATTGGGGGACACCCCCAAACCCCCGTACACCCACGGTTTCACCCGCCTCGTGCCCAGCCTGTTCACCGGCGCCGGGATCGTCGCCAGCATGCTGCTGCTGTCGTACGCCGCCCGGTCCCTGCCCATCGGTACCGCGTACGGCGTGTGGGTGGGGATCGGGGCGGCGGGGGCGGCGGTGTTCGGGATGGTGGTGCTCGGGGAGCCGGCCACCGCCGCCCGGATCTTCTTCGTGTGTCTGCTGCTGGTCGCCGTGGTGGGGCTCAAGGCGACCAGCGGTCACTGACCGGTCCGGCGGGCGGCTACCCGAATCCTAGGGCGCCGCCGTTGTCGCCGGCCGTGTTCCCCGCCGACGTCCCGGCGTTCCCGGATCCGGCTGTGCCGCCCGCGCTGGTGCCGTCGGTGGTGGTTCCGGCGGAGGTCCCGGAGTCGGTGCCGGCCGTCGTCGTACCGGTGCTGGTGCCGGCGGTGGTCGTACCGCCGTCGGTCGTGCCGGAGGTGGGGGAGCCGCCCGTCGCGCCGCCGTCGGTGGTGCCGCCGGTGTTCTGGCCGCCGGTGGTGCCCCCGGTGTTCTGGTCCCCGCCGGTGGTGCCGCCGGTGTTCTGGCCACCGGTGCCCGGGGTGGCCGGGCTGCCGGTGCCCGGGGTGGCCGGGCCGCGGGTGGCGGGGGCCTGGGTCTCGGCGCCCGCCTGGAGGTCGAGGTCGAAGGCGAAGGGCGCGGTGCCCTTCAGGGCGTTCTTGGTGTACTGCGACCAGATCTCGGTGGGGACGCCGCCGCCGTTGATCCGGGCGAGGCCCAGCGCGCCGTAGAGCGGCTTGTGGGCGGCCGTGACCGGGTCCTGGCCCATCACGGAGACGACGGTCGCGAGGTCGGGGGTGTAGCCCGCGAACCAGGCGGCGGTGTCCTCCTCCGCGGTGCCGGTCTTGCCCGCGGCGGGCCGGCCCGCGGCCTGGGCGGCGGTGGCGGTGCCGTTGTCGACGACGCTCTGCAGGACGGACGTGGTGGTGTCGGCCGCCTGGCGGCTGACCGCCTGGACGGTCTTGGACTTGGGCAGCTGGATGGTCTGCGTGCCGTCCTTGGTGACCTTCGCGACCATCGTGTACGTGCCGTGCTTGCCGTGGTTGGCGAGCGTGGCGTAGGCCTCCGCCATGTCCAGGACGCTGGCCGTGGCGGTGCCGAGCGCGATGGACGGGTACGGCTGGAGGTCCTTGGTGTCGGCGGGGATGCCCAGGTCGACGGCGGTCTGCTTGACCTTGGACGGGCCGACGTCGACGGCCATCTGCGCGTACACGGAGTTCACGGACAGGTCGGTGGCCTTGCGGACGGTGATCTGTCCGTACGACTTCTCGTCCTCGTTCTCCGGTGCGTAGGCGCCGCCGGACCAGCCCTGGACGGTGCGCTTGTTGGTGCCGTCGTAGTAGGTGTTCGGGGTGATGGTCTGCCCGGACTGGGTGGTGGAGCCGTTGTCGACGGCGGAGGCGAACACGAACGGCTTGAAGGTGGAGCCGACCTGGAAGTCACCGCGGGTGGCGCCGTTGGTGTACTGCTTCACGTAGTCGATGCCGCCGTACATGGCGACGACGTTGCCGGTCTTCGGGTCGACGGAGGCGCCGCCCGCGCGGACGTAGGTGTCGACCTTGTTGTTCTTCTTGTCCAGCTGGGAGATCAGCTTGTCGTTCACCGCCTTGACGAAGGCGTTCTGCTTGTCCTTCTCCAGGGTGGTGGTGATGCGGTAGCCGCCGGCCTCCAGGGAGTCCGAGTCGATGATCTTGTTCTTGATCAGGTAGTCGTTGACGGCGTTGACGACGTAGCCGCGCTGCCCGGACATGCCGGTGGAGACGGTCTGCTCCTTGGGCATCGGGAACTTCATGGCGGCCCGCTTCGTCTCGCTGAGCCAGCCCTTCTTGACCATGCCGTCCAGGACGTAGTTCCAGCGGGCGATGGCCGCGGCCTTGTTCTCGGGGTGGGCGACGACGTCGTACTCGCTGGGTGCGTTGACGAGCGCGGCGAGGTAGGCGGCGCGGGCCGGGTCGAGGTCGGCGGCGTCCTTGCCGTAGTAGGCCTGGGCGGCGGCCTGGATGCCGTAGGCGTTGCGGCCGAAGTAGCTGGTGTTGAGGTAGCCCTCCAGGATCTGGTCCTTGGACTCGCTGCGGTCCAGCTTGATCGCGACGAAGACCTCCTTCACCTTGCGGGTGACGGTCTGCTCCTGCGCGAGGTAGTAGTTCTTCACGTACTGCTGGGTGATCGTCGAGCCGGACTGGGTGCCCTTGCCGGTCGCGGTGTTCCAGGCGGCGCGCAGCATCGCCTTGGGGTCGACGGCGGACTCGGTGTAGAAGTCGCGGTCCTCGGCGGCGAGCACGGCGTGCTGGGCGTCCTTGGAGACCTGGGCGAGGGTGACGTTCTCCCGGTTGACCTCGCCGTCGCGGGCGAGCTGGGAGCCGTCGGCGTACAGGTACACGTTGGACTGCTTGGTGGCGAACGCGTTGGCCGCGGGGATCTTCACCATCGAGTAGCCGAGGAAGAACAGGCCGATCAGCAGGAGCGCCCCGAGCACGAACGTGCCGAGCAGCATCCGCCAGGTGGGGATGATCCGGCGCCATCCGGTGCGCTTGGTCCGCTTCGTCTTCTTCCCGCCCCCCTTCGTCTCCGCCTCGGCGGCGGGCGGCTCCGTCGCCGACGCCGTGGTTGCCGCGGGTGCCGCGGGCGGGGTGGGGCCCTGTGCCTTCGGCACCCTGATCGCCGCGAGCTGCCGGGTCTGCGTGTCCTCGGCGGGCGCGCCCCGCTGCGCCGGCGGCTTCCGCACGGCGGTGAGCTGCTGCGTGTGCGCGTCCTGAACGCCGCCGGACGCCCGCGCCCCCGGCTGTGCCGCGGCGCCGGGCGCCTGCGGCCCCTTGCCTCCGGCGCCGGCCGCCTGCGCGCCCTGGCCTCCGGCGGCGGCTGCTCGTGCCCCGTTGCCTCCGGAGGCGGGAGCCTGCCGCTTCGGTGCCCTGGGGACGCCGGGTGCCTGTGCCCCTTGCCGTGCCGCGGCGCCGGCCGCCTGCGCCCCCTGGCCTCCGGCGGCGGCTGCTTGTGCCCCGTTGCCTCCGGCGGCGGGAGCCTGCCGCTTCGGCATCCCGGGCGTGCCGGACGCCTGTGCCGACGGCTGGGTTCCCGCGCCGGACGCCTGTGCCGTCGGCTGGGTTCCCGCGCCGGACGTCTGTGCCGTCGGCTGGGTTCCCGTGCCGGACGCCTGTGCCGACGGCTGGGTTCCCGCGCCGGACGCCTGTGCCGACGGCTGGGTTCCCGTGCCGGGCGTCTGGGGCCTCGGCTGGGTTCCCGTGGTGGCTGCTCGTGCCCCGGGCTGTCCTCCGGTGGCTGCCTGCGCGTCCTGGCCGTCCGCAGGGCGTGCCTGTCGCTTCGGTTCGCCGGGCGTGCCGGACGTCTGTGCCCCCGGCTGGTCCCCCGAGGCGGACGCCTGCGCTCCCGTCGCCCGGTCCGCCGGGGCGGTCGGCTGGGTCTTCGCCACCTCGGCCGGCTCGGTCTGCTTCCCCTTGGCCGCAGCGGGCGGCTCCGTCGGGCCTCCGCCGCCCTCGTTCGGCTGCTGCGGCTGCGGCTCGTCGCTCATGTGCTGCACGGACTCCTGTTTCGCGTCGTACGTTTGTTCCAGTACGACCTCGTACGCTTCTGCGCCCCCTGATGAAGACTCTCGCACCGCGCGTTCCGTTCCCGGATTCCGGCACACTTCGGTCACGGAAATTGCGTGGCCTGCGGTGTCGTCGGCGCAGTAGGCTCCTGCGCTTCGGTGTCGGGCGGTCCGGGAGGTCGGTTGGCGTGGGCGCGGGACGGTTGTACACGGCCGTCGCGGCGGGGGGTTTCCGAAGGTACGCGACGTACCGGGCGGCCACTGCGGCAGGGGTGTTCACCAACACGGCCTTCGGGATCATTCTCGTCTACACGTACTTGGCGCTGTGGGACGAGAAACCGCACCTCGGAGGCTACGACCAGGCACAGGCCGTCACCTACGTGTGGCTCGGACAGTGCCTGTACGCGACGCTCGCCGTCCAGGGCGGGGGTGTCGAAAAAGACCTGATGGAGCGTATCCGCACCGGCGCGATCGCGATCGACCTCTACCGCCCGGCGGACCTGCAACTGTGGTGGCTGGCGACGGACCTGGGCCGCTCGCTCTTCCAGATGCTGGGCCGGGGCGTGATCCCCTTCCTGTTCGGCGCGGTGTTCTTCCCGGCGGCACTGCCGTCGGACGCCGGCACCTGGGCGGCCTTCCTGGTCGCGCTGCTGCTGGCGATGGTCGTCAGCTTCGGCATCCGCTACCTGGCCGCGCTGAGCGTGTTCTGGCTGATGGACGGCATGGGCGTCAACCAGGTCATGATGATCACGGGGGTCTTCTTCTCGGGGATGACCCTGCCCCTGAACGTGTTCCCGGGCGCGCTCGGCGAGATCGCGCGGGCCCTGCCGTGGGCGGCGCTGATCCAGAGGCCGGCCGACGTGCTGATGGGGGAGACCGGCGCGCCGGAGGCGTTCGCCTTCCAGGCCGGGTGGGCGGTGGTGCTGCTGGCGGCGGGCCGGCTGGTGCAGTCGGCGGCGACCCGGCGGGTGGTGGTGCAGGGTGGGTGAGCGTGCCCTGGAGGGGCTGCGGACGTACCGGCTGATCGCCGGGATGTGGGTCCGCTCGACGATGATCTACCGGACCTCCTTCCTCCTCACGATGGCCGGGAACCTGCTGGTGACCGGCCTGGACTTCGCGACGATCCTGCTGATGTTCAGCCGGGTCGACTCGCTGGGCGGCTGGTCGCTGCCCGAGGTCGCCTTCCTGTACGGCCTGTCGGCGACCGCGTTCGGGGTGGCCGACCTGGTGCTCGGCTCGATGGACGTGCTGGGCTCCCGGATCCGGGACGGTTCCTTCGACACGCTGCTGGTGCGGCCCGCCCCGGTGCTCGCCCAGGTGGGCGCCGACCGCTTCGCGCTGCGCCGGCTCGGCCGGATCACACAGGGCGCGGTGGTCCTCGGCTGGGCGACGGTGTCGGTGGACGTCCACTGGACGGCGGCGAAGCTGCTCCTGCTGCCGCTGATGCTGGGCAGCGGTGCGGTGATCTTCTGCGCGCTGTTCGTGGCGGGCGCGGCCTTCCAGTTCCTGGCGCAGGACGCGGCCGAGGTGCAGAACGCGTTCACCTACGGCGGTACGACACTGCTCCAGTACCCGCCGACGGTGTTCGGGAAGGACTTCGTGCGCGGGGTGACGTTCATGCTGCCGCTGGCCTTCGTCAACTGGGTGCCGGCGGCGTACGTCCTGGGGCGGCCGTACCCGCTGCGGCTGCCGGAGTGGACGGTGTGGTCGCCGCCGCTGGTGGCGGTGGTGTGCTGCGCGCTGGCGGGGCTGGCGTGGCGGGCGGGTCTCAGGTCGTACCGGAGTACGGGGAGTTGACGATGTTCATCGAGGTCGACGGGGTCGAGAAGGTCTTCGAGGTCCGCAAGAAGGCCGGTTTCCTGAAGCGGGAGCGCCGGCAGGTACGGGCGGTGGACTCGCTCTCGTTCACGGTGGAGCGGGGCGAGATGGTGGGGTACATCGGGCCGAACGGCGCCGGGAAGTCGACGACCATCAAGATGCTGACGGGCATCCTGACCCCGAGCGCGGGCCGGCTCCGGGTCGCCGGCATCGACCCGTCCCGCGAGCGCACGAGGCTGGCCCATCGCATCGGCGTCGTCTTCGGGCAGCGCACCACCCTGTGGTGGGACCTCCCGCTCGTCGACTCCTACCGGCTGATGCACCGCATGTACCGCATCCCGGACGCCCGTTACCGCGAGAACCTGGGCCGCCTGGTCGAACTCCTGTCCCTGGAGTCCCTGCTGGACGTCCCGGTACGCCAACTCTCCCTCGGCCAGCGGATGCGCGGCGACATCGTGGCCGCGCTCCTGCACGACCCGGACGTCCTCTACCTGGACGAGCCGACGATCGGCCTGGACGTCGTCTCCAAGGCCAGGGTCCGCGACTTCCTGCGGGAGCTGAACGCGGAACGCGGCACCACGGTCCTGCTCACCACCCACGACCTCCAGGACATCGAGCAGCTGTGCTCCCGCGTGATGGTCATCGACCACGGGCGGCTGATGTACGACGGCCCGCTCGCCGGACTGCACGAGGTGGGCGAGAGCGAACGGACCCTGGTGGTCGACCTGGAGCGGGAGCTCCCGCCGATCGAGGCGGGCGCCTCGGCGCGGGTGGTGAAGGTGGAGGGGCCGCGGCAGTGGCTGGCGTTCCCCTCCTCGGAGTCGGCGGCGCCGCTGGTGGCGCGGATCGCCGCGGAGTACCCGCTGGTGGACCTGTCCGTCCGGGAGCCGGACATCGAGACGGTGATCGCGACGATCTACGCGGAGCGTACGACCGCGTAGTCCCGGCCGCCGTCAACTCGTAGTCTGCTCCTATGACCGACGAAGCCCCGGAGCTGCGCGCCTCCGACGCCGATCGTGAGCGGGTCGCCGAGATCCTCAGGGACGCCCTCGCGGAGGGGCGGCTCGACATGGCGGAGTTCGAGGAGCGGCTGGAGGCGACGTATGAGGCCCGTACGTACGGTGAGCTGACACCGCTCACCAGGGATCTGCCGGCGACCGGCGCTCCCGCGGTGTCGCTGGCCAAGCCTCCGGCGGACGACGGGCGTTGGGCGGGCCGGTTCGTCGGCGGCGAGGGCACCTCCACGGGGGCGGTGGCCGTCATGTCCGGCTTCCAGCGCAAGGGCCGCTGGACGGTGCCGAGGCGCTTCACCTGCCTGGCGTTCATGGGCGGTGGCGAGATCGACCTGCGCGAGGCGAACTTCGCGGACCGCGAGGTCGAGATCAGCTGCTTCGCGGTGATGGGCGGGGTGAGCGTGATCGTGCCGCCGGGCGTCGAGGTGGTGATGCGGGGCATCGGCATCATGGGCGGCTTCGACCACCACGAGGAGGAGACGCTGCCGGACCCGGGCGCCCCCAGGGTGATCGTGACGGGCCTGGCGTTCTGGGGTGGCGTCGAGGTGGAACACAAGGTGACGAAGGCGGAGCGGCGCCGCCTGAGGGAAGAACGCCGAGAACAACGAGAGATACGCCGGGCGAACCGCCACCACCGCAGAGACGACGACTACTGACCGAAGGCTGGAGGAGGAACCGCGCGCCCGGCCCCACCGGCCCGCAGCCTCGCGGACAGACGGTGGGAACTCCTGTTCCGTTCCGGGAGTAGGTCAGCAAGGGACAATATGTGCGGGATCACCGTGAGGGTGGACCGGCTGCGAACGGGTGGAGCAGATGGCGGAACCTACGGAGACGACGGACGGCCGGACGGCCGCCGTACCGTCGTACAAGTCGATGAACGCCTTCACGCCGGCCGACGAGGAGCGTCAGCGGGGCGTACGACGGATGAAGACCACGGCGACCGGCCTGCTGCTGTTCGTCGCCCTGGTGTACGCGCTGGCCAAGTGGGCGTCGGGCGCCGGCGCCGGACCGTGGGCGGACTACGTGGCCGCGGCGGCCGAGGCGGGCATGGTCGGCGCGCTGGCCGACTGGTTCGCGGTGACCGCCATCTTCCGGCACCCGCTCGGCCTGCCCATCCCGCACACCGCGATCATCCCTCACAAGAAGGACCAGCTCGGCGTCTCGCTGGGTGAGTTCGTCGGCGAGAACTTCCTCTCCCAGGACGTCGTACGGCAGCGGCTGCACTCCGTCGGCATCGGCAGCCGGCTCGGCGCGTGGCTGGCCGAACCGAAGAACGCCGACCGGGTGACGGCCGAGCTGGCGACGGCGCTGCGCGGCGCCCTGACCGTGATGCGGGACTCCGACGTCCAGGCCGTGGTCGGCGAGGCCATCACCCGCCGTGCCGACGCCCAGGAGATCGCCCCGGGCATCGGCAAGATGCTGGAGCGGATCGTCGCGGACCAGGGCCACAAGCGGGTCGTGGACCTGGTCGTCAGCCGCGCCCACGACTGGCTGGTGCTGCACGGCGACTCGGTGATGGACGCCGTGCAGGGCGGCGCGCCCGGCTGGACGCCCCGGTTCGTGGACCGGCGGGTCGGCGAGCGCGTCTACAAGGAGCTGCTGCGCTTCTGCGCCGAGATGCGGGACATGCCCTCCCACCCGGCGCGCGGCGCCCTCGACCGCTTCCTCACGGACTTCGCGAACGACCTCCAGTCCGACACCGACACCCGTGCCCGGATCGAACGCCTCAAGGGCGACGTGCTGGGCCGCGGCGAGGTGCAGGACCTGATCGCGTCCGCCTGGACGGCCGTACGGTCCATGATCGTCTCGGCGGCCGAGGACGAACGCAGCGAGCTGCGGCTGCGGGTGCGCGCCTCCCTGATCTCGCTGGGCGCCCGCATGGCCACCGAGACCAAGGTCCAGGGGAAGGTCGACAGCTGGGTCGAGGGTGCGGCCGTGCACGTGGTGACCACCTACCGCAAGGAGATCACCTCCCTGATCACCGACACGGTGGCGGGCTGGGACGCGGAGCACACCACCCGGAAGATCGAGGCGCACATCGGGCGCGACCTCCAGTTCATCCGCATCAACGGCACGGTCGTCGGCTCGCTGGCGGGCGTGCTGATCTTCACGGTGTCGCGGGCGCTCGGGGCGTAGGGAGCGTTCCGCGGGGCACTCGATCGGGCGGCTTTCGGTATTGCCGTTCCGGTCGAGGAGGCGTGTGTGGGTACGGCTACGGACATGGGCGTGGACGAACACGGCAGACGTACGATCACCTCCCGTATCCCGGCCCGGCTGGACCGGCTGCCGTGGTCCCGCTGGCACTGGACGATCGTCCTCGGCCTCGGCACGGTCTGGATCCTGGACGGCCTGGAGGTCACGGTCGTCGGCAACATCGCCAGCCGGCTGTCCGAACCGGGCAGCGGCCTCGCGATCTCCTCCGGCCAGGTCACGGGCACGGCCGCGGCCCTGTACGTGGCGGGCGCCTGCGTCGGCGCCCTGTTCTGGGGCCGTATGACCGACCGCTTCGGCCGCAAGAAACTCTTCATGATCACCCTGGCGGTCTACCTGGCCGCCACCGCGCTGACCGCGCTCTCCTTCGCCCCGTGGTGGTTCTTCCTCTTCCGGTTCCTGACCGGGTTCGGCATCGGCGGCGAGTACGCGGCGATCAACTCCGCGATCGACGAACTGATCCCCGCCTACTACCGCGGCCGCGTGGACCTCGTCATCAACGGCAGCTTCTGGATCGGCGCGGTCGGCGGCTCGCTGCTCTCGATCGTCGCGCTGAACACGGACTTCCTGGCGAAGGACGTGGGCTGGCGGCTGACGTTCGCCCTCGGGGTCGTCCTCGGCCTGGTCATCCTCCTGGTACGGCGCAACGTCCCGGAGAGTCCGCGCTGGCTGCTGATCCACGGCAGGGAACGGGAGGCCGAGGAGATCGTCTCGTCCATCGAGAGCCGGGTGGAGGCGGAGAAGGGCGAGCCGCTGCCCGAGCCCGAGGGCGAGCTGAAGATCCACCAGCGCGGCAGCGTCGGCTTCGGCGAGATCGCCCGTACGGTCTTCCGCGACTACCGGCGGCGGGCCGCCCTCGGTTTCTCCCTCTTCATAGGGCAGGCGTTCCTCTACAACGCGATCACCTTCGGGTTCGGCGCGATCCTCACGACGTTCTTCGACGTGCCGACGGGCGACACGGGGTACTACTTCGTCGTCATCGCGGTGGGCAACTTCCTGGGCCCGCTGCTGCTGGGCAAGCTGTTCGACACGCTCGGCCGACGCGTGATGATCTCCGGGACGTACCTGCTCTCCGGGCTTCTGCTGTTCGGCACCGCCTGGCTGTTCGACCGCGGCTCCCTGACCGCGACGACCCTCACGGCCTGCTGGTGCGTGGTGCTGTTCTTCGCGTCGGCGGGGGCGTCCAGCGCGTACCTGACGGTGTCCGAGATCTTCCCGATGGAGACCCGCGCCATGTCCATCGCGTTCTTCTACGCGCTGGGCACGGCGGCCGGCGGCATCAGCGGGCCGCTGCTGTTCGCCGACCTGACGGGCACGGGCAAGGTGTCGGACACGGTCCTCGCCTTCCAGATCGGCGCGGGCCTGATGTGCGCGGCGGGACTGGTGGCGGCACTGCTGGCGGTGAACGCGGAGCGCAGGTCCCTGGAGGACGTGGCCACGCCACTGTCGGCCGCGGGGGGCGAGACGGCGAAGGCACAGGCGTGAGGCGCCCGCCTTCACCTCCTCTCAGGCGCCGGTGGTGGAGCCCGGCCGGACGATCATCAGTACGGTCACCACGGCCCAGAGGAGGTTGAACAGCCCGGTGACCATGGCGAGCCGCACGGTCGCCTGCCGGGTCCCGCCCCCTGCTGCGGCCCGCTCGGCGGCCCCGCCCTCCACCAGGGCGGTCTGCCGGGGCAGCACCAGCGCGACGAGGACGAGGGCCGCGAGTGCCGTGAGCGCGATCGACGCGATCAGCCAGGCGCTGCCCAGCACGTGCATGTTGCTCGCCGTGGCGAACCCGAACACGGGGACGACGACGCCGACGAGCGCGTAGACGCGGCATATCCGGTGCAGCAGGAGCAGGGTCTCGGCGGCCCGGACGTCGTCCGGCGCCTCGAGGGCGCGCCGGGCGGCCGGCGGGAACATGCTGGCGGCCACGGTGACGGGACCGATGGCGACGATCGCCGCGAGGACGTGGACGGCGAGGAGGAACTTGGTCACGGCGTCGACCGTAGGCGCCCGGAAGATCGCGCAGAAGCGGCGATACTGCCACCGTTCAACGGATTCTCGCCAGGAGACGGACGCCGGTGCCGGGAGAGCGGCCCCTCCCGCGGCCACAACCCGGCGAACGGCTACGTTCCTGCCATGCACACCATCGCCGTGCTGGTCCTGGACCAGGTCATCCCCTCCGACTTCACCGTGCCGATCGACACCTTCGGCTGGGCCCGGCTGCCCGACGGCCGGGACGCCTACCGGGTGCGGGTGTGCGGTCCCGCCGCCGAGGTGACCGCGGCGGGCGGCGCGTTCACGGTGCGGGCGCCGTACGGGCTGGACGCGCTGGCCGAGGCGGACACCGTCGTCGTGCCGGGCCTCGCGGACCCCGCCGCCGCCCCGCCGGCCGAGGTCGTCGAGGCCCTGCGCGCGGCGGCGGCCAAGGGCACCCGGATCGCGTCCGTCTGCGTCGGGGCGTTCGTCCTCGCCGCCACCGGGCTGCTGGACGGCCTGCGCGCGACCACGCACTGGGCGGCGGCCGACGCGCTGGCCGCGAGGCACCCGGCGATCGAGGTGGACCCGAACGTCCTCTACGTCGACAACGGCCAGTTCCTGACCTCGGCGGGCGCGGCGGCGGCCATGGACATGTGCCTGCACCTGATCCGCAGGGACCACGGCTCGGCGGTCGCGGCGCACGCGGCCCGGATGTCGGTGATGCCGCTGGAACGGGAGGGCGGCCAGGCCCAGTTCATCGTCCACGACCAGCCGCCGGCCCCGGCGGGGGCCACCCTGGAGCCACTGCTGGACTGGCTGGCGGACAACTGCGACCGGGACCTGACCCTGGAGGAGGTGGCGGCGCGGGCCGGTATGAGCACCCGTACCCTCAACCGCCGCTTCCGCGAACAGACCGGCACGACTCCGTTGCAGTGGCTGCACCGGGCCAGGGTGCGCCGGGCGCAGCACCTCCTGGAGACCACCGGCCACCCCGTCGAACGCATCGCGGCCCAGTCGGGCTTCGGCTCCCCGACGGCCTTCCGTGAACGCTTCCGCAGAGTCGTCGGAACCAGCCCCCAGGCCTACCGCCGCGCCTTCCGACGCCCCTGAAAGGGGCGCGAGGAACTGCGCGACCGGCCACGACGGACCCGCACCCGCGCACGACGGACCCGCCCCGCCCCCTCTGGCCAGGCGGCCAGGCACCCCGGCGTCGGGCTTGTCGTCAGGCCGCCCCTGCGGAGCTCAGCCCCTGCGGTCGGCGACGGCCCAGGACGCCAGGGCCACCGCCCCCGCCACGCCGAGGACGGACGGCCAGGCGCCGACCTTCTTCGCCAGGGGGTGCGACCCGGCGAACGCGGCGACGTACGCGGCGGACAGCGCCCCGGCCGCCTTCCCACCCGCCCGCTGCCGCCACTGCTGCGCGGCCGCGGCCCCGGCGACGGCCAGCACGGCCCCGCCCAGCGGCCGCTGCTTCGTCCAGCGCGCGACGCCGTACCCTCCGACGAGCCCGCTCGCGGCGATCACCGAACTGGGAACCCTGGCCATTGCTCTCTCCCTCTGTCTGGATTCCCCGAGGCTAACCCGGCGACTACCGCCAGCGCGGGTTGAGCGCTGTGGCGCGGAGCTGCTTCATGGTCAGCGCCGGCGTCGTGCGGGTCGGGGAGCTGTGCTGGGTGTCGGCGTTGAACGCGCTGATCACCACCCGGAAACCGTCCTCGCGCAGGGTGTCGACGGTCCACATCACGACCCCGGCGACCCCCTTCTCCCCGGGCGCCTTGTGCTCGGCGACCCGGGTCCCGTCGGGCAGGGTCTCGGACCCGGCGCCGAACAGCTGGTTCGCGACGTCGGACATGTCCGGCTGCACGTTGATCTGGACGAGGCTCCGGCCGTGCCCGTCGTCGACGACGACGTAGGTGAACTGACCGTCGTCGTCCCCCTTGGCGCGCCCCACCACCTTCACCGACTTCGGCATCAGCGAGACTAGGGTCTCCGCGATCCCCTTGCCGTCCCCCTCCACGGAGGCGGGCGGTTCCCGGGTCCCCCGGGGGTCCTGCGGGATGGCGTCGACCACCCCCCGCCACTCCTCGGCGGCCGCGAGCGCCTTCAACTGGGCCACGGACAGCGGAGGTTGCGCCCGGCTGATCGGCGCGTCCTTCTCCGCGGCGGCGTTCCACTCGCTGACGGAGACGTGGTGACCGTCCGGGGTGACCAGGTTCGCGGTCCACAGCTTGGTGTCCACACGCCGGTCGGGATACTCGTACCCCTTCATCACGGTGACGACCGAGGCGTCGGGCAGATGGCTGGTGACGCAACTGTCGTAGGGGATGGAGACCTTGTCGGGGCACCGGGTGGCCTGCCGGGCGTCGTACCCGCCGGGCAGCACCCGGTTCACGGCGACGCTGACGGCGGCGGCCCCGTGCCCGTCGTCGTACACGACCTGCGCGTACGGATCCACGAGCGGCTCGTCCTTGTCGACGCCGCGTCCCTGCGCCTGGGCGAACGTCCCCTTCGGGAGCAGCTTCTCCAGCGTGCGGATCATGTCGTCCGAGGTGATGTCCCGACCGGCGGCGGAAGAGGCGACCTCGGGGGTGCGGCTCGCGGCGGCGGGCGGCCGCGCGGGCGACGACGGCCCGCCGCCCCAGGACACCGCCAGCGCGCCGCCCACCCCGACCAGCGCGACCCCCGCCGCGCCCCCCAGGACGGCGGCCCGCCGCCGCTGCCGCAGCCGCCGCCCCCGGACCGTCCCGGCGGCGGCCAGCGCGGCCCGGTCGGTCTCGAAGCCGGCCCCGGCGTGGTGCAGGGCGGCGGAGAGCTCACGCTCGAAGGGATCGCTGTCGCTGGCGCTGTGCCGCTGTTCGACGGGCATGACGAACCACCGTTTCCACAAGGTCTGAGGTCAGGAGCGGGCGTATTCGGCGAGGTCCTCGCCGAGCAGCTCGCGCAGCCGGGCCAGGGCCCGCACGCACCGCGTACGGACGGCGGCCGAACTCACGTTGAGTGCGTCCGCGGTCTCGTGTATCGACCGGTCCTCCCAGTACCGCAGGACGACCACGGCCCGGTCCTTGGCGGGCAGCCGGGCGAGCGCGTCGAGGAGGGTCAGCCGCAGGGACGGGTCGGAACCGGCGTCCGCCTGCTCCGGGAGGGCGTCCCGCGCCCGCTCCCGGCTGCTGAACCGCCGCCGGTGGGCCAGGAACGTCCGGGTGAGGACCGTCTGCGCGTACCCGGCGGGGTTGCCGACGCGCGAGACGCGCCCCCAGCGGACGTAGATCCGTCCGAGGGCCTCCTGGACCAGGTCCTCCGCGAGGTGCGTGTCCCCGGCGGTGAGCAGGCAGGCGGACCGGTACAGGTGCCCGGCCCGCGCCGCGGCGAACTCGGCGTAGTCCTCCACACCGCTGCCCTGACTCATCCGCAAGCTCCCCCGTCCCCGGCGCCGTGCCGACCGCTCCACCCCATTGATGCGGTGGGCCGGGGAGAATGTTTCAGGAGACGCCCAGAAAACTCAGAGCGGTGTCAGACCCGTTCCAGCGGCCGGTGGGCCCCCTGCGGCAGCTCCACCCGGATCGTGTCCCCGGGCCGCACCACACCCCCCACCGTCACCACGCTCATCACCCCGGCCTTACGGACGGTCCGCCCGCTCCCGTCCCGCCCGACGACCTGCTTCAGCAGCCCGTGCTGGAAGCCGTCGATCTGCGCGCACGGATTGCGCAGCCCGGTCACCTCCACCACGGCCTGCTCCCCGATCCGCAGCAGCGTCCCGGTCGGCAGCCCCAGCAGATCCAGCCCCCGGGTGGTGATGTTCTCCCCGAGCTCCCCGGCCCCCACCCGGAACCCGGCGCCCGCCACCTCCGCGAACAACTCCTCGTGGATCAGGTGCACCTGACGCAGGTTCGGCTGGTCCGGGTCCTGCGCCACCCGCGAGCGGTGCTTCACCGTGACCCCGGCATGGACGTCCCCCTCCACCCCGAGCCCGGCGAGCAGCGTGATGCTCTCCCGGTTCGGCTTGGTGAAGGAGTAGACCTCGTTACGACTGACAGCGACCACGACCCCGTTCATGGAGCCGACTCTAACCACGTCCCCGGCCGGGCGGAAGATCGCCGACGAGCAGCCGGTACACCGCCCCGGGCCGGCGCGGCCCGCCTCCCCGGGCCGGCGCCGCCCGCCTCCCTAGGCCAGCGCGGCCCGTACCGCGTCGACGAGCGCGGCCGCGCGGGGGTCCTCGGCGCCCTCGACGACGCTGTTCATGACGTAACCGAAGGCGACGCCGTGCTCGGGGTCGGCGAAACCCAACGAGCCACCCCGGCCGGGATGGCCGAAGGCGCGCGGACCGGTCAGGGGGCTCGTCTCCACGGGCAGCATGTAACCGGAGGCGAAGCGGACTGGGAACATGATGACCTTGTCCATCCCGGCGGCCTGCTCCGCGGTCGCCGCGGCCAGGGTCTCGGGGCTGAACAGCCGTACCCCGTCCACCTCCCCGACCAGCGCGGCGTACATCCGGGCGAGGCCGCGCGCGGTGCAGATCCCGTTGGACGCGGGGAGCTCGGCGGCCTGCACCTCGGCCGAGTCGAAGTCGATCTCGGCGGGGTCGGTGAGGGCGAACGCCCGGTTGCTCAGCGACCGCGGATCCTGCAGCGCCGCGACGAACTCGCGCGCCTCCGGCGGCACGGCGTCCAGCGGTACGGTGCTCAGGTCGACCTCCGGTTTCGGGTACACCATCCGGCTGACCCGCGCCCGCTCGGCCGCCGGCAGCCCGATGAAGAAGTCCAGCCCGAGCGGCCCGGCGACCTCCTCCGCGAAGAACCGGCCGGGCGTACGGCCGGACACCCGCCGGATCACCTCCCCGACCAGCCATCCGAAGGTCCGCCCGTGGTAGCCGTGCGCGGTCCCCGGCTCCCACTGCGGCCGTTGCGCGGCCAGCGCGGCCACCATCGCGTCCCACCCCAGCGCGTCGCCGAGCGGCACCGGCCGGTCCAGCGTGACCAGCCCGGCTCGGTGCGACAGCAGCCACCGCACCGGAATGTCCGCCTTGCCGTTCGCCGCGAACTCGGGCCAGTACGCCGCCACCGGCGCGTCCAGGTCCAACTCCCCGCGCTGCGCGAGCAGATGAGCGGCGGTGGCGGTGGCTCCCTTGGTCGCCGAGTACACGAGCTGCAAGGTGTCCCGCTCCCAGGGCCGCCCGGTACCGGGGTCGGCGACCCCGCCCCACAGGTCCACCACCGGCCGCCCGTCCCGGTACACGCACACGGCCGCCCCGACCTCCCCGCGCTGCTCGAAGTTGGCGGCGAACGCCTCCCGTACACCCTCGAACCCGGCTGCGACTTCCCCGTGGATCAGCGTCATGCCCACATCATGACAGTGGGGCGGCCTCCCGCGTCGTCACCAGGGCAGCTCCCCCTCGTCGTCGAAGTAGCCGCCGGTCGGGCCGTCGTCCGGCAGGGTCGCGAGCCGGACCGCGATCGCGGCGCCCTGCTCCGGGGTGCGCACGCCGCGGAAGCCGTTGAGGTCGGTCGCGCAGAAACCCGGGCAGGCCGCGTTGATCAGGATGTTCGTACCGGCCAGCTCCTTGGCGTACTGCACGGTCACGGCGTTGAGGAACGTCTTCGACGGCGCGTACGCCACCGAGATCGGGCCCGTCTCGGCGCCCGGGGTGGTCTGCCGGGTGAGGGAGCCGACGGTGCTGGACATGTTCACGATCCGCGGCGACGCCGAGCGGCGCAGCAACGGCAGCATCGCGTTGGTGACCCGGATGACGCCGATGACGTTGGTCTCCACCGCCGCCCGTACCGCCGCGACGTCGACCGTGGTGGGCAGCTGCTGGGGGCCGCCGGTGATCCCGGCGTTGTTCACCAGCGCGTCGAGCCGTCCGGCGCGCTCCTCGACCAGCGCGGCGGCAGCGGCCACGCTCGCGTCGTCGGTCACGTCCAGCGGCACGCCGAACGCGTCCACGCCCGCCGCCCGCAGCTTGGCCACGGCACCCTCGCGCGCCTCCTCGCCCCGGGCCCCGACCCCGACCCGCCAGCCGAGGGCGCCGAGACCCGCCGCGATCTCGTACCCGATCCCCTTGTTCGCACCGGTCACCAACGCGACCGTCTGCCCGCCCGCCTGTCCGTTCATCTGCCCGCTCGCCTGCTCGTTGTCCTGTTCGCTCATACCGTCGATCCTGGTCCCGGCGGCCCCGGCGCGGCCAACACCGATCGGGTGGCCGGCGATACCCGCCGGGTATCGATCCCGTTCGGCCGCAGTAGCATGGCGGGGTGGAGACGCGTGAGCTGCGCTATTTCGTGGCCGTCGCCGAGGAACTGCATTTCGGCAGGGCCGCCGAGCGGCTCGGCATCGCCCAGCCCCCGCTGTCCCGGGCGATCGGCCTGCTGGAACGGCGCCTCGGCGCGACCCTGCTGGAACGCACCAGCCGCGCGGTCACCCTGACCGACGCCGGTTCGGTGCTCCTGCGCGAGGCCCGCGCCGCCCTGGACGCCGTGGCGGCGGCCGAGCGCCGCACCCGCAGAGCCGCTCTCGCCGCCACCGGCCACCCCGGCGTGGTCCTCGCCACGAAGGCGGGCGCCTCCGGCGAACTCCTGGCGAAACTCCTCGACGCCTACGCCGCCGAACCCGACGCGGTCACCGTCGACCTCCTCCTGTGCGGCATCGGCGAACAGGAGCACATGCTGCGCGACGGCCGCGCCGACGTGGCCCTGCTGCACCTGCCGTTCGACTCCACGGCGGGCCTCGACACCGAGGAACTGCTGACGGAGAACCAGGTCCTGGTCCTCCCCGCCGGGCACCCCCTCACCACCCGCCCGCACGTCCGGATGGCCGACGTCACCGACCTGCCCGGCCTGCCGCTGCCCCGCTGGCCCCGCCCGGACGGCACCTACCCGGACGGCCCCGGCCCCCAGGCCCGCGACCACGCCCAGCTGCACCAGCTGATCGCACTCGGCCGCGCCTGCTGGGTGGCGCCGGAGTCCTGCCGTACCCAACTGCGCGAGGACCTCGCGACCGTACCGGTCCTGGACGCCCCACCCGTCACCACCGTGATCGCCTGGCCGCCCCACAGCAGGTCGAGAGCGGTCGCCGGACTCGTCAGGGCCGCGACGGCGCTCTGAGCCCGGGACCCGGCCCTCCGGGTGCGGACACGGCGGGGACACGCCGGTGCCCAGGAGGCGGAACCCCCTGGGCACAAGCTGCTCCCGAAGCCGTCAGTCGTCCGTGGCGGTGACGTCCGAGGCGTACACGAGCGCCACCCGGTGGTTGTACTGGATGGTGTACATCGCCTTCGCCCCGGTGACGACCGTGCCGCTGGAGGGGAAGAAGTCGTCCGTCAGGGACGGCGCCACGGTGGCCACGTAGGCCTGACCGGCCGGGACGGTGTACATGCTGAGCGGCGCCTGCGTCGACGGCGAGAGCCCCGCCGGGTACTCGGCGGCGTCCGGATAGCTGGAGCCGTACACCGCCACCGGGTCCGTACCGGCCGCCGAGATCACCTTCACCCCGTGCGCGGGCGCGGTGTTGCAGCCGTGCGGGTTGTAGAACCACACCTTCGAGCCGCTGTACCAGACGGCCGTCCAGTCACCGTCGCGGTCGGCGACCACGAACTGCTGCCCGGCCGCCGCCGTGCTGCCCCAGTCGTTGATGCGGTCGGTACCGGCCGCGCCCGGGTGCAGCGCCTGGTCCCCGAAGAGCGGAGCGGTGTCGCTGGGTTCGGTGCGCAGGTAGACGAAGTTCGACGGCTGCTGGATCTCGGTGCACGCGGTGGTGGCGTGGGTCGGGTCGTCGGAGGGGCAGATCTGCACGGTCTGCAGGTTCTCGTGGAACCGGGGCGCGATGGTGACCACCGAGCCGACCGGGCCGACGCCGTGCCGCCCGGTGTGCACCCCGAGCAGGCTCATGAAGTGGTTCCAGTCCCACGACGGGCCCGGATCCCAGTGCATGCTGGAGACGAGCGACGACTTGGGACCGGCGACGTTGTCGTGCCCGAGGATGTGCTGCCGGTCCAGCGGTATGCCGAACCGGTCGGCGAGGTACCGCACCAGCTCGGCCGTGGCCTCGTACTGCGCCTCGGTGTACCAGGTGCCGCCGTGCGCGGCGTACCCCTCGTGCTCGATGCCGATCGAGTGCATGTTGGTCGAGTAGTTGCCGGCCTGGAAGGCGAGGTCCTTCGTCGGCACCATCTGCGTCACCGCGCCGTCGGAGGACCGCATGACGTAGTGCGCGGAGTTACCGCCCGGCTGCTGGAACAGGTTGATCGCGGCGTCGTACGACGTCTCGGTGTCGTGGATGACGATGCTGTCGATGCGGATGCCGTTGGCGGGGCGGTTGGACACCTGGCCGTTGGACGCCGCCGCCGGGACGAAGGTGCACGCGACGGTGGCGGGGCACTCGGTGTCCGTGGTCACCGCGGCCTTCAGGTGCAGGCCGGCCAACTGCCCGGTGTCCGGCCGGACACCGCTGTCGGCGGCCAGCCGCACCCGCTCACCGTCGGCCGTGGTGCGCGCGGCCCCCGCCTTGATGGTGGCGAACACCCGCCCGGCGAAGGCGGCGGCGCCCTGCCGCTGCCCGGCCTGGCTGTAACGGGCCACGGCCGCGTACCAGTCGCCGGGATCCGCGGAGACGGAACCGGTGGCGGCCTTCTGGTACGAGGCGAGCAGCGCGGCACCGCCGCGGATGTTGGCCGCCGGGTCGCCGCGCAACTCCGCCGCCGACAGACCGGTCAGCCGGGCGGCGGCCCGCAGGGTGTGCAGGCCCGGATCGGCGGCCAGCTTCGCCAACTCCCCACGCCCGGCCGCCCCCGCGTCGCCTCCGGCCATCATCGCCGGGGTGACGTCCGTGAGGTGCATCGGCCCGTACCCGCCGTCCGTGCTGTACGCCCCGGCGTGCGTGTCCCAGGCGGACTCCTGGTACGCGACCGCGAGCAGCACCTGACGGGGCACGTGGTAGGCGTCGGCGGCGGCGTCGAACTCCCCTTGCAGGCCGGTGTTCCCGGCCCCGGCACCACCGACGGCCAGCGCAGGCACCGGCACGGCCGCCGCACCCGCGACGACGAGCGCGGCGACGGCGGTCAGCAGAGCCGCACGGCGACGTCCGGACGCGCCACCGCGCCCGGGATTGCTTTGTCTCATGAAAGGGTCCCCGCCCCTCGGAGGGTCACATGGCGCACTGGAGGACGAGCACGACGACACATCGGTTCACCGACACCTGACGACGACCGATTCCCGCTGTAACCAACTCGTCTCACGCCAGCACGAGTTGAGCGTACCGGCGCAGACGGACCAGGCCGCCGCCGACCTGTGCCGCCCCCTGTCAGGGGAGGCGGGCCAGCAAGTGGGCGTCGAGGAAGCCGCGTTCCGAGGCCGGGTCGTGGATCAGCCGGGCGAACGTGTGGAGCCCGGCCCCGGTCAGCAGCTCGGCGAAGTGGTCCACCGGCCAGCTGTAGGCAGGCGTCACCTTGTGGTCGAAGCGGACCGTTTCCGGTCCGTCGGTCGCGAAGAACGACACCAGGAGCAGGCCCCCCGGTGCCAGGACGCGTGCCTGCTCGGCGAGCAGGGCGGGCAGTTCCCCGGGCGGGGTGTGGATCATCGAATAGTGGGCCAGCACCCCGCCGAGCGCGCCGTCCTCGACGGGGAGTTCCTCCATCCGGGCCTCGTCGAACCGCAGCGCAGGATGGGCCCGCCGGGCGTGCTCGACCATGCCGGGGGAGAGGTCGAACCCGAAGGCGTTCAGCCCCAGGTCGTGCAGCATGGCCGTCAGATGCCCCGGCCCGCATCCGACGTCGGCCACCCGCAGGTTCCCTGTCGCGCGCACCAACTCGGCGAAGGAGCCGATCATGTTGCGCGCGAACGGACGCCCCTCCAGCTTGTCGGCGAACAGCGACGCGTACAGCTCAACGACCCCGTCGTAGGCCGCCCTGGTCTCATCGTGGTGCTGCGTCATGAGCAGGAAAGGTAACACCAGTACAGATAAATGAAGTTGAGAGCGACTGTTCGGCGTCGGTGCACGGTCCGGAAGCGCTGCTCGGGTGGGGTCCGGTTCAGACGGCGGTGGTGCCGCCGTCGGCGAGGAGTTCCATGCCGTTGACGTAGCTGGAGTCGTCGGAGGCGAGGAAGAGGGCGACAGTCGCGATCTCGTCGGGGCGGCCCATCTCGCCGCGGGGGATGAGGGACTCGAACTGGCGCTTGGTGGCCTCGTCGAAGAGTTCGTCCTGCTTGGCGGTGGCGACCTGGCCGGGCGTCAGGACGTTGACCCGGATGCGGCGGTCCTTGAGCTCGTTGAGCCAGACACGGGCCCAGGCCTGCTGAACGGCCTTGCTGCCGGCGTAGACGCTCCAGCCCGGGAAGGAGCTGAGGGAGGCGCTGGAGCCGGTCATGAAGATGGAGCCGCCGTCGTTGAAGAGCGGGAGGGCCTTCTGGACGGTGAACAGGGTGCCGCGGGCGTTGAGGCCGAACCAGGTGTCGAACTGGGCCTCGGTGATCTCGCCGAGCGGGGCGGGCTCGCCGCCGCCCGCACTGGCCCACAGCACGTCGATGCTGCCCTTCTCCCGCTTGACGGTGTCGTACAGGCGGTCCAGGTCGTCCAGGTCGGCGGCGTCGCCCCGGACGCCGGTGACGTTGCGGCCGATCTGCTTCACCGCCTCGTCCAGGGCCTCCTGGCGGCGGCCGGTGATGAAGACGTGCGCTCCCTCGTCGACGAACAGCTTCGCACCGGCCAGCGCCATGCCGCTGGTGGCGCCGGTGATGACCGCGACCTTGCCGTCGAGCTTTCCCATAGTCGTCCCCTTGGGTCGGTGGTGCCGTGCATGCCTGGAGCGACGGTGTTATGTACACCGCCCTGTGTGCTTACGGTACGAGGCGGGAGGCTGGGGCGCAACTAAGTACACCGGGCGTTACCCGCCTGCGGTACGGTGGACCCATGACGGAGTTGGAGAAGGGCCCCACGGGCCGCCGCCGCGGCCGGGGCGCCCGTGAGCGCATCCTCGGCGCGTCCCAGCGGCTGTTCCGCGAGCAGGGCGTCAACCGCACCGGCATGGACCAGCTCTGCGCGGCGGCCGAGGTGTCCAAGCGCACGGCCTACCAGCACTTCACCAGCAAGGACGAACTCGTCGCCGAGTACCTGCGCCGGTTCGACCCCTCCGTCATGTCCGGCGTGTTCGACCGCACCGACCTCACCCCCCGCGAACGGCTCCTCGCCGCCTTCGACGTTCCCCCCGACTCCCCCCTGTGCCCCTACATCGCCGTCGCCGTCGAACTGCACGACCCGCAGCACCCGGCGTCGCAGTACGCACGCGAGTACAAGAAGGCCGTGGCCGCACGGCTCGCCGACACCGCCCGCGAGGCCGGCGCCGCCGACCCCGAACAGCTCGGCGAACACCTCGCGCTGCTCCTCGACGGCGCCGCGGCCCGCACCCGGGTCCTCGACGCCGACGCCTTCCCCACCGCCGCCGCCATGGCCGCCGTCCTCATCGACAACGCCATCCCCGCCACGGCGGGCGACGACCGGCGACGGGAGGATGTGCCACGTTGACGTGGCACTCCGCGGCCGGACCGCACACACTGCCGGTCGCGCGGCCGCACCCGCCGGTACGCGACACCGGCTGCCCGGCACCGGGCCGCACCTGCGGGCTTCCACGGAACCGGCGCCCGCCCGCTGAGGACGGCAGCAGGATCCGTTCGACCGGCGGCACGTCAGCGACGGCTGGTGAGCCGCGCTCCCCAGTTGCGCGTTCGCGCCCCTACAGCACGCTCTCGTCGACCGTGTAGATCATGCTGCGGACCGGGGTGAGCTCCTGGAGTCGGGCAGCATCGGCTGCGGTAGCGCGCCCTGCGGAGGAGGCAAAGGCTGCACGTAGTTCCTCCATCGTGTCCCATTCCAATTCGGCGACCAGGTAGTACGGTTCGCCGCCGCGGACGGCGACCGCGTCGCGCCCGAGCGTGTAGCAGCGCAGCCCCGGGAGTCGGCGTACGAGCGGGAGGTGGACTTCGCGGTAGTGGCGGTCGAATGCTGCGGGGTCGGCCGGCGTCTCGTACAAGACGATGAAGCGGGCGGTCAACGGGTGGCCCTGCGATAGCGGGTGAGGACGGCGGGACCGACCTGTTGCGCCGACAGGCACTCCAGCTCCGCGTGAGGGCCGCCCGCGGGGAAGAGCCGGTCGCCGGTGCCGAGGACGGTGGGGAAGGTCAGCAGCCGGTATTCGTCGATCAGGTCCTCGGCCATCAGCTGGCGCACGATGCTGAGGCTGCCGATGACGACCACATCGCGCGGTTCGTGCTTGGCGGCGTCGATGACGTCGCCTTCCAGGATCCGCGAGTTCGCCCACGCCGCGGTGTCCGTGCCGCTCGGCGTGCGGGAGGCGACCAGTTTCGGGGCGGCGTTCATGCGTGCGGCGAACGGGCCCTCACGTCCGGGCCACAGGCGGGAAAAGATCTGCCAGGTCGTGCGGCCGAACAGCAGCACGCCGTCGTCCAGCGTGCGGCCGAGCCGGAACTTGTCCCCGTCGACTGCTTCACGGCCGTGCCGCAGCGCCCAGCCGCCCAGCGGCGTCCCCTCCGAACCGGTGGGGTCGGACATGATCCCGTCTACGGTGACGAACCCGATCACGATGATGCTCACAGCGATGTTCCTCTCGCTCAGGTCGAATGCTCACCGGTACATACCGGCGCCGCCCATCCGACTCATCGCTCCGGCCCGAAATCCCCGGCAGGAATGTGCCGCGGCAGCTCGAAGACGTCGAAGACGCCCGGATCGGCGAAGACGACGTTGTGCGCCACCAGGCCGCCGGTGACGGTGAGCACCTGCAGGGTGTGCAGCCGGTGCCCGCCGCCGGGTTCCGGCGCGTACGCCGCCAGCGCAGGCTGCCCGTTCGCCGAGAGCTCCCGCACAGCCCAGCCTGTGCCGCGCGTCCGGAAGACGCGCTGCAGGAACCGGCCGTAGTCGGTGCTGCCCCGGTACCACAGCGCAACCGGCGGCATCTCCAGGACCGCGTCCTCGGCCAGCAACCGCACCAGTGCGGGCACATCGGCGGCCTCGAACGCCCGCACATACCGCTGCACCACCGCCCGCACCCCGGGATCGTCCGGCTCACGCACCACATCCGGACCGCCCGCGCCCGCGAGGGCGGCACGAGCGCGCTGCAGCGCGCTGTTGACCCCCGCAACCGTGGTTCCCAGCTGTTCGGCGACCTCGGCCGCAGTGAACCCCAGCACCTCCCGCAGCACCAGCACTGCACGCTGCCGGGCCGGAAGCACCTGCACCGCAGCCACCCACGCCAGGCGCAGGTCAGCCCGCGCCTGGACATCCAGCCGCGCATCAGGAAACGGCTCCAGCCAGGGGACATCGAGCGCCGGCGTCAGCGCAGCCTCCGGATCGTCGCTTGGCGCACCCAGCCCACACGGCAGAGGGCGCCGGCCGCGCCCCTCCAGCGCGCTCAGGCACGCGTTCGTTGCGATCCGGTACAGCCAGGTACGCACCGACGCGCGCGCGGGGTCATACCGATCCCGGGCCTTCCAGGCGCGCAGCAGTGTCTCCTGAACCACATCCTCGGCCTCGTGGAACGAGCCCAGCATCCGGTAACAGAACGCGAGTAGCTCACCCCGGTACGACTCGTAGTCCACCGGCCCATGATGCCGTACGCCGCTCTCAGCCCGACATCCAACTCAGTCCGCCCAGATCAGCGCGCTGCGCACGACCAACTTCGCTGTCGAAGGACAGTGGTCAAGGCCATTGAGACGCTGCAATGAGTCACCAAACCGATCGAAACTTCAGAGCTTGGGTTCTACGGGAAAGGGGAGCTTGTCCGCCCAGCTGGCCAGGGCCGCCGCCGCGATCTCCCGGGCCCCTCCGCCAACTGCCGTTTCCCTGAGTAGGGTCCGCTCCGCGTTGGGGACGCTCAGTTCGCGGTAGTAACGGGTCCTCGATGCCGACGCCTTCCCCACCGCCGCCGCCATCGCCGCCGTCCTCATCGACAACGCCATCCCCGCCACGGCGGGCGGCGACCGGCGACGGGAGGATGTGCCACATCGTCGGGGCAACCGTCAGCGCGACTCACAGCCTGGGCACCTCAAGACCGCACATCCGCGGATGCACCAGCCGTCGCTCACCTCCGCACACCCGGAGACGGAACTGCCCAGGCCCAGGCCGCCCGGCGGAGTCGAAGGCGGCCACGACCTCCTCCACGCGCTCCCACAGCCGCACCGGCCCCGCCTCCCGCACCTCCCACGCACCGTCGTCGCCCGGAGTCAGCGAAGCGGCGGAGCCATGGACGACGTCGACCAGGTGCACGACCCCTCCCACGGTGGTCATCTGGGCGTACGGCACCGCGCACTGGGCGAGGAAGCGCAGGTGAAACGCCTCCGGATCGGGGGCCGAGATCCGCTCGGGCCCGTACCGCGCCGGCCTCCCCCTCCCCGGCAGCCCCGCGGCCCAGTGGGCCGGGTTCCCGAAGGCCGGTGCCGCCTGCGCCCGGACCGACATGAAGGAGACGGTGCCCGGCAGCAGCGGCCCCTCGGCCGTGCCGTCCCCGGCGACGGTGAGGAGCACGCGCGCGTACCCGTACAACCACCCCGACAATGTGAGCAGGATCTTCCCGCCCGGCCGGGTCTGCGCGACGAGCGCGTCCGGTACGGAACGGAAGGAACAGGCGGCCACGATCCGGTCGAAGCGGGCCTCGGGCCAGTAGCCGTACCGCCCGTCCGCCACGGCCAGGGTCGGCGTGTAGCCGCAGCCATACAGCGCGTCCGCCGCCACCGCCAGCCGGCGCGGATCGACCTCGATGCTCGTCACGTCGGCGGACCCGAGGCGCTCGCACGCCAGCGCGGTGGAGTAACCGCTGCCGGTGCCGATCTCCAGGACCGTGTGCCCTTCACTCACCTCGGCATCGGCCCACATCCGCAGCACCAGGGACGGCAAGGTCGAGGACGAGGTCGGCGCCCCGCCGTGCCGGACCCGAGGCGCTGTCCAGTCCGGCTCCTCGTCGTCGAACTGGGTGATCAGCGTGGCGTCGGAATACGCGGCGGTCAGCCACTTCGCGGGGTCGAGGTCGGCGGTGACGGGCTCCCACACCGTGAGCCCGTGCTCGTCGGGCTTCCCGGTGGCGAGGTAGAAGCCGGGCACGAAACGATGCCGAGGCACCTCTGCAACGGCTGAGAGCCACCGCAGATCACCCACCGAGCCGTTCCGCGCGAGCCCCTCCGCCATCTCCCGCCGCAGCCGTACGGCATCGACCTCAACGTCACTTCGTGTCGTCACGGCCCGCACCTTCCTCCCCGCTCAGGATGTCGGCGAACGCGGCGGCGATGGCCGGCGCGTCCGGAAGCCACCCCCACTGCCCGTTCGGATTGCACTCGATCGCCCACCAGTCCTCGGGAGCCGTCCCCTCACCGGTGAGCGCGAAGTCGAAACAGCCGAAGACCAGCCCGCACGAGTCCAGGTAGCCGTGCAGAGCGGCCCGCACGGCCTCCGGGACGACGACGGGAGTGTGCACCAACTGCCCCCAGTCACCCCGCCGCCAGTCCAACGCACCGTCCGGCGTGGTGATCCGCTGCGCGAACACCCGACACCCGACCACGGTGACCCGTACGTCCCCGCTCTTGGGCACCTCGGCCTGAAAGAGATGCGCGGTCACCGAGACGGAGTCGTCCAGGGCGTCGGCGTCGATCCGCTGGGCCCAGATCGCCCCGGTCCGCCCGTCGGTCCCCTCCGGCAACCCCCGGAACGACTTGTAGACGACCCGCCCGTGCTCGGCGGCGAACCTCCGTGCCTCCGTCGCGTCGTTGGTGATCAGGGTCGCCGGAACACGCAGACCCAGCGCGGCGAACCTCTGCAACTGGACGGGCTTGAAGTCGGCGCGGGCGACGGCGGCCGGGTGATTGACGTACAGCGCACGGCGCAAGCCGTGAAGCACGCCCCCGAGCCCATGGCGTGCCTCGGCGACGGCGAACTCCCGCGCCTGCCTGGGCAGTCGGCCGAACCGGGCGGCGTACGGGGTAGGCCGGCGCCAGTAGACCGCGGTCACGGCCGCCACCTCCACCTCCCGGCTGGCGGTACGCAACCACCCACCCCACACCGACTCGCCGCACCCCGCTTCGCCCGACCCGAACTTGCCCCGCCTGAGCCGGAACCCGAAGCCGAGGTCCGGCCCGACATCCCCCGGATCCACGCGCACGACGGTCGCACCAAGCTCGTTGAGGGCCTCGACGACCCGATCCGCGGTGACGTCCTCCAGCGCGGTGACCACGAGAACAGTGGCCCCCACCGCTCAGTCCGACTCGTAGTCGGTCGTGTTGTCGTCCTGCGTCTGCGGCTGGGGCTGCTGCCCGTCCCCACCACCGGAGACCGACGCCGTCCCCGTCGTCCTCGACGTCCCGTGCTTCCCCATCTCGACCACGCGACCGGAGGCGTCCACGTACACGGCGGTCTGCGAGACGCCGTCGAGCACGACGGACGCGTACGCGGGAGGCCGGACGGGCAGGCGGTCGGTCACCAACCTCAGGGCCCAGGGCACCTGAACTGCCGTTTTCGACATAGCTTTGCTCACCGTTTCCTTCGATGTTCTCAGCGGCGGAGTGTCAGACTTCCGAGCGAGCGGCCAGCCGTGACCGCCCCCTCTTGACCAGGGCAGTGATGGAACGCGGGGTGCACAGGTCACCCTCGTAACGCGGCGGCACGAGCCAGTACGTGCCGGGGGGCTGTTGCCGATCGAGTCGCGGTACGCCGAGATAGGTGCCGCGCCCCAGGCATGTGGCGACGTCGTCGTACGCCCAGACCAGGCCGGCGTGCCCCTGGATCAGGGCGTAGTACGTGCCGCCTGTGGCACGCCGGTCGTAGATGATCGAGCCACCCAGTAAGAGGCCGAGGCAGACGGCGACGTGGTCCGGGTTGCTCGAATCCACGGCGGCGTGCACCTCCTCGGCCGCCATGCGCACCGCCGCGAAACGATCTCCGAGCGGCAGCAAGGCGACGCCGTGGGCCGCCCACTCGTGCCAGGCCTGCGCAGGTGCCGGATGGGCTCGCGCGAGCCATTCGGCGATCGCTCTGTCCAGGGCCTCTTGCGTGTCCACAACTGCCTCCTGTTCTGGGGACTACATAAAGCGTCCAGTAACCGAGCGCCCGCTACGAGGACTTGGAAAGGCCGTCAAGGGGACTCACAAAGGGCATCCATGACGTCTTCAGAGGGATGACACGTCTGAAATGGGACCTCCTGTGGGAGAGTTGGAGGAGCCGTAGCAGGAGGTGCTCAGTGTCCAGGCCCACCGGCAACGTCCGACTCAAGGCCGCCCGCGTAGCCGCGGGTTTCAACTCCCAGCAGGATTTGGCGGACGCACTCACCAAGCACGCCAAAGACATGGGTGTCAGAGGGTTGTCGATCGGTGTACGACAGGTCCGCCGCTGGGAGTCGGACAACCCGCCCTGGCCGCAGCCGGACTGCCAACGCGTTCTTGTCCACCTGCTCGGACAGAGCATGGAGGCGTTGGGCTTCACGCCTCCGTGGGGTTCCGACGGGCCACAGAGCGCAGAGCACGTTCGGCGCACCTTGGCCACCGGCGGTCCGACAGCCCCGGGACGCCGGACGACGCTGCCCCGGAGAGCCGTCGTGACACCGCAGCCATCGACGACCGGCGCGCACTTCATGGCGGTGACCCGCGCACACCGTCGGCTCTACTGGTCCGTCTCACCGGCCGAGTTGCACCCGGCAGTCGTCGCGCACGCGACCCTGGGCTGTGCCCTGCTGCCGGAGACGACGGACTCCACACGTCGGGAGGTCGCGGCCGCGACGGCGGAGACCCACCTTCTGGCAGGCCGTATCGAGTTCTTCGACCTGCGCGAGCCGGCCAGGGCCAACGACACCCTACTGCTGGCGCTGCGGGCGGCGGGCGAGGCGGACGACGCGCTGCTCGGCTCTGCGGTCATCGCGCACATGGCGTTCGTCCCGGGATGGGTGGCGGACCGCGACGGCGCGCTCGAACGCATGACGGCCGCACGCACCTACGCCCGGCGTGCACCGGCCTCCGCCGAGTTCCTGGCGTGGCTCGACGCGGTGGAGGCCGAATGCGAGACACGTTCGGGCAACAGCCGTACCGCGCTGCATCTCCTGGGGCACGCCGAGGACGTACTGGCAGCGGGGAAGGAGCACCCTTCGCCCGAGTGGCTGGACTGGTTCTCCCCGGCCCGCCTGGCGGCCTTCAAGGGCAACACGCAAATGATCGCCGGCCATCTCCCACAGGCGCGCGAGAGTCTGCTGCGGGCCCTGGGCGCGATGACACCGTCCGAGGACAAGCAGCGCTCGGTGGTGTACGGCGATCTGGCCGCCGTGGAAGCGGTAGCGGGAAACCCGGAGCAGGCGTGCGAGTACGCGGCCAAGGCCCTCGACCAGCTGGCGGTCACCTGGTACGCGACCGGCATGGAACGGGTGCGTGAGGTACGCAGAGCGCTCGCACCCCACCAGGCCGAGCGCTGCGTACGCGACCTCGACGACCGCCTGTACGACTGGTCGACGACGCTCAGCGCGCTCGGTCGTTGAACTGACGCACCACGAAGGGCAGTTCGAGCAGGCCCTCGACCCGGAAGGTGGGGAGGTCCCTGGCCTCCTCCCCGTCCCACTGGATGGTGGCCCAAGGTCCGCGGTGCACAAGGGCGGTCTGCATGCCGGCCTGCCGCGCAGGTCGGATGTCGTTGTCGCAGCGGTCCCCGACGTACAGAATCTCACCGGCGTCGAACGGCACGGCGTCGGCGACCCGCTTGAAGAACTCGAGGTCGGGCTTACTGGCGCCCCAGTCGTCCGACGTACCGATCAGATCGACATCACCGGAGAACAGCTCTCGCAGGATCGCGCCCGCCCGGACGGTCTGGTTCCCGGCGATCCCGAGCCATAGCCCGTTCTCCCGCAGGGCGGCAAGCGCGGGCCTGACGTCCGCGTAGAGGTCCTCCTCCCCGAAGGACTCCGGCTTACCTGCGCTCGCCCGCTTCTCCCGCTCCTCGTAGAGATCGAATCCGGGCCGGAACTCCTGGAAGACGTCCCGGTAGTCGCGGCCTTGGGCGATGACAGCGCCGAACATCGCGTGGAAGGTGTGACGAGGTACGCCGAGCCAGTCGGCCCAGGTGCCGTACTCCCTGGTCTCGTCCACCAGGCACTCACCTACGTCGAAGACGACTGCGTGGATCATGGGAGGAGAGTAGCCGGGTAGGTGGAGGAACCGGGCAGGTTTGCCCCGGGGGTGCCTCACCTCAGCAGGTGGTCCGCCTTGCCGGCCTTGATGTCGAGGATCATGGTCCGCAGGGCGTCCCGGCTGTCCATGATGTAACGGTCCTCCTGACCCTGCACCGCTATGTACGCGTTGCCGGAGTCGTCCACGCCCATCCGGAAGCACGAGTTGCCTTCGCCGCAGAACGGGTCTTCCCACTGAATCTCCGGCATGACGTCTCCTAGAGTTCGCGTGCGACGGCGTGGATGAAGGCTCTTGAGTCGTCGGGGGACAGGGCCAGCTCCTCCAGCCGATCCAAGTGAGCCCGGTACTTGGTCAATTCTGCCTCGCCGTAGAGGAAGTCCGGCCCGTGGGAGTTGTCGATCTGCACGGTGTCCAGCTGCTGCGTCGGCCCTTCCGCGTACAGAACGGTCTGCCCTGCCCCGGGAAAGGCTCCGCTGGTGAAGGGGACGACCAGAACCGTTCGCCCCTTCCTCTCGGACTGGTCAAGCAGGTGTTCGAGCTGAGCGCGGCTGACCCCGGGGCCTCCGAACTGCATCCGCAGCGCCGCCTCGTGCACGATGCCTGTGAAGGTGGGGGCCGCCTCGGAGGCGAGCACCTCTTGGCGGTTGTTGCGGTGAGCCGCTCTCAGGGCCACCTCGTGTTCGGGCAGCTGCGGAAGGACGGCACGGAAGACCGCGAGGGCGTAGTCGGTCGTCTGGAGCAGCCCCGGAATGTGCACGGTGCACGCGGTGCGCATGTGAACCGCCTGCCACTCCAACTCGGCGATGTCCAAGAGGCCTTGAGGAAGAGCTCCGTGATACCGCTCCCACCAGCCCGAAGTGCTGGGTGAGGCCATTTCGACCAGGGCGGCCACGTACTTCTCGTCGTCGCAACGGCAGTGGTGAGCCAGGGTGCGCAGACGCTCTTCGCTGATGATCCGGACTCCGGACTCCATGTTGGAGATCTTTCCGCGGTCCACACCGAGGAGGTTCGCGGCCTGCTCCGCGGACACTCCCGCAGCCATCCGCATCCTGCGCAACTCATGACCGAGGCGCCTCTGGCGCTGCGTCGGTACTGCCCTCGGGGCCATGTGGATCCTTCCGTTTCGAACTCGGAGGGCAGTCTGCCGTGCCACGCGGGCCGCGAGCCACGAACGAGCTAATTTGCCGAGTTGAGTGGCAAATTTACCAAGCAATCTTCTAGCTTGGACATCGCGCCGCTCACGCACTGCGAGCAGAAGCGCATCGCGTACGCCCCCTGTTCTCTCCTGCCCTGGGAGGGGTGGCCTGCGCCAGGGTGACAGGCCACTGCTTCACGAGCAGCGCAACGAAACCGGTGGACAAAGGAGTAGGACATGGATTGCGATGCGTGTACGCCGAGAGAACCTTGGGATCTTTCTTTCGCTGCCGAGCCGGCGGGAGTGGCGGTGCTGCGGGGCCTGCTCCGGACTCGTCTGGACTCCTGGGGGCTGGCTGAGCTGACGGAGTCGGCCCAGCTCTGCCTGAGCGAGCTCGTTTCCAACGTGATCACTCACGTGGGCCCTGGTACCCCGACGACTCTCGCCGTCTCCGTCAGCGGTACGCGCCTGCGTATCGAAGTCCATGATCCCGACACGCGGGCTTTACCGCGTCAGGTCGACTCGGTGGGCGACGCGGAGGCGGGGCGCGGCATGGCTCTCGTGGCCGCGCTGTCCGAGCGCTGGGGCGTCCAGCTCCTACCCGATCGCAAGATCACGTGGGTCGAACTCGGGTCGGGGCTGACGGAGGCGAACGGCCACAGCGAGGACATTCGGGTCTCCAGAGCCGCGAGTTGTCTGCACCTCTACAGCGCGCAGTTGCCAACCCAACTGGAGGGATCAAGCAGGCTGAGCGGCATCGCCGCAGAGGAGGTGGCGATCGACGTCGTCGCCGATCTTCTCCACTGGCTCCGAGCCCATGGCCACGACACCGATGAGGCGCTCGACCGTGCCCAGGTGCAGTTCGAGTCGGAAACACCCCGACCCGCACGGTGACGCAAGGCGCCCTGCCTCGGGAGACAGGCGAAGACGCCGATCCATGTCGGCGTCTTCGCCAAGGCAGCTCCAACGTCAGGATTGCAGGATGCGGGCGAAGAAGCCCACCTCGGGATCGTCAGGGGTTCCGACGAGCAGAGCGCGGTCCAAAAGGACGTTGTTGTGCTCGCAGCTCGTCTCCGGGAGCATCACGCAGGCGTGGCAGGCCGCCAGATTTATCCCGCCGGCGCCGGACGCCTCGGTCTCCATGCAGAGCGGGTCCGAGGAGCACCATTCGGCACGGCGGAGGGCCGAACGGACCGTACGAGCGAGAACTCTCGGTTCACCTTGAGCGACCAAACCACCCAGGCTGCCCGCCGAGTCGCTCGTCGCCGTGTAGATGAGCACTCCGGCCATGTCGTCGGCGGCGTAAAGGCGCTCACGCAAGGACGCGGCCGGGTAGCCCGCCTCCAGGCTCCACTCGTTGATGAGGACGTGGGCCAGGGTGTGCAGTAGCACCATGCGCGGGGTGGCGGGAGAGGGGACGACCCGGCTCGGGTCTTCGGCCCGCTGTTCAAGCACCCGCTGGTGGGCGGTACGCATCCGATCGGTCCGGGCCGCCACCGCGAGGGTCTTCTCCCAGACGTCCAGCCGGTCCTCGTCCAGGCGGAGGAAGACTCCCTCGCCCCGCACCTCCATGGCCGGGAGCCAGCGAAGCGGGCGTTCGGACAGTGGCATCTCCTTGGGATCGGTCGTCGATTCGGCATCGATGAGCCGGGTGAACGCCTTTAGGGCGCGCACCTCGCGGAGCTTCTTGACCAGCATTGGACCGGTGATGCCGAGCGGGTCGAGCATGCTCTGATCGCCCAGCGGAGTTTCGCAGACGAACTCCTCATCACGGGAGTGCTCGCTCTCGTCGTTACCGGAGCGGAGACGCTCATATTCCTTGTTGCGCAGGGCGCGATAACGATGCTCGAAGGAGGGCGCCTCAATGCCAGTGGGGTCTTCCTCCCGCTCAGCTTCGAGGAAAGCCATGACTTCGTCGACCGGAACGGGACTCTCACCCTTGAAGGCGAACTTGAGGCACATCTCGACCTCCGCGCGGCTGTTCAGCACGCGGAGTTGCTCCCAGTGTTCGGCGAGAGGATCTGCGCGGCCATTACTCCAAGGTGGGATGGAGAGCGCCGACTTCAATACCGGCTGCCAGACTGCCGACGAACCGCGCTGCAGGGTGCGGAGGGGGAGCCCGCATCCGCCCGAGGCGGCGGACGCACCGAGCCATGGACGGGTGCCTCGGCACTTGAGGCCCAAGTCCTTGAGCGCTCTCCTCCGGAAAGAGCCCTCCATCGAGGCCTCGGGAGCCTTCTCACAGGTGCAGGAGACGAGAATGGAGCGCAGCGAGGAAGTTCGCCCGGACGTGCGCATCTTGAGTCTTCCTCCGCATTGCGTTGCCGTCGAGGCACTACGTTCTGTGGAACGGTGCACCCACTGCCAATATGGAAACTCGTCGAGGTGGCCGGCTTCGCAGGCGACGACGAAACGAGAGGGGACCAGTTCGACCTCGCACGTGCCGCAGACGCTTCTACCGGCGGGCGGATTGAAGTCGCGGTGCCGCTGAAGGTCGTTGCACTCCGGGCAGGAGTGCATCAGGGGGAAGCGTCGGACCCGCAGGCCGTCCTTGCTTGTGTCGTCGGAAGCGGGCGGCAGCCGGAAGTAGTCGACGCCAAGCACTCGTGCCAGCCGCCGTTCATGGATCCGCGGGGATTCGTCTCGGCGCCAGCTCTCCTCAGCCTCGTCGAGTCCCGAGACGATGAAGGACTCGTGATCGACGGCGATCAGCGACCCGACGCCGTATGTCGTGATCGCCTGAGCACGGCGGACAGAACCACGTCGCGGAAAGTTATGGGCGGGTGCGGCGCCATCTGCGCCGGTGCGGCGACGGCGGGCAGGGGGCGGGGTCATCGGGTTCCCTCCATGAACAGGGCGGTCTCGGCGTCGACGTCACGCAGACTCCACAAGGTGGGATACGCTCCGCTGCCCTCAGACTCGTCGTCATAGGCCTTGAGGATCGAGGGTGCGCGACTCCCCCTCTGCGGCTCGAACAGCAGACTGTTGTGGATGTCAGCCTCTTTGCACCACCAGTCGACGAACTCGTCGAAGGCCCGGGACACGGCGTTGGTCTCCTCCCGGGTGACCGTGTCCACGCGCTTCAGGAGGATCTCCTTGATGGGGCCACGGAGCGTGTCTTCGTAGGACTCGACCTTGCCGGCGCCATCGTTAGGGCGGGCGGCGGGGATCAAGATGCGGGCGAGGGCGACGATCACCGCGTGCAGTCCTCGGTACCGGGCGCGGGCAGAGAACGGCGTGACGGAGGTGGACTCGACCTCGCGGTACAGGGCCGAGTGGAAATGCTGAAAGCTCTCATAATGGGAACGGTCCCGAGAGCGGGTCGAGTTAAGCATCACCGCGACCAGTCCGGGGTGCGCGCGGCCGACGCGGCTGGTCGCTTGGATGTACTCGGCGGTCGTCTGCGGTTGGCCCATCACGGCCATGAGACCGAGGCGGTCCACGTCCACGCCGACCGCGATCATGTTGGTGGCCAGGAGGACGTCCACCGTGTCCTCGTCGGGGAGCCGCTTCTCGATACCCTTGAGGCGGGTGGGGATCTCGCTGGCGTCGATACGGCTCGTCAGCTCTGAGTAGTTGACAACCGAGCGCACTTTCACCCCCTCGCGCTCAGCGAGCACCTCCAGGTAGGCCACCACGTCATCGTGAACCTGGAGTTCTGCCGCGGACAGCAGCCGGAGGCTGTTGAAGTAGCCGACGAGACTCCAGTAGGCGTCGCGCACCTTGTCCTCGGTCTTCGCGTGCTTGGCTCGGTGGAGCAGGGTGGCGTATGTGCGGATCAGAAGGGTGGCCTGGCTGGTACCGGGGGCCAGGATGCCGACATAGCGGCGGCTCGCTTTCTCCTCGCGGGGTGTCTCCACAGCGAACCACGAATCGCGAGCGTCAAGGCCGGCGGGCGGGAACTGCCGCACTTGGCGAGCGAAGAGGTGGCGCCCCTGGTCGGCCGCGCGACGGATGGTAGCTGTGGATGCGATCACCTTGGGTCGGCCAGCGAGTGCATCCACGGCGGTCTCGTAGAGGCCGGTGAGCGTCCCCAACGGGCCCGAGATCAGATGGAGTTCGTCTTGGACGATCAGTTCCGGGGGTGGGGTACCGCCGTCCGGGTCGTCATCGCGGTTGAAGAGTGCGGAGGTCGCAGGACGCCATGGCAGCGACGCAAATTTGTCGACAGTGGCGATCACCAGTGTCGGCCGCGCGTCGTACACGGCTTCGTCGACCAGATGGACGGGCAGGCCGTCACCGAAGTCGCAGCCCTCGCCAGGGCATCGGACGTGCATGCGCTTCGCGTCCACGTCGGCTTCGTAATTCCGTGCGTCGAGGCGGGTTCCGCACCAAGGACAGGCGTGTAGCTGGACGGGATTCTCGGTGGCGAGGCGCTTGTCGAGGTTTGCGCGGAGTTCGTTGAGTTTCAGGTGTGCCTCGGTCAGCGTATTGGGAGTGGCCGAGCGGCCCACCCACATACCGACGGAAAACTCTTCTGGGCCCAACTCCGGCGTTCGGCGCCGCATGTGCTCCATGGCGCAGAGGAGAATCGCGGCGCGTTCGAACTGCTGGAGGGTGAGCAGGCGCAGCGTGTAGCGCATGAGGACGGTGACACCACCGCCGTCCGCGCCCTTGCGAATGCGGCGCAGGAACGAGGTGAAGGCGATAAGACCGAGGTAGGCCTCGGTCTTGCCACCACCGGTCGGGAACCACAGCAGATCTGAGATCTTCCGATCAGGATGCTTGGGGTCGTCGATGCCAGCCATACAGAGAAGCACGAACGCGATCTGGAATGGACGCCAGCGTCCGGCGCTCGGGTCGGGGGCGTCGACGCGTCCGCCCTTCACCCAGGCGCTGCGGGCACGCTGGTCGGCCATGGCGCGGTTGGCAAGGCGGAAAGACCTCATCAGATCGGGCTTGGTCCGCAAGAGCTTGATGCCTTCGCGGATACGATCGAGAGCCTCGCGGCAGGCTTTGACCTGCTTGCGCGCGGGCTCTTCGTGTGGTCCGCCAGCCAGGTCCTCCGTTTCGGCCTCCTTGCGGTCGATCCAACGTTCGTACCCGTCAGCGAGCCCACCCAGAGCGGTCAAAATCTCGATGTCTGACTTCTCCGCCAGCCCCAGCATGGACAATGCTGGGCTGTCCGCTTCGGGGTTGGAATCAGTGAGCAGCACTTCCACCGTCGGCACGAACTGACTTCGTACCTCGGGGACGGCGATATCGGGAGCGGTTTCGGTCACGCCGACAGGCCACGGATTCCAGTCCCATTCGGCAGCACAGCCGTGTCCGACGGCGAAGGTCGGGGCGTGGCGGTGCAGCAGCCGACTCGTTGCGACCTCCGGGTCGTGGGCGGCGTCCGGAGCCGGGCGTTCGACGAACGCATCGGAGCCGTCGGCGGCTCGAACCGTCAGCCCGCACTGGAAGAGGGAGAACGCGTCCTGTAGATCCCACTCGCCGATCTTCTGCCTGTTGATCAGTGTGACCGTGATCGTGACCGTGCCGGTTGTCCGGTCAAGGCGCCGTACGATCACGTGCAGTCCTACCGTCTCGGGAATGAGATCGAACAGTTCACCCGCAACTGGTGTGGTGACGTCGATGAGCCGCTCCGGGAGCTGAAGTTCCCTGCGCCGCCACTGTTCCCGCTGGTCGGCGACCGTACGGGCCTCGGCCCGACGTGCCGGGATCCGCTTGCCGTCGGCGTCCGTAGGTTCGTAGACGGCCGCACGCGCCGAGACCACGATCGTTTTGCTTATGGCCGGCTTGACCGCGAAGGTCAGGCCCATCGAGGAAGGCCGTCTGTCCTCCGAGGCACCGACCTCCGGCGGGGCGCCTGACTCGTCCTCGTTGCCACGGCTGTTGACGGGAGCGTTGTCCGGGCCGCTCTGCTTGGCAGCCTCTTCCTCCTGCCGTTCTTTCGTGGCACGCGGATACAACACACCGGTCAGGTAGCGGTCGATCGGCGCGTCCTGGGTGAGTACCTCGTCCCGATCGTCCGGTTCGGCATCCGCGGCGGGGCCGAGGAGTTCACGGCGGAGTCCCACCAAGAGCTCCTCGTCCCGGACCCGGTAGTGCTCCGCGTGTGGGCCTGCCACCTGCGTCATGCGCGCTGCTCCTCGTAGTCGTCAGCTCTCCGGTATCGGCCGATGCCGGTGATCCGCGGGGCGATCCACACGCCTCGCTCACCAAGTCCGGCGTTCGTGCCGGCGGCGGTACTGCCTGTCACGGTCTCCAGGGTGTCGATCCGCAGGTCGTGGATCTCATCGGGCCACCAAGGGTCCCAGGTGCGGTTGACCTTCTGTACCTGGAAAAGATCCTCGCGGAACCGCTGCGAGGCCTCCCCGATCTCCTTGCCGTCGTGCATCAGGGCGTACGGCGGGCTCTGCGTCTCACCCATCGGCAGATCGTGGAGCCTGCGCAGCAGCACCTCCTGGCCAGGGCGCACCTGTTCCAGGAGATACGCCTGGGTGGCGACGGCGTCGCTCTGATGACCGGGTGGGTTGTCCCGGCACACGTCTCCCGACTCGGCGACGATCCCGTACCTGTCGTACGACCGCCACGATCCGATGTAGCGGCGACCGCCTTGTCGGCCCCCCGACCTCCTGAAGAGCGGCAGTTCGGGAGGAGCCACGTGGTACAGATCCTGGCGGGCGCGCGTCATGGCCACGTACAGGGCGCGGGCTTCGGCAGGGAGATCCAGCTCGTCCTGGTACCGCTTGTGCAGCTCGGGGAGGGTCGGTGGCGTCAGAACGATCACCCGGTCGAACTCCAAACCCTTGGCCCGGTGCACCGTCGAGACGACGATTCGGGCGCTATCCGGGTCTGCCGCTTCGTCCGGAAACCTGCCGTCGGCGACTGCGCGACGCAACCTGTCCAGATCGAGGACCCCGCGCCCTCCTCCACGCGCGACCCGGCGCAGCACCGTCCACAGGGCGGCGGAGTCTGGCTCGTAGGGAAGAGGGATCTCCGAGAGGAGAGTGCGGAACCGGTCCTCGGTGAGGCCGGTCGCCTCCGTGCGACGCAGCAATTCGGCCACCCAGTACGGCACCGGACGCTCTTCCAGCGGGCGCCGCAGCCGGTGGTCTATGCCGTGCGCGTGCAGCAGCTCGGAGACCACCAGAGCCTGCTGGTTGTCCCGGGTGAGGACGGCGCAGGTGTCGGAGAGATCCCGCAGGCTGTCCAGGGTGAACTTGTCGCCGAGGTCGCCCATGCCGTTCGCCGGATCCAAAAGGAGATCGCGCAGTTCGTCGTAGAGCCTTCCGGCCTCGTCCGGGTCGGTGACCTGCTGGAGAAGGGGGCCGAGCGCCAAAGCGATCCGGGCCTCGGCTGTGGTGGCCCGGAAGTTTCTCGTGAGCCGCAGCTCCACCAGGTCGTCAGGGTAGGAACAGCGCAGCCAGTCGAAGAACCGACCGGTCTCGTCAGCGCGTTCGCCCAGGTCCTCGATCTGGAAGCCGTACACGGACTGGGCGGCGTCTCCGACGACGGTAAACCCGCAGCTGTCCTGATACCGGTCGAGAAGCGTCTCCACCAGCTCACGGCGCCCGCCCAGCAGGTCCTGCACCTCATCGATCACGACATGGGCCGGCGGAACCGCATCGCCCACCTCCAGCGCGCCCTTCTCGATCGCGCGGGTCGCGGCGGCGATCCGCTCGTCGAAGCCGACCGCACCCCACTCGCCGTCCGGGTGTGCCTGAAGGAGCACCTCATAGGCCCACGCGTCGAAGGTACGGGCTCGTACCCGGTGGGCTCGTTCCCCGTGCCGAGAGATCCGTTCCCGCAGTTCCCGGGCCGCTGCTCGGGAAAAGGTGAGCACCAGGATCTCGGCCGCCTCCAGCGCCTGTTCGGGGTCCTCGTGGCCGCACAGTGCGTCGAGCCGGCGCACCAGGGTGTGCGTCTTGCCTGCTCCGGCGCCCGCGGTGACCAGGACGCGCGCGTCCCAAGGCTGCTCGACCACGGCCAGTTGCTCGTCGGTGAGCGGAGGGCTGTCCTGGTAGACGTCGGTCACTTCCGGCTCCAGAGGTGCTCGAACTCGGTGAAGGCGAGGTCGGTGTCGAAGTTGGCGATGTTGTCGCTGACGTTGAGGATCAGACAGCTTTCCTTGCCGCCGTTCCGCGGCCCGCGCAATCCGCGACCGATCATCTGCTGGTACACGTTGGTGCTGTAGACCGGCCGGGCTACGACCACGACACGAGTGGCAGGTGCGTCGAATCCTTGGGTGAGCACACCGTAGTTGGTGAGTACTCGGATGCGTCCGTTTCGGAAGTTCTCGATGCGGTTGCGGCGGTCTTGCGTGCTGGTTGTCGAGTCCACGGCGGCGGACGGGACACCGCGGTCGTTCAGCATGGCGGCCAGGTACTTGGCGTGGTCGACTGAGGTGGCGAAGAGCAGGGTCGGCCAGCCATCGGGCAGCTCGGCCACCGAGTCGACGATGCGGAGACTTCGGGCGTGGTCGTCGGCGAGCCGCTGCTCGGCGGAACGGGAGAGCACGGCCATACGATCGGCGTGCGTCTTCTCGTCCCGAGTGAGCTCGATGCGGCCGCCCTCAAGGGTGCGGTGCTCGACCTGGGCGAGCATTCCCCAGTCCTGGAGATCGCGATACGGGTCACCCGACGGGAAGACTCCTTCGTCGAGTCGCCGATTGCCGAAGCGGCTGACAAGACGGCGAGTCTCCTCCTCATTGGTGTTCCGGAACGGGGTGGCCGTAAGGCCGAGCAGATGCCGGCCGGTCTCGTACTGGGTGAGCCCCAACTGGCCCAGGATCTCTGTGTACCGCTTCGAGATGGCGGTGTGGGCCTCGTCCACGATCACCAGCGCGGCCTGGCGCAGCCAGGCGTACTGATCGGTGGCGAGACACCGCTCCAGCTTGGCATCGATGGCGATCACCAGGTGGGGATGGTCGTCGACCGCTCCGACCTCGTAGGAACTCCACAGTCGGCTGATGGTGAGCGGACGCTCCGCTCCGACCTTGCTCCAGACGAACTTCCAGCTCTCAAAGGCTTGTTCGCACAGTTCTTCGGTCTGTGCGATCCACAACAACGGTCCCTTGAGGTCTCCGACCCGTTTTACCCAACGGATCACGGCCTCCGCGGTGACTCGGGTCTTGCCGGCCCCCGTGGGCAGGGACAACATGCCGCGCTGGGGGGCCAGTCGATCGAGCATGGTGGAGACGTTCCGGACCAGATCCTCCTGGTACTCGTGGAGGCTCGGGAAGTCTCGAGGGCCCTCGACGGTCTCGAACGGAGGCGGGGAGGGAGTCCTCGAACCGGCGAACGCGAGAGGCAGCCTCATTTCCGAGACGAACGCGATGGCCGCCGACGAGCCCGTGTATCCGACCGGGGCGTTGGGGAACCGCGCCTGGATGTCCCGAGCATGCTGATGGAGCACCCCGTCACCGTGCGCGTTGAACGCCATCTGTGCGATCCGGTGCCCGGACGGCTCCACTCCGCCGGTCGCCTGCAACTCGGCCTCCATCAAACCCTCGGGAAGGCCGGCCCGAAGCGCGTCAGCGCCGATCAGCAGCTCGATCTTGGCGACCACGTCCTCGGCCTCACGCACTGCTTTCTGCGCCGCCTTGAGCTCGCTGTCCCGTGCCATACGGTCCTGGTGCTCCAGCACTGCACGGCAACCTCCGGCACCGAGTCCCAGGTGGAGTTCGCGGTCGATCAGGCGCAGCATCGGCTCGGGATCCAGCGGAACTCGGACCTTGATGGTGCTGTCCTGGCGCACGGCGTCCAGGGGGGAGGTGCGCGTGCCGTTGGGCGTGCGGGTGACCTCTTCCAGTTCGCTGCACCGTTGTACCAAGCTGTTGCGGTTCCCGCTGTTGAGGCGTTGCCGCAGGGCGGGGAACAGCTCGACCAGGGGAACGGGGTCACCGTCCGTGACTTCGCGGGTCTCCAGGCTGATCACGTCGGCGTAGCGGAGCATGCCCCACTTCTCGATCATCAGCTCGGCGTCGTCGGCAGTCGGTACGAGCAGTGCAGGGAGCTGTTCAGCGCGCAGCGCCTGGTATTGAGCGGTCCCGACCGCGACGGTGATCTCGCTGTCGGGCCGTGCTTCCCAGGTGTCGCCGGTCCTGCAACGGGTCAGCGAGTCCTCGGGGAAGGCGGCGCCGAACCGGGTCAGCATCACGTAGGTGGCGCCGACGAAGGGGTCGTCCTCGCTGCGGGTCAACTCGGAGAGGAGCGCGTCCCAGCGGTCGGGAGGGACCTCGTCGACGGTGGTCGGGAGCCTCAGTTTGCGGGCTTTCTCCGGAGAGATCTCGGCCACCGGCAATACGTCACGGTAGGCGGCGAGCTGAGGTCCGACGGCTTCCTTCAGCGGCTTGATCCCCTGGGACGTGACGGCTGTCCCGTACTTCCAAAGCATCCACCGGATCGGTGAGGCGACCGGCTGCCGGGTGTTGGTCTGCGTACCGATCTGGCGCGTCCAGTTGTCCACCACGGCCTCGTCGGGCAGCACCTTCAGGAAGGCGGCGCGGGATTCCTCGGAGAGCGCGCGGAAGAGATGAAGCGGTCCGCCGATCGGGGCGCCGTCGGTCTTCATCCGGTTCAGCGCGGGGCGCGGGGCGCTGCTGTCCAGGCGGCGCAGGTAGGAGCTGTGGAGCGCTTCGCGGTACTCGTCGTACCATGCCTCGCCCTCCTGGGGCCTGATCCCGCCGGCCGGTCGTTCCCGTAGACCGACCTGGGAGAAGAAGGGGGTGTCGTCGGAGTGGAACGCCATGTCGACGGCGATGCTCGGGTCCCGCTTCGCGTCGACCACGACACCCGGCAGCATGCAGTCCTCGACCGGCCGGAACCGACCGTCGGCGGTCCGTACCCGGAGCGTCGAGCGTGCGGCGGGCACTCGTTCCAGCACCTTGTGGGTCAGGCGACTCACTCCGGCCTGACGGAACAGCTCCCAGAACCGCTCCCAGTCCGACTGGCTGTAGTGGTCGAAGCCCTGGTCGAGAACACTGTCGAACCGGCCCTCGACGTCGGCCTCCCGGATGCCCAGGATGTCGAGTGCGTGCGTCAGCGAAGGGTCCTGGGCGAGTTCGTCGACCACGTACACCAGGGACTCGCGCAGTCCGTCCTGGTCGGTGCGGCGGTAGACCTTGCCGTGCACAGGAGGGACGAGACCATGCTCCTCGGTGAGGACGATGTGGGCCTTGCGGGCCTCCTCGACGAACGGGGAATCGACCTCGATCATGTCGGCCAGAATGCGGACCGCCGTAGCGGAGGCCTGCGCGGTGCCGCCTTCGACAAGGGCCTCCAACCAGGTGCGAACATCGGCTCGTTGGTGCTTGGCCGCATCAAGGATGTGTTCGACCTTGCCTGAGCGCGTCACACTCACTTCGACGCTCGGATGCAGCCAGTTCGCCGGACGGTCCGGGCATTCGTGCCACAGCCGTAGCCAACGCAGAAGAGACTTCGACTCCTTCCTCGGGTCCTTGGGACGCGGGTGCACCCGCAGCTCTGCCGGCACGCGAAGCACGCCGTCCTGGTCAGGAAGTGATGCGTTCACCGCGGTACGCATCCAGATCTCTTCGGTCAGGAACTCGTCCGCCCAACTGATTGCCTCCTTCACACGGCCGGGCAGCAGGGGGAGGTAGGCGGCCGGGTCTTCGACTGTTGCCAAGGCCGGGAGCGATTCGACGACCAACTGTGCCGCCGCTCGGATCATCTCTTGGTTGAAGGGGGAGGAGTCGAGAAGATTCTGCCGATCCTCGTTCGTCTTCCAGGCGCCGTTGAGAATGCCGCTCAGCGACATTTCGTACTTGGTCGGGAAGAAGGACCAGAACTTGCCGCGTCCGCGTGATTGCGGACTGACGTACAGGCCGCTCTCCGGATCCTTCTCCAGTGCCGGGACGGCCCAGGCGAGGTCGAGCGAGAGCCGGTCGTGCAGTTCTCCGGCGTCGTCGCGGGCAGCCGGACCGGGTACGTGGCTCGTGGTGAACACGCGCCACCGGTCGGTGGTGACGGCCTTCCCTGTCCGCTCCTCCACCACCGTGTACAGGTCGCCGGTGTGCTGGGCGGTCAGCGTCCGACGGGCCATGGGCCGAGGGCGGCGGTCCTCCAGCACCACCTTCGCGACGTGCGGTGAGAAGAGTTGGAAGCCGGCCGGGAACTCCTCGCGGGGTTCGCCGTTGTCCTTGCCGCGTCCGCCATGCATGTCCCGGCCCAGCCGGTCGTCGGCCTTCGGGAGCAGGGGCAGGCGAACGACGGTGGTGGCCCAGCTCAGCAGTTCGTTCAGGACGTGATCGGAGGCGCGCTCGGCCTGCACGTCCAGAGGCCGGGCCACGCGCAGCACGGGAGCTTCGAACTCCGGGCCGTAGCGTACCGTCATGCCGGGCACTGCCTTGATCTGCTCGTACGACCAGGCGCGATCAAATCCGAAACTGCCGGTGCTGCTGAAGAATTCCGGCGCATCGGTCACCACGAGAACGGATTTGACACCGACCCCGAAACGGCCGATCTGGCCCCCACGTTTTTTCGACATACTCATCCGAAGAATTGTCTCCGCGCCTTCCGGGGTCACAGGATTGCCCTCGTTCGCGCAATACAAGTGACTGGCCGTAAGGACGACATGCACTCGTCCGCCCTGCCCGTCCGCCATTTCGTCCGCCGCGTTCTGCACGAGTTCGAAAAGCTGGCGATCGCCATATCCGCCCTGGGTGATACGGCGCTCCCCATTGGCATGCTCGGCCACGAGACCAGGGTCAACGGCGTAAGCCTGCAGGACGCGCGAGGATTGTTCGAGAACGGTTTGGATCACCGATGAGGACGAAGACAGCACTGCTACTGCGCTCCTGGGGCGTCAAGGTTCGGGTGAAAAATCGAACGGCGGGCCGACCGCTGGCATCGTCGGCTGGCCCGTGTTCGTCGTGGCGCTGAACGTGATTTCTACAGTGCCTTCGTGCAGCGGTGGGTTCATGGGGAAGGCGTTGGTTTGTTGCGAGACTGATACTTCGGCTCGCGACGTGCTGAAATCAGGACGGAGGGTGGGTCTCGTCGGGCAGCCGCTGGACCAGCTTGGCCAAGGAGGGGGAGCGGTTGCCGAACTCCTCTTCGGGCACGTCGAAACGGAGGAGAATATCCCGGACCTCGGCCGTGCTGCTTGCCATCACGATTTCCAACCGAAAAGAACTCGAGTCCCGCTGCGAGTCCAACGACTCGTCGTCGTCCTGTTCATTCATCGAGTGATCCACCCCTAGGGTCGCATCGTGCAGTAGCACAGGGGTGTATGTGAGCACGCGCCCCCGTGTGAAATGGAACGAATAAAGTTGGAACTTGGAGCCGAGACTTCCTTTTGGGGAATCAAGCTAGGGGGTGGAGTCTCGTATGGCCAGTCCTTTTCGGAAGGTGCTTCCTTGTGAGGCGCGGCGGGGTCCATGGCTGAATTTTGGGCGCACTTCTCCCGTTGCCGCCCAGCTCTCCCGATTTCGGGTTTCGCAAGCGAGATGGAATCCCCATCGTCAACGACGGTATCGATCGTCACCCGAATGCGCAAGCGCAACTTCCTCTGAGAAAAAGGGAGTTGGTCGCTCCATTTAAGGAAGTGGTGCATATGGGGGGAAGGTTGGTCATATGGGACAACTTGGGGCACCGAGGTGAAGTGATTCGACGATCGAGCCCGATCAACTGTTGGTTGACGCTGTCGCGCGCGTCAAATTAACCTCGTGGTCCACGACATGCGAGGAGCACGGGACCGATGAAAGAGCAGGCAACGCGTGGAGACAGGTGAGGAGTTCGGGCCCTGGTTGGCCCGGCAGCTCAAGCTCGCGGGCAAGACGCAGGCCGAACTGGCCGACGAGCTCAAGCTGACCCGGGCCGCTGTGTCCGCCTGGATAACCGGCAGGTCGACTCCCCGCCCGACTGTCATGACGGACATAGCCAGGGTGCTCGGCACGGACGTGGGTACGGTGCACACCCGTACCACCGACACCCAGGCCGGCCTCCCGATCTTCTGGTACCACCGCCCTGGCTACCGCGACGGTGGCCGTGACCTGGGCAATGCCGCTGCCTTCGCCTTCGACGCCGACGTGCAGGTCTTGGCCCGCGAGACCTGCCAGAACAGCCTGGACGAGCGCCGGAAGGAGACAGGTCGCCCTGTCAAGGTCCGCTACACCCTGCACGAGCTGACGGGGAAGTTCCTGGACGACTTCCGTGACGCGATCCTCTGGAACGATCTCTTCCCGCACTATTCCGCTGTCTCGGAGGCCGCCGGGAATCAGAAGGTCGCCCGGGTCGTGGACGCTGGGGTGCGCGACATGTACGAGAAGGGACGCCTCGTCCTGCTGCGCATCGACGACTACAACGCGTCCGGGCTCACTGGCGACGACTACGAGGACGGCAAGTTCGCCGCCGTGATCAGGCGTCAGTTGGAGAGCCTTAAGTCCGGCCCCGGCGCGGGGGGTTCGTACGGCCTGGGGAAGGCGACGCTTTGGGCCACCAGCGCGCTTGGCCTCGTGCTCGTCAACTCCACTCTGTCGGAGCCCCACGAAGGGCGTACCGAGCGGCGGGTCATCGGTCGCCTGGAGCTTCCCTGGCGGGAGGTCGAAGGGGTGCCGTACGCGGGTCCTGCCTGGCTCGGACGCCCTGACCCGGATACCCCCGGTGCCGAGGTGGCCCGCTCTTGGTGGGCGGACGAGGAGACCGTGGCCCGTCTCCATCTCAGCCGGGACAGCGACGAACCGGGCACGTCCTTCCTCGTGGTCGGCGCCCAGGACGTGGCAAGCCTCGACGAACGGGCGTCCCAGGACGATGAAGAAGGGGGAGCGGACGGGGAGGAAGAGGAAGGCGGCGAGGACACCCGCGACATACGCAGGATGCACCGCCGTCTGGTCGAGGCGCTTGGGCGCGATTTCTGGGCCGCGATGACCGGCGGGGGCGGCAGGCTTCCGCTCCTGGAGGCGTCTGTCCGCACGATGCGCAACGGTGAAGTCGTTCTGGAGGAGGAACAGGTCGACCCTTCCGTCGAGCAGCCTTCCCGGACCCGTGCCCTGCGGGCTCACTACGAGGGCGTCACCGTGGATCGGCTCACCGAGGCCGGCCAAGTGGTGGCACGGAGCATCCCGCTGAAACTGCCTCTGCCCGGGGGCGCGAAGGGCGGCACCCTCGGGACGCACCAGGCGGTCCTGCTGGTCACTGACGTCATGAGCGATGGCGAGGAGCGGAAGAACGGGCCGAAGAACCAGATGCATTCGCTACGAGGCAACCGTATGACGGTCAAGAAGGCATTGGTCCCGAACTTGCCCATCGGCACCAATGCATTTCAGGCCGTACTCCTGGCGGGAGAGGCTGCCGGCGAATCCGCCCCTTTCGCGACCGAGGCCGAGGAGTTCTTGAGGGCGGCAGAGCCGCCCGAGCACGACCGGTGGGGGCAGACGGAAGAACTGGCTCTGCGCTGGTCGGCCTCGGCGTATCGGCGGATCAACTCGTTTACGACCGAGGCCAACAAGGCTGTCAGGGAACTCGTCGCACGACCTAAGCGTGGTGTTGGCGGTGCCGAGGGGGGCGAGGCGCTGCGCAAGGCGCTGACCGTGAAGAAGAAGCCGAAGGCCAAGGTGCCCACCGGGCCTGTGGTGCCGGAACTGGATGCACTCGACGCGACGATCGGCGACGAAGGGGAGTGGCGGATCACCGCGGAGGTGAAGATCCCGCGCGGCGACGAGATCGTCCCGATGGTGCCGGTCGCCCAGTTGGACGTTCGTTCCGGTGGTCGCCCCCAGCTCGACTGGGCTGAACTCGTGGCCGTCGAGGGCTGTGAGGTGGAGGACGGGATCCTGCGTTTCCCGCCCGGCACACGACGCGCGACGTTCCGTGGCCGCACCGACGTCACCAGCCATCCGGTCAGGGCGATGTTCACGACTCTCGTCCTCGAACTCCGTGCCGGCAAGGGGGAGTGACGCGTGAAGTCCTACCCGTACGCTCGGCTCAATCGACCGGTCACACTCAGGGTGACCTCGGTCTCCCTCAAGCTGCCCGACGGCACCCGGGACCAACTGGAGACCACCGCGTTCTCCACCCAGCAGCAGGCCGTCGCGCTGGGCATCGCGGGCCACGCCGACTGGGTGAGCGCCACGATCGGGCTCTCCGCGACACTGCCGCCCGGTGCCAACGCGTCGGACGCCGCCTGGTCAGAGCTGCGCGTCCTCGCCGTGCTGACCGATGGCGAGACCAATACCCGTACCTCCACGGATCTCACGCGGGACACCGAGGACGGTCGAGACTGGTCGGGTTCCGTCGAGGTGCTGCGTGACGACCACCTGGGGCGTGCCTCCCTCGCCGTGTACGCGGTGGGGACGGTGGACGGAGTGCGGGGGCGTTCCATCGCCGAAACCGACCGGAACTGGATCGTCGACACGATCTCGGACGATCCGGTTCAGGAGCTCCGATTGGAAGTGCGGAGAGCCTCGTTCAAGAGGAGCGCGCGGGAATGGTTGCAGGCGTATGCCGATGCCCCCTGGGCCGTGGATGCTTCCGCCCGGGTTCCGACGGTGTTCGTGAACACGGACGTCGAGGGGATCCTCGCACTGCTGGACAGCAACGGTTCCGCCCTGGAGAGCAAGGTGCGTGACCTCTTGGTCGCCCAGATGGCCACCGACGTGTGGACGGCGCTGTTCCACGGTGCCATCGGCGACCTGGAGGTGGAACCCGGCGCCGGTCCGGTCTTCCCGACGGGCTGGCGTGGTGAGGTGCTGCGGGAGATGCTCCCGGACGTGGTACCCGGCGTACACGTCGAGGAGGCGCTACGCCAGGTTCATCGCCGTCGCACCGGCGATTCGGGCTGGGTGGAACTCCAGACCCGCATCCATTACGCGGCGATCCGCCGAGCCGATGCCACCAAGGCCCTCGCCTACGTCATTCGCGGGCTGGAACAGATGAACCGGGAGAGCGAGACGTGATCACCAAACCGAGCCATGTCCCGGAGCGCTTGGCGCTGCTCGACTCCTCGGCCGCCGACCCGTTTCTCACCGAGGGGCTGCTCAAGGGGGAACAGGTGCATGCGGGCGTCGACCTCGCCAAGGTCGTCGAGCCGCTTCCGGAGGACGACGCCAGATGGTGGGTCGAGCCGATCCGGAGCCTGGTGGAAGACGCCATGTTCGAGTTTCGGGAGGACCGCACCCGAGCTGACGCATGGCTCGCGCCACGGCTCCATGCCACGTTGCGCCTGACGCGACGAGAAGCGGCGGACAGACGTTTGTGGAACCACCTTGCACTGGCGGTGGCTCCCGACTACGTGGTCTGGCGTCACCTTTCGGAACCGACGGCGAGGCGGCCTGAAAGGCGTGTCCCCGCGGAGCGCTTCCGGGGATCTGCCGACCGACAGTGTTTCTCACGGCTGTGGTGGGCAGCGGAGCTGTTCAGGAACGGAGCGGACTACGAGCCTGTCGAGGCAGCCTGCAGAAACCAGGACCTCATCCACAGCGTTCTGAAGAAGGAGATAATCGACCACCGTCCCACTGCGCAGGCTGTGGTCCGCCTGCTGAAGAACGGACTGGTCACCACCGGCCGAGAGGTGGACGGTCTCAGCGTCGCGATCAACGCGGCCGGGGCAACCTTGATCTACGACATCCTCGCGCCCGACCAGCCCCGTGACCCCGTCCACCTGCGAGACTGGATCGCGGAAGCGGAATCGGCGCCACCGGTCGAGCGGTACGAACTTCCGAAGGGGCCCGACGAGGATCCTGTGCCGGAGGAGTCCGTGGTCGCGCTCACCGACTACTTTGCAGAGCTGTTCGAGACTGCGCCGGTCAGAGGCAGGAAGATCGAGAACTGACCGGCGCGGCGCTCGGGCTACTTCGTCGCTGCCTTCTTGGTCTTGCGTGGACGCATGGAAGAAGGCGGCGGCACCTGGTCCTTGGGCTGCGGACACCTGTCGGTGCATGCGTCGGCTGCTCCGCAACCGTTGCTTCGCAACTTGGCTTGTTGCTCCTCGGTGGCCGGCTGCCACGGTTTCCTCAGCGCCTCCGGGTCCGGCTGGGGAAGTCCGAGAGCGGAACTCAGCAGGTGCGCACCGAAAAGGGGTGGTACGGCGTTGCCGACCTGCTGCGCCTGCGCCGTACCGGACCACGGATAGTCCGGCGGAAAGCTCTGCAGCATGCCGGCCTCGTTCATGCTGAACCGCGGGCCCTCGTAGACGATCTTCTCGTTCAGGTGCTCGAAGACAACGAAACGGGAGATGCGGCCGGTGACGGTGGTGGCGGGCTGTCGGTCGGTCCGTACTCCCCGCCTCCCCGGGATTCCCGAACTGCCGTAGTTCGAGCGGACCAGGAAGGGAGTGAGACGCCCCGGATGTGAGCCCACCGGGCTGGAGAGAGCGTCACGCATCGACCTCCAAGGGAGCCTGGTTTCGTCGCTCTCCGACGTGCCGCCCTCGTCAAGGGTCGGCTGAAGGACCTGGTCGACAGTGCTTGTCCCGTTGTTGCGGTTCCATTCCTTCGCATCGTAGGAACGATGCGTAGGGGAGGGGAGAGAGGGCTCGCCGAGGCCCTCGCGCCGGGCGATCAACACCGCGCGAGAACGCGTCTGCGGTACTCCGTAGGTCTCGGTGTCCAGAACGCCGACGACAACCTTGTATCTGGTCCCGTCGGGGAGCCCCGTCTCGGCCAGTACCTTGGCATAGTGCTCCCACAGTGGGGCCACTGCGGGTACCTGCTCCAGGACGATCACATCGTACGGTCGGTTGTCGCGGTTGGGGCTTCGTGTTGCCTGAATCGCGTACCGGAGAGGTTCCAGGACCAGGGCGGTGCGTGGATCGGGAAGTCCCCTGAGTTCCTCGTCGATCTCCTTCTCGGAATCACCTGGCATCAGCCTGTCGATGTAGCCCTTGACCGTTTCCAAGGCCTGGCGCCCGGCGCCGTGCCCGGCCACCGAGTACGTCTGGCACGGCGGTCCGCCGGCGAGCACGTTGATCTCCGGCGGCAGCGACTCGAAGGCGTCCCTGCGCACTGCGCTGACATCGGCATGGAGGGTGTCCAGGCCGGCGGCGTACCGGGTCAGGCACGCGCCCTTGTCCCACTCGATACCGAGACTCGGGATGTCGAGCGAGTGACCTGCGACGTCCAGTCCTCCGGGACCTGCGAAGAGATCCAGGATACGAGGCTGGTCGAGGATGGGCTTGTGGGACGCCGTGCTGGTCATGTGGCGGAAGTCTAGCCGGCCGAGAGGAATCGTGGATCCGGAATGAGCGCGGAGGCGATAGCCCGCCCCAGGGCCTTGCCCACGGGCGGTGGCGTCGCGTGGCCGATCTGGCGGTACCGAGCGGTCTTGCGCCCGGTGATCTCCCACGTCTCGGGAAAACCTTGCAGCAGCGCCGCCTGCCTGGGCGTGATTTTCACCATGTGATCCCGGCCGAGTTCGGGATCCCACACGAAGTCCGCGTCGGGAACCTCATCACCCACGGTGTGACCGTTGACACCCATGGTCGCCCAGGTCTGCTTGGCTCCCGTCGGCCCCAGGTCCGCGCCGCCCCGGTTCTTCGAGCCGCCGACCAGGGTAGGAGCCGGTCGATCGGCCTGCGCGGCCCAACGGGCGGCGTCCTTCCAACCGCGCGAGGCCATGGAGGGCTCCAGAACAGCACCGACCGTCATCGGTTGTTGCACCGTCGGTGCGGGGGGCCGAAACCCTTCGGCCCACTGGCGCGCGATGGCGACCAGGACGCCCTGCTTGCGATTCTGGGGTACGCCGAAGTCGACGGCGTTCACTACGAACCAGCTGAACTCGTATCCGAGGTGCGCCAGTTCCGCTCGCGCGAAGTCACGAAACTGCTGATAGGCGTCTGAGTGCGCGAGCCCCGGAACGTTCTCGATGAGTACCGCACGAGGCTTGATGGCATGCACCAGATAGACCGTGGCCCTCAGCAACTCTTCTTCGGCATGTGAGTCCGCACGTCCCACGGTGGCACTCGACTTCACCCGTGGCAGGCCGGCCGAGAGGAGATCCACGTCGTGGCTCACGGGGTGCTCGGCCGGGTCGAAGTCCAGCAGGTCGGTGTGGAGCACCTTCCAGTGGGATCGGTTCGCCCGCAGAGTGCTGACGGCGAGTTCGTCGTCGTCCAGCAACAGGCGGGGCTCGAACCCTGCCTGCTCCAGCCCGAGTGCGAGCCCACCGGCCCCGGAGCACACGTCGACGAAAGTCAGTCCACTCATTCTCTTCTCCCCCTGGTACTTTCCGCTCGACGCTGCTCCACAGCCGCTACCACCCGTGCGGCCACTTCCCCGGGAGCCTCGTGCTCCCAGAATCGCAGCACCGTCCAGCCTTCCGCGATCAGATGCTCGGTCGTCTCGCGGTCGCGGGCCATGTTCCGATCCAGCTTGCGGCGCCACCAGTCGGCGTTGGCCTTGGGGTGAGTGGCGTGCTGAGGACAGCCGTGCCAGAAGCAGCCGTCGATGAGGACCGCGACCTTGGCCCGAGTGAAGGCCACGTCGATCCGTCGACGGGGCATGCCCGGTACGGGATACTCCACGCGATACCGCAGTCCGGCCGCGTGCAACAACCGTCGCACGGCGAGCTCGGCCTCCGTGTCCTTGCTCACCTGCTTGCTCATGCGGGCGGAAACGGCAAGAGAGGAGGGGACGACGTTCGGCACGGGATCATCTTGCCGGCGCAGGCGGCTCGGCGTGTAGCCGGAGAAGGACTCGCCTCACTGGAGCGGGCATCCTCGGCAGAGGGACCGCCCGCTTCTTTGCCAGTGTCGTGCCTCCGCGGCCCGCCTCAAGGGCGCTTCGCGTCGGCTTCGCCGATGGCCCTGCGGGCCACCCTTGACCCGGGCCGCTCCGGCACGGGGGAGAAGCGAGCGGGCGGCCCCGGGGAAAGTGGGCGGCTTGGCGGGGTGTGCCACGTGGGTGGGCCGCGGTCGACCGTCCGGGCACGCCGGGTGGGGTGGCGGCTGCCCTCGCCGTCGGACGCGCCTCGGTCGAGCACGGCTTCGCCCACCTGAAGAACTGGCGGTCCTCACCAAACTCCGCCTCGACCCCGCCCGCGCCACCCACCTCCTGCGTGCCCTCCTCGTGCTGATGAACCTCGCGAGCCACCACTGCCAGATGAGCTGAACGGCAGATGAGACGTCCGCGCACCGCGCTGCGGCTATTCGCCCAGCAGAAGGATCTCCAAGAACTCCTGCGGGGCATCCCTCCAGACGTCGTGGCCGCTGTCCAGGGTGTGGACCCGCCAGGTCGGGTCGTTGGCCAGCCGGTCGCGGACGGCGGTGAAGGGCGTGCCGTCCCACCCGGACAGATACACGTAATCCCGGGTCTTGACGTCACGCAGGGCGGCCCCGTCCAGCCGGATCCGCTGGAGGAAAGAGGCCAGTGGATGTGCGGTCACGCGCGGGTCGCTGCCGGACGGCGGCTGGACCGCGTATCCGTCCGCCGCCGCGCCGTCCAGGAACATGCTGCGGTAGGCATCGGTGGTCAGGTCCCAACAGGACTGACCGTCCTCGGGTACGTAGGCGTCGGCGTAGACCAGGCGCCGCACCACGCCGGAAGGGGCGCGGTCGGCGGCACCGGTGATCACCATCCCGCCGTAGCTGTGCCCGACGAGAACGGCGTCGCTGACCTCCTCAGAAGCGAGTACGGCGAGCACGTCGTCGATGTGGGTGTCGAGATTGACGTTGGCAGAGTTCAGGTGGGCGCGGTCGCCGACACCGGTGGGGGTAACGGTCAGCGCCCGATGTCCGGCGGTGCGCAGTCGGTCGGCCAATCCGGAGAAGTACCAGCCGCCGCGCCACCCGCCGGGAACTAGAACGAAGGACGTCATGCAGGCATGAACGATGCCCACATGGCGCTGATTCCTTTAATAAGGACTGTCCCGTATATACATGAGTGCACAGGCAGGATGACAGCAACTGCCCATGGCTGCGGGAGATTCCGTGTACGTTCGATCATCCGGTGAGTACAGTTGATTTGGTAGGCATCGGCGAGTTGAGCCAGGGCCGCCGGGACGACGGTCCGGAGCGCTTATAGGGGGCAACGGTGTTCGTGGCAGTGGCAATTGGACTCTTGGCGTTCGTTCTGGCTGGTGCGCTTGCGGTTCTCGTGCCACGGGAGTGGCGGCAGATGCGCTTCACTTCCGACACGCGTCAGATCGAGGCGGCGGCGACCCGAAGGGCTACTCGACGCGTTCCGACGGGCCCCTACCTTCGTCGATAGCCACGCGGGCGCGGACCTTGCAGTGCTCGGTCCTCCAGCGCAGACTCCAGGGTCGGCCTTTGCGGACCGGGTCGGCACCCTCGCGCCGCAGCGCGGTGATCAGCTTGCCGAACTGCCGAGGGCTCAGCCCGGTGAACGGGGTTATCCAGGACGACTCAGACGCCGTGATCACACCAGCCACGGCGAGATCTTTCAGTTGCTGTCGCCCTTCCATCAATCCGATCCTGTGGGCTCGGCCAGTGAGGAGGGAGGACATGTGGGGCTCGTTCTGTTTCCAGGCAACGATGACACCAGCAGCCCGGACGTCTCCTGGTCCTACACCGGCTTCGGAGCGTTCCGGCGGTGGCTGGCACAGGCCGAGGGGTTCGCACTGGACGAGATGCACGGCTTCGGCGGACAGCGCCCGTGGAACGACGTCTCCACCACCCTGGCACCACTCCTCAATCACCCCGACGATGACGGCCCCGACCTCACGCCGGTCCAGTGCGCCGCGATCCTGCCCCGCCTGCAGGAGATCGCCGACCAGCCTCAAGGCGGAAACACCGGCCCGCTTCTCGAACAGCACCTAGACGACGCCCGCCGGTTGGTGGTCGTCGTGCAGCTCTGCATCGAGAAGGACGTCGATCTCCTCTGCGGCTGACCCCAGCGGGAGTTACCGGTGCGACCAGCAGTTATGGACAACGCTTAGACCGCTGCCGATCCCGCTCGCCACGGACCCGCACTTCACCGTTCTCACCCGCCCCCTCGGATTCGGCACTCGGCCGGCGGAGCTCGTCGTCGACATCGTGATCGAGTCCACCGGCGTCTTCACCAACGCTGAGGACGCCGCGGGCCACCTGAGCGCCGGCGTCGGACGCGTCATCATCTCCGCCCCGGCCAGGGGTGAAACCTCACCGTCGTGATGGGGGTCAACACTGACGCCTACAACGACACCCAGCAGATCATTTCGAACGCGTCGTGCACACCGTGCACGCATACACCGGCGACCAGCGCCTGCAGGACCAGCCACACCGCGACTACCGGCGGGCGCGCGCCGCCTCGTCAAACATCATTCCGACCAGCACAGGTGCCGCCCGCGCTGTCGGCAGGGTGCTTCCGGAACTGGCCGGGCGGCTGGACGGCACCTCCATGAGGGTGCCGGTGATCGACGGCTCCGTCGTCGACCTCACCGTGGAGCTGAGCCGCACGGTCACCGCGACGGAGGTCAACGACGCATTCCGTAAGGCGGCCGAGTTCGACATGGACGGACTCCTCATCTACTCCGAGGCCCCGCTGGTCTCCTCGGACATCGTGGGCTCGCCCGCGTCCTGCATCTTTGACACGCCCCTGACTATGGTCAGCGATGCCGTCGGCCGTGGCTCAGTCGTCAAAACGTTCGGCTGGTACGACAATGAGACCGGCTTCTCTCATTGGACGCTGGACCTCGTCACGCTAATCGGCCAGGTAGGCGGCTGACTGCGCCCGCCCGCGCCTGGCTGACCCTCGACGGCTCGCTCTATGTCCTGAGGCAGGATCGCGTGGCCGGGTTACCCCGGTCCGGGCTGGCGCGGCGCCTTCGATGCCCTCCGTTCCTGCCAGCGCGGTTTCGCCATCTAACAGGACTTACCGCCATGAACTTCACGTCACGTGAGACGACCTCTACGCCTTGACTGGCGCGGCCGACCTGGCGGCCTGCTCGATCTTCGCGCAGTAGGCTGCGCGGGCCTCCTTGTCGATCTGCTTCTCGTGTTCGGGGCGCATCCCGGTCCGCCCGTCGAGGCCCTCGCGCAGGATGTCGGCATGTCCGGCATGCCGGTTGGACTCGCCGAGGACATGGACCAGGATGGCGAACAGATTCGTGTCGGCATGAGGCTCCGGCCACCACGGCACGTGGCCGGGGGCGTCGAGGGGAAGCTCGTTGATCGTCGCGTCCGAGTGTTGCCATGTGCGCCGGTAGAACCCGATGATCTGCTCGCGGGTCTCGTCCTCGGTCGCCCATAGATCGCTGCCGTCGGAGTCCTGCCACCGGGGCAGCGGTTCCGGGGAAGGGCGGTCGAAGACCTCGCCGAAGTACCTGGCCTCGACGGTGGCCACGTGTTTGACCAGGCCGAGGAGGTTGGTCCCGGTCGCTGTCAAAGGCCGACGGGCGTCGTATTCGGACAAGCCGTCGAGTTTCCAGAGCAGCGCCTTGCGGTCCCGCCGCAGTCTCCCGTGCAGGTTGTCTTTCGCGAATTCATCGATCACGCGGCATGAGCCTGCCATGGGCTGCTCGTGGCCTCAAGATCTTGTACGCGGCCGCGACGGCCGGCCGAGCCAGAGGCCGTCCCATGGCCGCCGTCCAGGCCTGCTACAGCAAGCGGGCGAAACGCCACCGGAGACTCTGACGGCCCTTTTCCGTGCAGGAGTACGAGCCTTCGGTGAGCGCTGAAGGTGGGGTCCGGTTGAACCTCGGGTTCTTCCCGGACGGTGATCTGTCTGTGGTGGCGGACCGAGCTGTCTGAAGTGGCCCGCCGAGGGTTTTTTCGTGGCGGGCCGCTTTGCTGAGGTCTGTCTATGCGCCGTGACAGGTGTCGTAGGGCTGGTTCTGGCCGCACCAGCAGTTTGACGTGCGCTGTGGGGGCCAGGCCACGGCTCGGCCTCGGGCTGCCAGGGTCGTGGCGTACTGGGGGAGGAGGGTCGTGTCGGAGGGGGAGGAGCCCTCGGAGGCTGCGAAGGCCTCGTAGGAGGGGACCGTGCCGGTGACGATGCCCAGGTTGGGGGTGCCGGACGTGGAGAGTTCGCGGAGGGAGGACTCTATGGTCGCGAGGTGCTCCGCGTGGGAGGGGTATTCGGCGGCCAGGTCCGGGTACGCCGTCACGAGTTCTGTGAGTTCCTCCGCCGGCCAGTGCAGGACCGCCACCGGGAAGGGGCGGGAGAGGGCCTCTCGGTAGGTGCCGAGTTCGGCGCGGAGGCGGGAGATTTCTGCCTCCAGCTCCTGGGGGTTGTCGGAGCCCAGGGACCACACGCGCTTCGGGTCGTGGAGTTCGTCCAGGGAGACGGGGGACGAGTGGAGGGTGTCGGCGCGGGCGTCCCAGTCGTCGTGGGGGAGGCCCAGCATGCGGCGGACCCGGTGGCGGCCGAAGAGGATCGGGTGCGTGGCGTACGGGGGTTCCGCCACGTCCGTCAGGAGGAGGGTCGCCGCCTCCGTGAACGTGTCGTGCGCCGCTTCGAGCTCGTCGTGGGATTCGAGGGATTCGGCGACGATGACCCAGGGGGCCGGGTCGCGGGGGGCCGTGGCACGGATGCCGTCGATGATCGCCCTGGCCTCCGCCTCGTGGTCGTACTCCCACAGGTTCGACGCCTTGAGGGCCCGGACGAGGGGGGCGTTCTCCAGGGTGTCCTGGCTGGCGAGGAGGCGGTCGTAGAGCGCGGTGGCGGCGGGGCGGGCGTCGGCCAGTTCCAGGTGGGCCGCGGCCCGGAGGAGGAGGGCTTCGGCGTCTTCGGGGTAGCGGTCGGCGGTCCGCTCCAGGCGTGCCGCTTCGGCGGTGTGGTCGACGACGTTCTCGGCAGGCGTGTCGGGGCGCATGGACGACACCGTACTGCCCGGCGGTGACAAAGGAGAGAGAGGGATCGGGAGGGGGTCGGGATAGGGAGGGGCGGCTGTCGGTTGTGGTGCAGGGGGATGGGGGCCGTTCCCCCTGCACCGGGCGGGTGGGGCAGGCTCAGATCGTCACGCCGTCTATCTGGAGGGTCTGTACCGCCTTCGCCGGCACCGACACCGCCACCGTCTTTCCGGAGACATAGGTGTCCGAGTACGACTTGTAGGCGTCGCCGCCCGTCGTCACCGTGTTCCAGCGGGGGACCAGGCCGCCGGTGCCGCCGGTCACCGAGCTGAAGCCGGAGAGGTTGAAGGTGAAGGTCTGGGCGGAGGTGGCGGTGTTGAGGGCGACTATCACCAGGCGTTTGGCCGAGGAGTCGTAGGCGGCCACGGCGTTGCTGACACCTGTGTCGAGGATCTTCATGCCGGGGCGGATGTGACGGCTGAACTGGGCCATCACGTAGTACTTGGTGGTGACCGCGCCCGCCGCCAGGGTGTTCGCGTCGTACGAGATCATCGCCCAGTTCGTGGACGGGTCCATGACCTGCCAGTAGACCCACGCGGTGGGGTGCAGCCAGCGGAAGTCGTAGAGGAGGTTGAAGGCCATGGTGTAGCCGGTGCCGTCGTTGTCGCCGGTCTCCGAGTTCCACAGGGCCTTGCCGGCCGTCGTGACGACGTCCGTGTAGAGGAGGTCGCGGCGGCCTCCGGAGCCCTGGTAGCCGTGGACGTTGACGCGGTCCACGTAGCCCTTGGTGGTGGAGGAGAAGGCGCCCCAGGTGGTGCGGGCCAGGTCGTAGCTCGTCTCGTCCGACGCCGAGATCTTGGTGCCGGTCAGGCCTCTGCTGTTCAACTCGCTGCGCAGGTAGGGGAGTACGGCCGCCTGGACGGTCGCGTCCATGTGGCAGCCCTCCTGGGTGCCGGTCGCCGTCCACCAGGAGGAGGACGGCTCGTTGAACGCCTCCACCGTCGCGAAGTTCACGCCCCAGTGGTTCTTGGCGTACAGGGCGACCGAGGCGAGGTGGGAGGCGTGCTGGCGGTAGTTCCAGGACTGGAGGTTGTTGCCGCCGTCCGAGGCGCCGGACGGGTTGTGGTTCAGGCACATCCACCACATGGGGGAGTTGGCGAAGAGCTCGGCCGTGGCGCCCCGGTTGACGGCCTTGACGAGCATCGCGCGCTGGGTCGCGTCCGCCGTCCAGTTCCAGGCCGAGGAGGTGGGGTCCTCGTTGTTCCAGTCCTGCCAGTAGCCCTCGATCTGCTTGAACGCGGGGATGTTGGTGGAGGCGACCATGCTCTCGCCGTTCACGGAGTTCCAGCTGCACGCGCCCAGGTTGTAGCGGGCGATGTTCAGGCCCAGGCCCGGGAGTGAAGTGCTGTTGTACGTCGTCGACTTGGTGGTGAAGAAGATGTCGGCGAAGTCGTCGCGGGTGCCGAAGACGTTGCCCCACCAGGCGAGGGACGTGCCCCAGCCCTCCCAGGTGCCCCAGGACGTCGACGGGCTGACGGTGATCGTCGCGTCGGCGCGGGCCGTGCCGGTGGCCAGGGCGCTGCCCAGGAGGCCGCCTCCGGCGGCGGCCAGGAGTGTTCTGCGTCGGATCATGGCTGCTTCTCAACCTCTCCGTGCGGCTCAAACACCGGTTCCCGAACCGGCGTCGACTCGTCCCCCCGCATGCCAACACGAAGCATCAGGTGTGGCGTGTGGGGTTGTCGAGGGTTGTGGCAGTGCTTTCTAAAAGCGGTGGAGGAAGGGGTTGGGGGGGTGGGGTCGGGGCGGGAAGTGCCGTGTCTCTGGTGACTTGGTCGCTGTCGGCCTATCGTGCGGGCCCGACCGGCGGGCTTGCGGGGTGGCGGGAGGTGCACGGTGCGGCGACGGCGGGTGGGGCGAGGGCGACGGCGGGTGGCGCGGCGGGTGTTGTGGACCGGGGGTGAACTGCTCGTCACCGTGGGCGTGGTGCTGATGCTCCTGGTCGTGCACCAGCTGTGGTGGACCAACCGGGAGGCCAAGCAGGGGGCCGAGCGGAAGGTGCAGGCGCTGGAGCGCGAGTGGGGGCGGGGCGGCGGGCCGAGCGTGCGTGGTGGCGCGGCCGAGGGGCGTTCGGGGGGTGCGGGGGGCGCAGCGGGTACGGGGGGTTCCGCGCCGGCCGCCGGTTCCGGCACCGGACGGCGGGGGACGTCGTACACCACCCGGGTCGTCGCCTCCCAGGCGTACGCCGTCCTCGTCATCCCGCGGCTCGGCCTGCGCGTGCCGATCGCCGAGGGCGTCAGCAAGCCGAAGGTGCTCAACCACGGGTACGTCGGCCACTACCCGGGCACCCAACAGCCCGGCCAGGCCGGGAACTTCGCGCTCGCCGGGCACCGGAACACGCACGGCGAACCGTTCCGCTACCTTCCCCGGCTGCGGCGCGCGGACACGATCGAGGTCGAGACGGGCGCCGGGACCTACACCTACGTGGTCGACCAGATCCTGCCGCAGACGTCGTCCCTGGACTCCGGGGTCGTCCGGCCCGTACCGCGCTCGATCGTGAAACCGTCGTACGGGTACCGGGAGCCGGGGTACTACATCACGCTCACCACCTGCACGCCCGAGTTCACCTCGCGGTACCGGATGGTGGTGTGGGGGAAACTGGTCTCGTATAAAGTTCGGTGAGGAGAGGGGAGTTGACATGCGCGTATACGGCCGCCGGGCCCTGGGCTCGCGTTCCGTCGCCCTGCTCCTGCTCGTCCTGTTCGATCTGCTGCTGCTCGACTCCGGCAGCCTCTTCACCACCGTCGCGCTCGCCGCGACCGCCGCCGCCGGTTCGGCCCTCGCCGTCAGCTGCCTGCTCGCCGCGCGCTCCGCGCCCGTCGTGCCGCCCACCCGGGTCCGTACGGCGATCCGCGACCGGGCCCGGCGCACCGCCTTCCTCGCGCAACGCGACCCGGACGCGAAGGGCCGCACCCGGCCGCGAGCACCCGGGGTCCACCTCCAGGCGACCGCCGCGTAAGGCACCCGGAATCCGTTCCCGGTGACCCCGCGCGGGTCGTCATGCCGTCCCACCTCATCACCACGGCACGACGAGACCCCCTGGAGGGCTCCCACCCATGTCCGTTTTCGCCGGTCTGGTCGAGCATCTCGCCGACCTGCTCCAGCCGCTCTTCCACGCCTCCGCGGCCGCCGCCGCGATCGTCCTGTTCACCGCACTCGTACGACTGCTCGTGCATCCCCTGTCCCGGGCCGCCGCCCGCGGCCAGCGTGCCCGGGCCGCGCTCCAGCCCAGGGTCGCCGAACTGCGCCGGAAGCACGGCAAGGACCAGCAGGCCCTGCAGAAGGCCGTGCTGGAGCTGCACGCCGAGGAGAAGGTGTCCCCGTTGTCCGGCTGCCTGCCGGGGTTGTTGCAGCTGCCCGCGTTCTTCCTCCTCTACCACCTCTTCTCCAACCCGACGATCGGCGGCCAGGACAACGGCCTGCTCGCCCACGACCTGCTGGGGGCTCCGCTCGGCGGTCGGTGGCTCGACCTGCTGGGGGGTAGCGGCGGCGGGGTGTTCGGGGGTGCGGGGCTGGTGTACGCGGGGCTGTTCGTCCTCGTCGCCGTCGTCGCCGGCTTCAACTTCACGCGGGCCAAGCGGACGGCGGTGCCGGGGGCCGGCGTCGGGGAGGGGGAGCAGCCGGTGCCGGGGGTGGAGGCGGTCAGCAAGGTCGTGCCCTACCTGTCGTTCTTCACGCTCTTCACCGTGGCGGTGGTGCCGCTCGCCGCCGCGTTGTACGTGGTGACCAGTACCGCCTGGAGTGCGGTGGAGCGCGCGGTGCTGTACCGGTGAGGGGGTGTGCGGGTCCGGAGGGTTACGGTCCAGTACGTGAACAGACTCTTGCCCGCTGTACGCGGATCTTGGAGGATCGACCAGTCCTCCGATGGCTGCACCCATCGGCCGGGCGCTCGCTACCAAGGGAGACGGTGACGACCATGAAGCTGCTGCGAGTCGGTACGGCGGGGGCGGAGCGGCCCGCTCTGCTCGACGCCGAGGGGGTCCTGCGGGACCTGTCCGGTGTCGTGGACGACATCGACGGCGCGCTGCTCGCCGACGACGCCGCCCTCGGCCGGGTCCGGGCTGCCGCCGACGCCGGGGAGCTGCCCGCGCTCGACGCGACCGGGCTGCGGATCGGGCCGCCGCTGGGGCGGATCGGCAAGGTCGTGTGCATCGGGCTCAACTACCACGACCACGCCCGCGAGACCGGGGCCGAGCCCCCGGCCGAGCCGGTCGTCTTCCTCAAGGCCGCGGACACGGTCGTCGGGCCGTACGACACCGTGCTGGTGCCGCGCGGGTCGGTGAAGACCGACTGGGAGGTGGAGCTCGCCGTCGTCATCGGGCGCACCGCCCGCTATGTCGCCGACGACGAGGATCCGCTGGCGTACGTCGCCGGGTACGCCGTCGCGCACGACGTCTCCGAGCGGGAGTTCCAGATCGAGCGGGGCGGGACCTGGGACAAGGGGAAGAACTGCGAGACGTTCAACCCGCTGGGGCCCTGGCTGGTGACCGCCGACGAGGTGGGGGATCCGCAGGGGCTGTCGCTGAAGCTGTGGGTGAACGGGGAGCTGAAGCAGGACGGGACGACCGCCGAGCAGATCTTCTCGGTCGCCGAAGTCGTGCGGTACGTCAGCCGGTTCATGGTGTTGTACCCCGGGGACGTCATCAACACGGGGACGCCGGCGGGGGTGGCCATGGGGGCGCCGGAGCCCAAGCCGTTCCTTCGGGGTGGGGATGTGGTGGAGCTGGAGATCGAGGGGCTTGGGCGGCAGCGGCAGGAGTTCAAGGACGCCTGAGGGGCGGGGGAGTTCTCTGCGTGGGCGGGTGCGGGTTTGTTGTGGTTGCTCGCGCAGTTCCCCGCGCCCCTTTGGGGGCGCGCTCCAGCTGACGTGCGTTTACAGCTTCAGGTAGGTCTCCAAAGCCTCCACCACGAAGCGGTGGTCCTGGAGTTGGGGGAGGCCCGAGACCGTGACGGAGCCGATCACGCCCACGTTCTCCACCGTGATCGGGAAGGAGCCGCCGTGGGCCGCGTACGCGTCGGGGTCCAGGCGGGAGGACTCCTCGAACGTCGTGCCCTTGGCCCGGTAGCGGGCTCCCACCAGGTAGGACGGTGCGCCGTAGCGCTCCACCACCCGGCGCTTGCGGATGATCCAGGCGTCGTTGTCGGGGGTGGAGCCGGGCAGGGCGGCGTGGAAGAGCTGCTGGCCCGCGCGGTGGATGTCCACGGCCACCGGGGCCTGGCGTTCCCGTGCCATCTCCACCAGCAGGGAGCCCAGGGCCCACGCGTCGTCGTTCGTGAACTGGGGGAAGACCAGACGGCGTTGCTGGGCCTCCAGTTCCTCGACCGACGGGGTGAGCTCGGGGGTGGACCGGGGGGTGATCTGCGGGTGGTGCATCAGAGGGTCACCGTCACTTTCTCGGCCGCCGAACGGCGGGCTGCTTCCAGTACGTCCAGGGCGGCGGCCGCCTCCAGCGCGGTCACCGGGTTGGGACCCTCGCCCCGCAGGGCCCGGGCCACGGCCGCGTAGTACGCGGGGTAGTCGCCGGGGAGGGTGGGGACGGCGCGGCCGCCGCCGGTGACCGGGGACTCGCCGGCGCCGATCCGGCCGTGCAGCGACTCCGGTTCGACGCCCCAGCCGTCCGAGGCGCCCGGGCGGTCGCCCTCGCGCAGGGCCGCCTCCTGCGGGTCCAGGCCGTACTTCACGTATCCGGCCTTCGAGCCCAGCACCCGGAAGCGCGGGCCGAGCTGGGCCGTCGTCGCCGAGACGTAGAGGTGGGAGCGGACGCCGTTCGCGTGGGTGAGCGCGAGGAAGGTGTCGTCGTCGGTCTCCGCGCCGTCGCGACGGACGACCGCCTCGGCGTACACCTCGGTGACCGGGCCGAAGAGGGTCAGCGCCTGGTCGACGACGTGGCTGCCGAGGTCGTAGAGGAGACCTCCGATCTCTGCGGGGTCGCCGGACTCGCGCCAGCCGCCCTTGGTCTGCGGACGCCAGCGTTCGAAGCGGGACTCGAAGCGCCACACGTCGCCCAGGTCGCCGTCCGCCAGGAGTTTGCGCAGGGTCAGGAAGTCGTTGTCCCAGCGGCGGTTCTGGAAGACCGAGAGCAGCAGGCCGCGCTCCTCGGCGAGGGCGGCCAGGCCGCGGGCCTCGGCGGCGGTGCCCGCGACCGGCTTGTCCACCACGACCGGGAGGCCGGCCTTGAGGGCGGTCGTCGCGAGCGGGACGTGGGTCTTGTTCGGGGAGGCGATGACGACCAGGTCGAGATCGTCGGCCCGGTCGAACAGGTCGTCCGGGGCGGCGACCGTCCGGACGCCGGTGAACTCGGCCTTCGCCTGCGCCTGCCGCTCGGGGTTCGAGGTGACCACCGTGTCCAGGGCGAGGCCCTCGGTGGCGGCGATCAGAGGTGCGTGGAAGACGGATCCGGCGAGGCCGTAGCCGATGAGGCCGACGCGCAGGGGAGAGGCAGATGTCATGCGTCCTACTTTCGCAACGCTGTTGCCTAAGTGCAAGTGGCGGGGAGAATGGGACGTGTGAACATGACGACGAGCGGCACGGGGAGCACCGGTGGGCGAGGCGGCGTCCGGGGCGCCACGAGGGGCGGGCCGGGGCCGGCCGGGGCGAATCTGCTCGCCTTGCGCAGCCACAACACCGCGCTGGTGCTGGATCTGCTGCGGACCGCCGGGAGCGGGGGCATCAGCCGGCTCGAACTGGCCGGGCGGACCGGGCTCACCCCCCAGGCCGTCAGCAAGATCACCGCTCGGCTGCGGGAGGAGGGCCTCGCGGCGGAGGCCGGGCGGCGCGCGTCCACCGGGGGCAAGCCCGCCACCGTGCTGCGGCTGGTGCCGGAGGCGGGGCACGCCGTGGGGGTGCATCTCGACCGGGACGAGCTGCGGGCGGTGCTGGTCGACCTCGACGGGAAGGTGGTGGCGGAGCGCCGCGCCGCACTGGACCTCGGGGCGGGGGCGGTGGCCGTGCTGGGGGCGCTCACGGCGGCGGCCGGGGAGCTGATCGGGTACGGGGGCGCCTCGTTGCTCGGGGTCGGGGTGGCGGCGCCCGGGCCGCTCGACCACGTCCACGGGGTGCTGCACCGGGTCACCGGGTTCCCCGAGTGGGACGGGTTCCCGCTGCGGGACGCGCTCGCGGAGCGGCTCGGGGTGCCGGTGGTCGTCGACAAGGACACCAACGCGGCCGCCCTCGGGCTCGCGGTCGGCGGGGAGGGCGGTTCCTTCGCGTACGTGCACCTCGGCACGGGCCTCGGAGCCGGGCTGGTGATCGGCGGCAGCGTGCACCGGGGGCCGCGGACCGGGGCGGGGGAGCTCGGGCACCAGGTCATCCAGCTGGACGGGCCGCCGTGCCACTGCGGCAACCGCGGCTGCGTCGAGGCGCTGTGCCTGGCCGCGGTGGGCCGGGCGGACCCTGAGGAGGCGGCGCGGGTCCTGGGCGCCGGGGCCGCGAACCTCGCCGGGCTGCTCGACATCGACCTCGTGCTGCTCGGCGGCCGCACGATCGCCGCCGCGCCGGAGACCTTCGTCCGAGGGGTCGCCGCCGTCCTCGACGAACGCGCCCGGCGCGAGGGCCCGCTCGGCACGACCGTCCCCGTCCGCCTCGCCCCCGGCGGGGACCGCGCGGTCGCGGAGGGCGCGGCGCAGCTGCTCCTGGCGCCGCTCTTCGGCCGGGCGGACGGGTAGGGGGGAGGGGAGGGGGGCTGAACGGGCGGAGTTGTCCCCCGTGCTCGGAGTGGTGACCGACGGCCCCCGCCGCCGTCCGGCAGAGTCACCTGTTCATGCGCATGCGACTGAGCACCCCTCTGTCCCTCTGCCTAGCCGCCGCAGCCGTCGTCCTCGTGCCCGTGCCGCCGGCGACCGCGGCCCCCGTCGTCGCCGAGGCGTCCTGCGTGGGCGCCGACGCACGGGACTTCCCCCTTACCACCCGTATCCACGGCGGCCCCACGTCCTACGAGCCGGGCGGCGGTTACGGCACCTGGTACCTGGACCTCACCAACACCACGAACCGCACCTGCACCGACGTCCACCCGGTCGTCGTCCTCGTCGACGACCACCGGGTCCTCAAGCCCTCCCAGACCGAGCTGGAGTTCTACGACGGTATGCACCCCCGCCCGGTCCCGCTGACCGGGACCGACGAGTCCGAACTCATCGGGGTGTTCGACGGGAACGACTTCCCGGGGTTCACCGTGGCGCCCGCGGCGACCGTCTCGGTCAAGGTCAGAGTCGCCTTCGCCGCCGACGCCGTACCGAACGCGGTCACCGCGGACGCCGCCCTCGTGCAGCGGCGGGGCTCGGACGGCGCCTGGGTCGGGGAGTCCAACGACTACCGCTTCGGCATCGGCCAGGAGCCGCCCCCACCGCCGCCCACGGTCACGGCCGCCCCCGCCACCCCGGCCTCCGCCGTCCCCTCGGACAGCACGGAGGCGGTGTCCGGCGAGGCCACCCCGGACGCCTCCCCCGGGGCCACCCCCGGAGCCGTCCCCTCCGCGGGCGCCGCCCTGCCCTTCGCCGCCGAGGCCGCGGACGCCGGGGAACGCGCCCGGGAGCTGGCCCGCACCGGCCTCGGCCTGGCCCACGGCCTCCTCACGGCCACCGCCGCGCTGCTCGCCGTCGGCACGAGCGCCTTCGTCCTGGCCCGCCGCCGACGCTGACCCCGGTGGGCCGGAGACCGGATACAGGACGCCCCGGTTTCCGGCTCCGGACGCCCGGCCGTCTGCCCTCGGGGAGTGACGCCCGGTTTCCGCTTCCGGGCGCCGGGCTGTCCGCCGCCGGGCCACGGGGCAGCCCGGTCGCAGGCCAGGTGCCGGCTCTTCGCCCTGGGGCGGTGCCGCCGGGTGGCGGGGCGCCGGTCGCCGGGCCAGGTGCCCGGCTCTTCGCCCTGGGGTGGTGCCGCCGGGTGGTGGGGCTCCGGTCGCCGGGCCGGGTGCCCGGCTCTTCGCCCTGGGGTGGTGCCGCCGGGTGGTGGCGCTCCGGTCGCCGGGCCGGGTGCCCGGCTCTTCGCCTCGGGGGCGGTGCCGCCGGGTGGCGGGGCGCCGGTCGCCGGGCCGGGTGCCCGGCTCTTCGCCTCGGGGGTGGTGCCGCCGGGTGGCGGGGTTTCGGATTCCGGTCCCCGGGCCAGGTCCACGGGTACGGGAGCGCCAGTCGTGTCCCGGCGGCCAGCCGTCTCCCCTCGGTCGCCGGCCCCCCGGGGCGGAGCCGTCCAACCCCCGGTACCGGGGTCCCGTTGCCCCAGGCCGCGGGGCTGCGGTGGTCCGGGCCTGCGGAGCCTCGGGCGTCGTGCGCCGTGGACGGTCAGTTCGCGGCCGGTGGCCGACCAGCAAGTGAGCAGGGCGTTCCCGGGTGATCCGGCGTTGTCTAGGCTGGGGGCGTCGGTACGCCGTGGTTCCGGCGCGCCCGGCTGAGGCATGACCGCACACCGCATACGCACGCCAGGAGACCCACCCACATGGCAGACCGCAAGCCCATCGAGTCGTGGCTCACCGACATGGACGGCGTTCTCATCCACGAGGGGGTTCCGATCCCCGGCGCGGACGCCTTCCTGAAGAAGCTCCGGGAGTCCGGCCGGCCCTTCCTGGTGCTCACCAACAACTCCATCTACACCGCCCGTGACCTGCACGCGCGACTGCGGCGGATGGGCCTGGACGTGCCGGTGGAGAACATCTGGACCTCCGCCCTCGCCACCGCCCAGTTCCTGGACGACCAGCGCCCCGGCGGCAGCGCCTACGTCATCGGCGAGGCCGGTCTGACCACCGCGCTGCACGACATCGGGTACATCCTCACCGACCACGAGCCCGACTTCGTGATCCTCGGCGAGACCCGCACCTACTCCTTCGAGGCGCTCACCAAGGCGGTGCGCCTGATCAACGACGGCGCCCGGTTCATCGCCACCAACCCCGACAACGTGGGCCCGTCCACCGAGGGCGACCTGCCCGCCACCGGTTCCGTCGCCGCGCTGATCACGGCCGCGACCGGCAAGAAGCCGTACTTCGTCGGCAAGCCCAACCCGCTGATGATGCGGGCCGGGCTGAACGCGATCGGCGCGCACTCGGAGACCTCCGCGATGATCGGCGACCGGATGGACACCGACGTCCTCGCGGGCCTGGAGGCCGGCATGCGCACCTTCCTGGTGCTCTCCGGCGTCACCCAGCCCGCCGACGTCGACCGGTACCCGTTCCGTCCCTCCGAGGTCGTCGACTCGATCGCGAACCTCGTCGACCTGGTCTGAGCGGCCAAACCCGACCTCACCCGGACGGAGCAATCTGGCGCCTTCCGAGGATGCGTGGGTGCCTGGTGCGGGGGAGCCTCCAGATATCTGGAGGTTCACGATGGGCTCTCTTCGCCTCACTCTCTGTACCGGGCTCCTGGCCTCGGCCGTCGGACTCCTCCCGGCGGCCGCGTCCGCGGCGGACGGCCGGGGGATCACCGTGACCCCGGCCTCGCCGGCCCCCGGCGCCGTGGTGACCCTGCGGGTCGGCGGCTGCTCCGGCACGACCGGCGCCGCCGCCTCGACGGCCTTCGTCTCTGACGCCCGGCTCAGCGGCTCCGACGGCACGCTGACCGGCGAGACCCAGGTCCGCTCCGCGGCGGCCCCCGGCTCCTACGACGTGCGGGTCAGCTGCGCCGGTGCGTCCGTCACCGGCAGCGTCACCGTCGCGGCGCGCCCGCCGTCCGGTCAGGACGCGCCCGACGCCGTGCTCTCCTCACCCATCGCGCCCGTGCACGCGGGCGGCGGGGGCACCGCTCCGCTCGCCTCGGTGGACTCCCGTTCGGCCGGTCCGGACACCGCGCAGGCGGTCACCGGCCTCCTCCTCGCCGGGTTCGCCGCGGCCGCCGTCGGGCTGCTGAGCGCCCGCCGGAGCCGCGGCTCGCGCTGAGGACGGGCCCGATGTCCGACGACACCGAACGTTCCACCGGGACCGGACGGCTGCTGACCGGCGTGACCTGGGCCGTCCTGCTGCTCGGGCTGTGGCTGTGGGGCCGCGGGGTCACCGAGGTGCCCGACGGCCTGACCGGACCCACCACGGGTGACATGGCCGCCGTAGGCCGCCCCGCGGAGGCCGGGCTGCCGCCCGCCGCCGCGCCCTTGGGCCCGGCCGTGCCCGAGCGCATCGACATCCCCGACCTGGGCGTGCAGGCCCCCGTGGTGGCCCGCGGCCTCGACCGCGACGGAGGGGTCGACCCGCCGCCCTTCGACCAGCCCGGCGTGGTCGGCTGGTACCGCTCGGGGACCGGCCCCGGAGCGGCGGGCACCGCGGTCCTGGTCGGGCACGTCGACACCCGGACCCGGCCCGCGGTCTTCTACAAGATCAGTGCCCTGCGGCCGGGGGAGACGATCCGGGTGGTACGTTCCGACGACACGGTGGCCGAGTTCACCGTCGAGGACACCCGGGTCCTGCCCCGCGACCACTTCGACGCACAGCAGGCCTACGGCCCCCGCGAGCCGGGCCGCGCCGAACTCCGCCTGATCACCTGCGGCGGCGCCTTCGACCGGACCACCGGAAGCTACACGGCGAACGTGGTCGTCTCGGCGTACCTCACCGGCACCACCCCGTAGGGCGCCTGCCGCGCTCGGGCCGTTGCCCGGGCTCGGCGGGCTGTAACAGCTCGCCGACAACGCGTGCGCGAACTCGTGGCGAGTGCGGTGGGTATGTCACGATTGGGACCGGCCAAGTGCACCCATCCAGGGGGGAATTGGATGTACGACAGCAGGCGGGCCCGGTCGTCCGCCCGGGCGGTGGCACTGGCGGCGGCGCTGCTGCTCGCCGGATGCTCCGCGGGCGGCGGGAGCGACGGCAAGGGGGACGCGGACCCGGGCGCGGCCCTCACCCAGCAGCCCCGTCAGGCGGACCCGTTCTGGGTGAACCCCGACTCCAACGCGGCCCGCCAGGTGCGCAGTTACGCGAAGGCGGGCAAGGACTCCGACGCCGGGCTGATCCGCAGGATCGCGGCCCAGCCGACCGGCGAGTGGATCGGTCCGGAGAACCCCGAGCAGGAGGCGCGCGGCTTCACCGAGGCCGCCCAGCGGTCCGGCCGCACCGCCCTGCTGGTCCTCTACGACATCCCGCACCGTGACTGCGGCCAGTACAGCCAGGGCGGCGCGGCCGACGGCGACGCGTACCGGGCGTGGCTGGCCGGGGTCGCCCGGGGCATCCAGGACCGCCCCGCCACGGTGATCCTGGAACCGGACGCCGTCCTGCACCTGGTCGACGGCTGCACCCCGGCCAGGTTCGCCGAGGAGCGCTACGACCTGCTGCGTGGCGCGATCACCACGCTGAAGGCGCTGAAGAACACGAAGGTCTACCTGGACGCGGGGAACGCCGGCTGGGGCCACCCCGACCAGATCCACCAGCCCCTCCAGCAGGCGGGCGTCGCGCAGGCGGACGGTTTCGCGGTCAACGTCTCCAACTTCTACTCCACCCGGGACTCCATCGCCTACGGCAGGCAGCTCTCGGCGAAGGTGGGCGGCAAGCACTTCGTGATCGACACCAGCCGGAACGGCAACGGCCCCTACACGGGCGGCGATCCCGCCGAACGGTGGTGCAACCCGCCGGGCCGGGCGCTCGGCGAGACCCCGACGACGAGGACGGGTGACCCCCTGGTGGACGCCTATCTGTGGGTCAAGCGCCCGGGGGAGTCGGACGGCACCTGCAAGGGCGGCCCGCCGGCGGGCGACTGGTGGCCGTCCTACGCCCTGGAACTGGCCCGGTCGACGGATTCCTGAGCCACTGTGAAAAACCTGTCGCCTCGCGCGAACATTTCCGGCACAGCACGCATCCATCCTCGTGTAGGGCACCAGCAGACGGCGCGGGGCGTACGCCCGGTCCGCGCCACGGAACACGAGGAGCACCGTCACCGTGAACGATGACCGGAACACCACCGACCGGACCACCCTCGCCCGTCCCGCGTCCCGGCGCCGCACCGGCCGCGGGCTCGGCCGGGCGCTGCTCGCCGTGACCGCCCTCGCCGGTCTCGGGCTCGCCTGGGCGGGCACCGCCGAGGCCGCGGACACCGGCGCCGCCAAGGCCACGCCGACCTGTTCGGCCGCCGCGCTCAAGGCCACCTTCGGCCAGGGGCTGGCCGGCGGGATGAACCACCAGGGCGTCGTCATCAGGCTGCGCAACCTCAGCGGCAAGACCTGCGCGCTTCGCGGCTACCCGGGCCTCGGCCTGGAGAACTCCCGGCACAAGGCGCTGACCACCCACACCCACTGGGGCGACACCTGGTACGCCAAGGACCCGGGCAGGAAGACCCTGGTCCTGAAGGACGGTCAGAGTGCCGAGGCGGTCGTCGCCTGGACCCATGCCAACACCGGCACCTCGGGCGCGGTGCACGCCTCCTACCTGGAGATCACCCCGCCCGCGTCCACCCGGCACAAGACGCTGGCGTTCCCCGAGTGGGTCGACCACGGCGACCTCTCGGTCACCGCGCTGGCCCGGCACATCGACGTCACGCCCTGACCGCCGCGGTCACCGTGCCGCCCCCGTCCGGCCGACCGGCGGGACGGCACGGTGACCGGCCCTACGGCACCTTCACCCACCGCGCCGTGCTGGGTGTGCCCTGGTCGTCGTCGGCGAACAGCATGTACCACCCGGACGGCACCAGGTTCCGGTTCTCCGGCACGGTCACCGTGATCCGGTTCCCGGACACCCGGAAGTCCAGCGCGACCGACCGCTGGTCCACGTCGGTCACATGGGTGGTGGCGCTGGGCCGGATCAGCCGCACCTTCCTGATGGCCGAGGCCTGCCGCGAGGTGAACGTCCCGCTGCCGCCGCGGGCGATGGTCCCCGGGCCCCCGCCCAGCGACGGCCGCGCGTCCCGGTAGAGGTAGGGCGGGGTGTAGATCTCGATCCGCTGCTCGAAGACCCCCGGTCTCGTGTCGGCCTTGTCGGCGAACAGCGGGTTGGACCCGAAGAACAGCACCCGGCCGTCGGGCAGCAGGACCGACCCGGAGTGGTAGTCCCGGCCGACCAGCGGGTCGGCGACCCTCCTGAAGGAGTTGGACGCGGGGTCGTAGAGCCGTGCCTGTCTGATGTCGGAGGCGCCGCGGCCGCGGTAGTCCTCGGAGCCGCCGGACACCAGCACGCTGTCGTCCGGCAGCACCGAGATCTGCGGGTAGCGGGTCCCCTTGGCCAGCCTGGGCCCGTCCGTGAACCTCGGGTCGGGGTCCTTGAGGTCGATCAGCCGGGTCCGGTTCGTGGAGCGGGCCGACTCGCCGACCCCGCCGCCGCCGACCACCAGGTACCTCTCGTCCTGGGCCGGCGGCAGCAGCACGGTCCCGGACGTCTCCAGCAGGTCCGGGTCGCTCAGCCCGGACAGCCTGGTGAACCGGTTGGTGTCCACGTCCCAGATCCCGGGGTCGCGGCCCACGTCGTCCGGCCCGTACCCGGCGTTGGAACCCGAGTAGAAGATCTTGCCGTTCTGCAGCAGGAACAGCGCGGGGTAGGTCGGGAACTGGCGCTGGTACCTCGTGTACGTCCAGGTGCGCGTCCTCGGGTCGAAGACCTCGTTCTTGCCCGGCACCAGCTGCCCGATGTCGTCGAGCCCCGAGACGCCGAGCACCTTGCCGTCCGACAGGGTGGTGAGCGTCGGGTACCAGCGGGCCTCGTTCATCGGGTCGACCTTGATGTACCTCTCGGCGACCGGATCGAATTCGTAGGCGTTCTTGATGCCCTCGAAGTCCCGCTTGTCGAGGCCGAGTTTGTTGGCGATGCCGTAGGTGTTGCGGGCGTCGGCGCCGGTCAGGCCCTGGATGCGGTAGTTGTCCTGGGTGCCGGTCTCGTACTGCGTGCCCTGCCGCGGCGCCTCCACGATCACTCGCGCGTACCCCGGGTTGTTCCGCAGGTACGCGCCGGTCCTTTGGTCGAAGACCTTGGTCGCGCGCGGGACGAGCACCGAATCGTCGGAGAGGAAGGTCCTGCCGTTTCGTCTGCCGGTGAACCGGGTGCCCTTGGGCAGGGTCATCGGTTTGTCGGGGTTCTCGTTGTAGAGGATCATGACGCCGCCGGCCTTCTTGACGTCGCCCTTGAGCTTCTCGTACCGCTTGGTGCCGCCCGCGATCAGGATGTTGCCGTCGGCGAGCTGGGTGTGGCCGGTGCAGAACAGGTCGGCCGGGGTGGGCACCTTCGTGACGGTGCCCTTGACCGGGTCCCAGATCCGGCTGTCGTACCGCTTGGCGTCGAAGTTGTCCTGGTTGTTGCCCGAGCCCGCGACCAGCAGCACCTTCCCGGTGTGCAGGAGCACCGCGTGGATGGTGTCCTGGCGGTACCCCTCGGGGAACTCGACGATGTCCCAGTGGCCGTTCGCGGCCTTGTACTCCGGTCTGTTGATCTCGTACTCGTGGTACTTCTCGGTCCCGAAGCGGTACATCCACGGCCCGTTCGTCCCGGCCAGCACGAGCACCACCGCGGTGCCGATCGCGAGACGACGGGCCCGGCGGCGGCCGGCGCTCTCGGTCATTCCTCACGCCCCCCGAAGCCGCCGCCGAGCGCGATCCGCACGGTCTGTTCCGGGTCCCCGCCGCCCGTGGGCGTCCAGCGGGGCCGCTGCTGGGGGACATGGGCGTGTCCGCGCGGCACCGCGTCCTCGGGCTCGGTGCGGCGCCGGCGCTCCTGGAGCAGGGCGCAGCGCCAGGCGAGGATCGGCGCGGCCGTGATCAGGAGGGCCAGCGCCGCCCAGGTGATCATCGCGGGCTGGGCGTGGCCGCCGGCGAACCCCGCGGCCAGCGAACCGCCGAAGACCAGGATGAAGAACCAGTGGATCCGGAACGTCCCGAACAACGTGTCGGGGCTGGCGGACTCGCCCTTGGGCGTGACCACGAACCGGCTCCTGCGGCGCAGCACCGCGTCCATCAGCGAGCGGGCGTAGACCGGCGCGGACAGCGCCGACATCACCATGCCGGCCACGCCGCCGGAGCCCTCCGGCTCGTGCGGGGAGACGTTGTGCCGGCGGTTCCAGACGTAGAGGCCGATCTGGAGCGCGGAGGCGTTGCCGTAGAGCATCAGCCACACCGTCGGGTCGATGTTGACGCCGGAGGCGCCCAGACCCAGGAACAGCGCGCAGCTCAGGGCCGCGAGGATCCAGTTGAGGGCCGACATCGGATAGAAGATGATCATCATGGTGTAGTTGAAGAGCCTGCCGGGCGGCAGCGAGAACAGGCCCTTCCAGTACTGCTTGAGGATCGTCTCGTACGTCCCCCGGGACCAGCGCAGCTGCTGGGTGAAGAAGTCGGTCCAGGAGTTCGGGCCCTCGCCGACCGCGAGCACGTCCGGGGTGTACACCGAGCGCCACTTCCGTCCGGTCGCCGGGTTCCTGGCGCGGTGCATCTCGAAGCCGGTGGCCATGTCCTCGGTGATCGAGTCGTACAGGCCGCCGATCCCCCGGAGCGCCGTGATCCGTACGGCGTTGGAGGTGCCGACGAACATCGGGGCGCCGTAGCGGTTGCCGGCGCGCTGGATCAGGGCGTGGAAGAGGAACTGCTGGGACTCGGCGGCCTTGGTGACGAACGTGTCGTAGTTGCCGTACACCTGCGGGCCGATCACGAAGCCGACGTCCGGGTCGCGGAAGTAGCCCAGCATCCGCTCCAGGTAGTTGGGGAGCGGGACGTGGTCGGTGTCGACGGAGGCGAAGAAGTCGTACGCGTCGCCGTGCGCCTCCAGCCAGGCGTTGTAGTTGCCGTGCTTGGTCTTCGCGCGGTGCGGGCCGGTGGGCCGGTTCCACCGCTCGACGCCCTTGCGGGTGAAGTGGTGCACGCCCAGGCGCGCGCAGACCCGCTTCACCTCCGGGTCGTCCCCCTCGTCGAGCAGCCAGACGTGCAGCAGCCCCCGGTGCCGCAGCCGGACCGCCGCCTCAAGGGTCCGGGTGACCATGGCGAGGGGTTCCTTGCCGGGCACGAACGTGGTGATGAAGGCGACCCGGGTGCCGGTCTGCGGGACCACCGGGACGGGGTCGCGGGCGACCAGGGTGGCGTGCGCGTTGGACAGCACGTTCATGCAGCGGAAGAACTCGATCAGGCCGATCGACACCAGCATCACCACGTCCAGCGCCGGCAGGAAGCCGTAGGCCGGGTGGTCCCGCCGGGTCCAGTGCTCCGGCTGCAGCAGCCAGGTCAGCAGCACCAGCGACAGCAGCGGGGCCGCGCCCAGCATCAGGGCGGCGCGGACGCGGTGCGGTTCCTGGGAGAGCAGCGAGCGGTACTGCACCGTGTAGGGCCGGGTCGGATCGGGCCGGGTGAGGGGGCCCGCGAGCCGGCTGTAGTGCTCGTAGTCGTATCTCGGCAGTGTCTTCTTGATCCGGCGCAGGGCGCCGGTGCGGTGCCCAGGCGTCGTCGACGTCATGAGTCATCCCCCCACACGCAGGTCAGCGCGTGTTCCTCGGTCCCACCGCCCGGCCGGGTCCCCCTCGACCCGCGCGGGCGCGTCCATGGCGGGACACAGTCCTGCACCGCGATGGACACGGACTGTGACCGTCCGGTTGCATGATGCCCCCCTCGGCACCGATTCATGACCGGGGTCCCTCGCCCCGCGGCTCCGGCAACCGGCTGCATACCCCCCAAGTGCCGCAATTCATCGGCACTTTGGGCATCCAGGGTTCTACGGTGCTCAGCATGATCGCAAGGGCGAAACGCGCTGTTTACCGGTCATACGCGTTCATCATGGAACGTGTGGGGATGTTGTGGACCGGCCGTGTCGGTGGTTGACATCCGGGGTGAACGCCGAAAGGCCCCCCGCTGTGCGGAGGGCCTTTCGGCTGTCTGTGCGCCGCCAGGGACTCGAACCCCGGACCCGCTGATTAAGAGTCAGCTGCTCTAACCAACTGAGCTAGCGGCGCCTGCTGACATCGAGAACTCTACCCGACCGGCGGGTGTGCTTCCGACCACCGGCCACCGGGGCGCCCCCCGTCCGCCCCCTGCCGTACATCATTCGGACCGTCAGCATGCGCGCCCGGATGACAGTTGGGAAACTGATCAATGTGCATGTTCTCGGACATATCCACCCGAAGTGTGAGGGGAATCGCATGCCGGCCCCGGTATTCGAGGAATTCGACCCCGCGAACGACTGCGAATGCCCCGGCTGCGTCCACTGGCGGCGGGTGGGCCCCGCCCCGCTGCCCGGCCGCTTCGGCGGCCACCCGGCGGCCCGGAGCGTGCTGGTCGTGGCCGCCGCCGCGTCCGCCGCCCTCACCGCCGGCGCCCCGACGGCCGCCGCCCACGGCGTCCCGCCCGCCCCGCACCGGTCCGCCGTCCCCGTGGACCCCGACCCCGCCACCCCGCAGGGCGCCAAGTCCCCCCTGCACGGCGCGGCCGGGGCACCGGTCCAGGGCCCGGTCACCACCCCGACCACCACCCGAACGGAGATCATCAACCGCGCCAAGAGCTGGGTCACCGCCAAGGTGCCGTACAGCAGCAGCCTCTACTGGACGGACGGATACCGGCAGGACTGCTCCGGCTACGTCTCCATGGCCTGGGGACTGACCGGCAACGAGTGGACCGGCAGCCTCGGCCAGTTCGGCACGAAGATCACCAAGGCGGAGCTGCAACCCGGCGACATGCTGCTCTTCCACAACACGGCCGACCCCACGCAGGGCTCCCACGTGGTGCTGTTCGGCGGCTGGACGGACCACTCCCGCACCTCCTACACGGCCTACGAGCAGGCGCCCCCGCACGCCCGCCGCCAGACCACCCCGTACGCCTACTGGAGCAACTCCGCCAAGTACGTCCCCTACCGCTACAAGGGCCTGGTCGCGGACCCGGGTGCGGCGGGCGCGCAGGCCGGGAAGGCGGCCGGGCCGTTCCCGGGGGCCGCCTACTTCGGTCCCGGCGCCGACAACGAGTACGTCACCCTGCTCGGCCGGATGCTGGTCGCCCGGGGCGCCGGCGGCCTCTACGGCACGGGCCCCGGACCGGTCTGGGGCCCCGCGGACCAGCGCGCCACCCGGGCCTTCCAGCAGGCCCAGGGCTGGACCGGCGCCGACGCCGACGGCCTGCCGGGGCCGCGCACCTGGGAACTGCTCACCACCGGCCGGGGCAAGGACATCGGCCCGGCCGCCCCCGCCTCGCACGGGGTGCCCGGCTACCCCGGCAGGAACTACTTCCGTCCGGGCGCCGAGAACGACCACGTCACCCGGCTCGGCAGCCGGCTGGTCGAGAAGGGGTACGGCCGCTTCTACCCCGGCGGCCCCGGGCCGCGCTGGGGCGACGCGGACCGCAGGGCCGTCGAGGCGTTCCAGCGGGCCCAGGGCTGGCGCGGCGGCGCGGCCGACGGCTACCCGGGCCCGGAGACCTGGCGCCGGCTGTTCCTGTGACGACCCCCACGAGCACGCACCGACCCATCACCTGACGCATCTGGCGCGGAGGCTGGAGGCAGGCATGAGTACCACCACCGAGCACACCCCCGAATCGGGCGACCCCCTCGACAGCGGGCCGCCCACCCGCCCGGTCCCCCGGCTGATCCAGAACGAGGCCACCACCGAGATCCCCGTCCACCTGCTGTTCCGCGACGATCCCGCCCCCGTCTCGGTGCCGCTGCGGCCCGCGGTCGTCGCCCGCCGGCAGGGCACCGGCGAACAGCCCCGGCTGCGCCGCCCGGGCCTCGCCGCACCCCGGCCGGCCGCGGCCGTCGACCCCGGCCTGGTGGAGAGCCCCGCCCGGGTGCTGCCCGGCGCGGTGGGGGTGCTCGCCGGGCTCGGCGGGGTGGCCGGCGGTCTCGCCACCTCCTGGTGGGCCGGGGTGCTGCCGTCGCTGGCGGTGCACGCCCTGCGGCTGCCGGCGTCCGCGGGCGCGGGGCTCGGTCCGGCGCAGTGGGCCGCGTACGCCGGGGCGGGCGCGCTCGGGGTGTGCGGTTTCGCGGGGCTCGCGCGCGGGGTGACCGGTCAGGCCCGGGTGCTCGGTCTGTTCGGCCGCTACCGGGGGACGGTACGGCGCACCGGTCTGCTCTGGATCAACCCGCTGCACCTGCGGCGCCGCGTCGACGTCCGGCTGCGGCACTGGCGCAGCGAGGAGATGCCGGCGGCGGACGGGAACGGGGTGGCGCTGCGGGTCGCCGTGCTCGTGGTGTGGCGGGTGCGGGACACCGCGCGGGCCGTGCTCGGCGTCGAGGACCACGAGGCGTATCTGCGCGAGTGCGTGGAGGCGGCACTGGCCCGGGTGCCGGTGGAGATGCCGGGCGGGGTGCGCGGTCCGGTGGAGGCCGCCACGGACGCGCTCACCCGGCGGGTGGCGGCAGACGCGGCCGGGATCGGCCTGGAGGTGTTCTCCGTGCAGCCGGTCCGGGTGGCGTACGCCCCGGAGGTGGCCGAGGCCATGCACCGGCGCCGGATCGCCGCGCTCGACGCCCAGCAGCGGGCCACCGTGCTCACCTCCGTCGTGGACTCCGTGGAGGACACGGTGACCCGGCTGACCATGCGCGGCCTGGTGGAACTCGACGACTACGAGCGCAAGGTGCTGGTGCGGGACCTGACGGTGGCGTTCTGCTCGGGGCGCACCGGCTCCGCGCCGTGACGGGTTCGGACCTGTCCTTGATATGGACACGGTCAACAGTCGGCAATAATCTGGGGACTTGGTCTAGACCTGCACGGCTCACCGGACTTCCCCCACGTTCACCAGGAGCGGCAGCATGCGTAAACGGACCAAGGTGTCGGCCGTCGTGCTCGGTGTGGCGACCGCCGGAGCCTTCGCGCTCTCCACCGGCGGTGCCAGCGGGCACGGCTACACCGACCTCCCCATCAGCAGGCAGAAGCTCTGCGCCAACGGCACCGTGACCGGCTGCGGTGACATCCAGTACGAGCCGCAGAGCGTCGAGGGCCCCAAGGGCTTCCCGGCGGCCGGTCCCGCCGACGGCCAGCTCTGCAACGCCGGGATCAGCCGGTTCGCCCAGCTCAGCGCACCCAGGACGCCGTCGGGCGGGGCCTGGCCCACCACCAGGGTGACGGGCGGCCAGTCGTACACGTTCCGCTGGCAGTTCACGGCGATGCACGCCACGACCGACTTCCGGTACTACGTCACCCGGCAGGGCTGGAACCAGAACCACGCCCTCGCCCGTTCGGATCTCGACCCCACCCCGTTCCTCACCGTCCCCTACAACGGCCAGCGGCCGCCGGCCACCCTCAGCCACAGCGGCACCCTGCCGACGGGACTGAGCGGGCACCACGTGATCCTGGCGGTCTGGACGATCGCCGACACGGGCAACGCGTTCTACGCCTGCTCGGACGTCACGTTCTGACCGGAGTCGTTCGACGAGTGCGTAACACCGGGTGGATCTGAGCTTCGCTTGAGGACCCGCCGCAGGCCAGGGGGGTACGTTCCCGCCGTGCCGGTCAGTCGGACCGGTGTTCGGACCGGGGGACTCTCATGGGCTTCATGGAAGCGTTCTTCTACGTCATTCCCGCTGTCTTCGTCGTGGTCGGGGTCCTCGGGGTGGTCAGGACGCTGCGGCGGTCGAGCGAGATCAGCCGGGCGTGGCGTCACGGGCGTACGGCCGAGGCGCGCTGTCTGCGGGCGTACACGACGACCAGCGGCGGCGCCGGGGACACGGCCGTGACAACCACGCTGCACCACGTGTACGAGTTCACCACGCCCGAGGGGCGGGTCGTCCGCATCGACGAGTCGAACGGGCCGCGGACCGTGGTCGAGGGTGACTTCGTGACGGTGCACTACCTGCCGGAGCGGCCGGAGGGGGCCACCGCGCAGCCGCCGGCGCAGGGGAGGCTGGCGGTGGGGACGGGGTGTTCGCTGGCCTTCTTCGTGGTGTTCATCGGGTTCGCGCTGGCCTTCATGGGGGCGGCGCATTTCATCTTCTCGGCGTGGGGTGACGTGATGCCGTGAGGGGCGGGGGCGGGGGGCGGGTGCGGTTCCGGTGGGGGCTGGTCGCGCAGTTCCTCCCCCAGCCTTCGGCCGGGGGGACCCCCAGCGCCCCTGACGGGGCGCTCGACTGACGGGACGCTCCACATCTGACGGGGTGTCAGTTACCCTGCCTCGTCATGACCTCCGAGATACGCACGGTCGCTGAGGCGGTGGCTGCCCGGTGGGGGGACCATCGGCCGGGGTTGTGGTGCGGGGAGCGAGTCTTCAGTCACCACGAGGTGGCCGGTGGGGCCGCCGCGCGGGCGGCCCTGCTGGACGACCTGCTGCCCGCCGGGGCCGTGCCGCATGTCGGTGTGCTGCTCGACAACACCCCCGAGTTCCCGCTCTGGCTGGGGGCGGCCGCGCTGGCCGGGGCCGCCGTCGCCGGGATCAACCCGACCCGGCGGGGGAGCGAACTGGCCCGTGACATCCTGCACACCGAGTGCCCGGTGCTGGTCACCGAGCGGGCCTGGCTGCCGTTGCTCGCCGGGCTCGAACTGCCCGGTGTGCGGGTCCTCGTCACCGACGAACCGGAGTACGGGGCGCTTCTCGCCCCCTACCTCGGAGCCTTCCCGGACGCCTCCCGGGCCCGCCCCGGCGACCGGATGCTGCTCTACTTCACCTCCGGGTCCACGGGGGCTCCCAAGGCGGCCCTCTGCTCCCAGGGGCGGCTCACGGCGGCCGGGCACTCGCTCGTGGCGCAGTTCGGGCTGGGCGCCGACGACGTGCACTACGTCTGCATGCCGATGTTCCACGGCAACGCCGTGATCGCCGACTGGGCACCCGCGCTGGTGACGGGCGCCGGGGTGGCGCTGCGCCGGCGGTTCTCGGCGTCGGGGTTCCTGGCCGACGTGCGCCGCTACCGGGCCACCTACTTCACCTACGTCGGCCGCGCGGTGCAGTACGTCCTCGCCACCGAGCCGCGCCCCGACGACCGCGATAACCCGCTGCGGCTCGGGTTCGGGACGGAGGCCGGGGCCGTGGACGCGGCGGCCTTCGAGGAGCGGTTCGGGGTGCGGCTGGTCGAGGGGTACGGGTCCTCCGAGGGCGGGGCGGCCGTCCAGTGGTCGCCGGGGACACCGGCCGGGGCGGTGGGGCGGGCGGCACCCGGTCTCGTCGTGCTCGACCAGGAGTCGGGCCGGGAGTGCCCGGCGGCCGTCTTCGACTCCGGCGGGCGGCTGCTCAACGGGGAGCAGGCGATCGGGGAGCTGGTGAACCGGGCGCCGAACCCCTTCGAGGGGTACTGGCGCAACCCGGAGGCGGAGGCCGAGCGGCGGCGTGGGGGGTGGTACTGGACCGGGGACCTGTTCTACCGGGACGCGGACGGCTACCTGTACTTCGCGGGCCGGACCGACGACCGGATCCGGGTCGACGGGGAGAACCTGGCCGCCGCGGTGATCGAGAACATCCTGGCCCGCTACGAGGGGGCGGACGCCGTCGCCGTGTACGGGCTGCCGGACCCGGTGACCGGGGACCAGGTGATGGCGACGGTCGCCGGGCGCTTCGATCCGCTGGACTTCGCCGAGTTCCTGCTGGCCCAGCCCGACCTGGGGACGAAGATGGCGCCCCGGTTCGTCCGGGTGGTGGAGCGGATGCCGGTGACGGCCACCAACAAGATCCAGCGGGCCGCGCTGCGCGGGGAGGGGGTGCGGTGCGCCGACCCCGTGTGGTGGCGGCCGCCGGGGGAGCGGACGTACCGCAGGCTGACACCCGAGGACGCCGAAGGGCCCCTCGTTTCCACGAGGGGCCCTTCACCGGTGCGCCGCCAGGGACTCGAACCCCGGACCCGCTGATTAAGAGTCAGCTGCTCTAACCAACTGAGCTAGCGGCGCATGACTCTCGCCGACCGTTCGAACCTCGTTCTCGCGGTGGCGACGAAGAAAATACTACCTGGTCCGCAGGGGTGCTTCCGACCACCGGGACACACCGCGGGGCCGACCCGCCGGACGGGCCCCGGGCGGCCCTAGATGGCGAGGGACAGCAGCAGCGGAGCGGCGCCGCGGTTCAGGGTGTCGGCGGCCTGGCGGAGCCGGTGGGCGTGCTCCACCGGCAGGGACAGGGCCAGGCAGCCCACGGACGAACCGGCGGTGATCGGGACCGCCGCGCAGACCGTGCCGATCGCGTACTCCTGGAGGTCCAGGACAGGCACCGTCGGCGGCTGCGCCTCCAGCCGGGAGAGCAGCAGCTTGTCGCTGGTGATGGTGTGCGAGGTGAGGCGGGCCATCTTGTGCCGGGAGAGGTGGTCGCGGCGGGCGTTGTGGTCGAGCTGGGTGAGCAGGCTCTTGCCGATCGCGGTGGCGTGCGCGGAGGAGCGGAAGTCCACCCACTCGTTGACCGCGGGGGTGCCCGGGCCGGCCGCGCAGGCGCCGATCCGCACCTCGCCGTCGACGTACCGGCTGAGGTAGACGGCGGCGCCGACCGAGTCGCGCAGCCGGTCGAGGGTGCCCTGGAGCTGCTCGCCGAGGGCCCGCTCCCGGTCGTGCGCGGAGCCGAGGCGGCGCAGGGTCTCGCCGGTGACGTAGGCGCCGTCGGCGACCTGCTCGACATAGCCCTCGCGGCGCAGCATGCGCAGCAGCCCGGTCAGCCGGTCGGGGTCCAGGCGGGTCACGCGGGCCAGCTCGGTGTCGGTGACGCCGGCGGAGCGCCGTGCCACGGTCTCCAGGACACGCAGGGCGTCCTGGGCGGAGTGATACGGGGCGGTCGGCTCGTGCTTCAGCGCCACGGTGGTCCCCCTGCGCTCGCTCGGCACTTCTACGGTCTGGCCGCGGTCCGGATGCCGGATCGTCTCCAGGGTAACGGCCAAGCGGCCGAAGCGGAGGGGGTGTTGGCGAGATTCCGGCGCTCCCAACTGCGACGAAAGCCCTCTGGCATATGCCAGCGGAATGACCCGACCGCCGGACCTCGCCTGATCGTGCGTTCACTTCCTGTAGCCACGGGACTGCGTTGGGAAACTTTTACGGTGGGGCGATGGAAATATCTACAGCACGGCGCTCAGGAACTCCCGGGTCCGCTCCTGCTCGGGGTCGCCGAAGATCTGCTCCGGCGGACCCGCCTCGATGATCCGGCCCGAGTCGAACATCAGGACCTGGTCGGAGATGTCCCGGGCGAAGTTCATCTCATGGGTCACGCAGAGCATCGTGATGTCGGTGGTGCGGGCGATGTCCCTGAGCAGGTCGAGCACGCCCGCGACCAGCTCGGGGTCGAGCGCCGAGGTCACCTCGTCGAGGAGCAGCACCTTGGGCCGCATGGCCAGCGCCCGGGCGATCGCGACCCGCTGCTGCTGGCCGCCGGAGAGCTTCGTCGGCCGGGCGTCGGCCTTGTCGGCGAGGCCCACCAGGTCCAGCAGCTCCCGGGCGCGCGCCTCCGCCTCGTCCTTGGACAGGCCGAGCACGGTGACCGGGGCCTCGGTGAGGTTGCGCAGCACGCTCATGTTCGGGAACAGGTTGAACTGCTGGAACACCATCCCGATCCCCTTGCGGACCTCCCGCAGCTCCTTCTCCGACGCCGGGAAGAGCCGCTGCCCGTCGACGGTGATGGTGCCGGTGTCCGGCTTGGTCAGGGTCATCAGCAGCCGCAGGATCGTGGTCTTGCCGGAGCCGGAGGGCCCGATCAGGGTGACGTGCCGGCCCGCCCGCACGCTCAGGTCGAGACCGTCCAGGACGGTGTTGTCCCCGAACCGCTTGGTGATCCCCTCCAGGCGGACGAGGTCGGCGGACGCCGTACCGGCCGTGGCCGTCTGCTGTTCGGTCTGCTTGCTGGTCTCAACGGACAAGGCGACGCTCCAGGGTGCGCAGGAGAAGGGAGGCGAGGTAGGAGATGACGATGAAGGCGACGCCGATCACCGTCACCGGCTCGGTGAACTGGAAGTGCTGCTGGGAGAAGAGCCGCGCCTGGCCGAGCATCTCCAGCACCGTGATCGACATCAGGATCGGGGTGTCCTTGAGCATCGAGATCACGTAGTTGCCGAGCGGCGGCACCACCCGGCGCAGGGCCTGCGGCAGGATCACCACGGTCCAGGTCCGCCGGGCCGGCAGGCTGAGCGCCGTCGCCGCCTCCCACTGACCGGCCGGCACCGCCTCGATCCCGGCCCGGTAGACCTGCATGGTGTACGTCGAGTAGTGCAGGCCGATCGCGAAGACACCGGTGGTCAGCGCGGAGAACGTCAGGTCCCACTCGGGCAGCACGTAGAACAGAAAGAACAGCTGCACCAGCAGCGGGGTGTTGCGCACGAACTCGGTCACCACCCCGACCGGCCAGCGCACCCACCTGGTGGGCGCCCGCAGCAGCAGCGTCCACACCAGCCCCAGGGAGAACGAGATCAGCGAACCGAGGACCAGTGCCTGCAGGGTGACCAGCAGGCCGTCCCACAAGTACGGCATGAACCCGCTGACGGCACTCCAGTCCCACTTCACGCCACACCACCGACCCCGGTCGTCTCCTTGCGCTCGGCCGTCCGCGCCGCACGCTCGTTCCCCACGTCCTTGCCGATCCCGGCCTTCAGCCGCTTCTCGAGACCGCGCATCAGCCGGGTGATGACGAACGCGATCACGAAGTAGATGACCAGCAGGTACGTGTAGATGTGCGCGCTCTCCTGCAACGCCAGCCGCACCAGGTTCCCGCTGAACGCCAGGTCGCCCATGCCGGTGATCGACACCAGCGCGGTGCCCTTGAGCAGCTCGACGAGCAGGTTGCAGTACGACGGGATCATCTCCGGCACGGCCTGCGGCAGCAGGATCAGCCGCAACCGCTGCCAGGGCGTGAAGTTGAGCGCGATCCCGCCCTCCCGCTGCGCCGGGTCGACCGCGTTCAGCGCGCCGCGCACGATCTCCGCGCCGTACGCGCCGTACGTCAGCCCGAGCGCGAGGGTGCCCGCCCACAGCGGCACCAGCTGCCAGCCGAAGGCGACCGGCAGCACGAAGAACACCCAGAAGATCATCACCAGCGCCGAGGTGCCGCGGAACACCTCGGTGTAGAGCCCGGCGAGGAACCTCACGACCCAGCGCCGGTTGGTCCGCGCCACGCCCACCACCAGGGCGACGGCCGTCATCAGCAGCCCGCTGAGCACCAGCAGCTGGAGGGTCGTCCAGGTGCCCCTGAGCACGAGTTCCCACAGTCCGGAGGTCATCCGCGCTTGCCTCCCCCGCACAGCTCCTTCGCCGTCAGGTCGGTCATCTCCGCCTGGGTGAAGCCGAACGGCCGCAGGATCCGCAGCAGTTCGCCGCTCTTCTTCAGCTTGCGCAGCTCCACGTTGAAGGCGTCCCGCAGTCGCGTCTCCGCCGACCGGAACGCGAACGCGCCCCCGTCGATCGCCGGCTTGCCGCCCACGAGCGGCGCGAACGGCCTGGTCCCCTCGGCCTTGGCGGACTTCTTGACGACCTCGCGGACGGTGACCGCGGTCCCGGCGAACACGTCGACCCGTCCCGCCTCCACCGCGTTCAGCCCGGCGACCTGGTCGGGCACGATGAGGATGTCGCTCTGCTTGTACCCGGCCTCGACCGCGTGCTGGATCTGGGCGTAGCCCGTCCCCGTGGCGAACTTGGCCTTCTTCGCGACGACGTCCCGGTAGTCGCGCAGTCCCTTGGGATTGCCCTTGCGCACCACGAACGAGTCGAGCATCTGGTAGTCGGGATCGGCGAAGATGACCTGCGCGCACCGCTCCGGGGTGACGTACATCCCGGCGGCCACGACATCGAACTGCTGCGAATTCAGTCCGGGAATCAGCGAACCGAACTCGGTGGGCACCGGCTGCACCTGCCCGACCCCGAGCCGCTTGAAGACGGCCTCGGCCAGCTTCGGTGCCTCACCGGTCAGCCGGCCGTTCCTGTCGATGTACCCGAAGGGGATCTCACCGGCGATCCCGAGTCGTACGACACCCTGGGCGCGCAGGCGTTGCAGCAGGTCACCGCCGTTGCTGGGGGACGCGGTGGCCACCCGCGTGCACCCGGCGGCGAGTGCGCCGACGGCGGCGACACCCGCGAGCACCGCCCGCCGAGAATGTCTGAATTCATACCCGGATATGTCTGTATCGTTGCCGTGTGGTGGAGCCATGGCGGCGCGGCTACCCGAGTCCAGCCGACTTATGCGCCATGGATTGCACAGGCAATCGGCGCATGGGAGCCCGCCGTTCGCCGCGGAGCGGATCGCTCCCGGGTTCAGTGCCCGGGCACGTATCCGCGTTTCTTGTCGACCACGTTCGGCAGGGATCTGCCGGCCGCCCAGCGCTCGTACAACTCCACGAACTGGACGCCCAGTTCGTCGCGCCAGCCGACCGCGTCGCCGCTCATGTGCGGGGAGACGACCAGGCCCGGCACCTCCCACAACGGACTGTCCGCGGGGAGCGGTTCGGTGGCGAGGACGTCCAGGGCCGCGGCGGCGATCCAGCGTCTGCTGAGCGCCTGGACGAGCGCGTCCTCGTCGACGAGCCCGCCCCGGCCGACGTTGATGAAGCAGGCCGACGGCTGCATCACCCCGAAGCGGTGCGCGTCGAACATGCCGTGCGTCTGCTCGGTCAGCGGGGCGGCGGCGATCACCCAGTCCGCCCGGGACATCAGCCGGTCCAGGTCGTCCGGGCCGTGGACGCCGGTCCGCGGCACCCGGCCGACCAGCGCGGTCGTGACGCCGAGCGCCTTCAGGGTGCGGACGATCGCCCGCCCGATCGGCCCGGAACCGACCACGCACGCGCGCGTGCCCGCCACCCGGCGGCCCTCGCGGTGCCGCCAGGTTCGCTCCCGCTGCAGATCGAGGGTCCGCGGCAGGTCCTTGGCGACCGCCAGCACCAGCGCGGCCACGTACTCGGCGACCGGCTGGTCGAAGACCCCGCGCGCGTTGGTGACGACCGTGTCGGACGCGACCAGCTCGGGACACAGCAGATGGTCGACGCCCGCGCTCGCCGTGTGCACCCAGCGCGGCCTCGGCCCCTCACCGGGCCAGGCCTCGCGGACCGCGTGCGAGGTGAAGTCCCAGACCAGGAGGACGTCGGCGGCCGGCAGCCGGGCGGCGAGCCCCGCCGCGTCGGTGTGCACGATCCGGGCGCGGCCGGTGAGCCGGCCGAGCCGGGGCGGCGGGTCGGCGTCGAGGACCAGCACGGTGGGCACAGGCGGCGTCATGCGGGGCGGCCTCCCGGCGTCCGGCGGCGTCTGACACAGGCGGATGGAACGTCTGAGATGCGCGGATCGCCCACGCTCGCACCCGAACCCGCCCACGTCAACACGGGGGTACCGGCAGCCGTGACCCCCACCGCGGGCCCCCTCCTGTCGGCCAACCAGGTCACGATGTGGGCGGCGCCGCGCAGGGTGGGTACCCGAGCGGTGGGGCCCCGGCGGCCCGTACCGCCGGAACGACAGCAGGAAGGGTGGACATGACAGCGCTCGGACTCCTCTACCCGGGGCACTCCGCCGAGGACGACTACCCGCGTATCGAGCAGCTCCTCGGCAGCGACATCCGGGTGGACGTCGTCCACACCGACCCCGGCGAGGACGCCCACGGGGTGGACACGCTGCGCTCGACGGGTTCCGCCGACCGGCTCGCCGCCGGGGTGGCGGAGCTGCGGCTCGCGGGCGCGGACGCGGTGGTGTGGGCGTGCACCAGCGGAAGCTTCGTGCACGGCTGGGAGGGCGCCCAGCAGCAGGTCCGCGCCCTCGCCCAGGCGGCCGGGCTGCCGGCGTCGGCGACGCCCTTCGCGTTCGTGCACGCGGCGCGGGAGCTCGGGGTGCGACGGGTGGCGGTCGGCGCGACCTACCCGGACGACGTGGCCCGGCTCTTCGCGGAGTTCCTGCGGGCCGGCGGCCTGGAGGTGACCGGCGTGCACGCCTCGGGGACCGCCACGGCGGCCGAGGCGGCGACGTGGGGGGAGGCGGAGGTCCTCGCGCTGGCGCGCACCGCGGACGCGGGCGACGCCGAGGCGGTGCTCCTGCCGGACACGGCCCTGCACACGGCGGCGCACCTGCCCCTGCTGGAGAAGACGCTGTCCAAGCCGGTGCTCACGGCGAACCAGGTGACGGTGTGGGAGGGGCTGCGCCTGGCGGACCGCCGGGTGAACGCTCCCGCACTGGGCACGCTGTTCACCCGCGAACCGGTCGTGCAGATGTGAGGACACGCGGCCGGCCGGCTGACCGGGGCGGTTCAGGGAGAGAACGGCTGTGCCGCGCGGGCCTGCCCCACCCCGCGGTCCGGTCCCCGGACGAACCGGGCCGTGCGCTCCGCCGGGACGAAGCGGGTGCCCGGACAAGGCCGCCCGGACGGCGGGGCGACCCGCTCGGGGAATACCCGGAGGGGTTCCCGTGTTTGCCGCTTCGACCGTACGACGTACACATCAGGAGGCCGAAGTGGCGGCAGGCGAGATCCGAGGCGAGGCACACGGGACCGCCCCCGTGCCCCTCTCCGTACTGGACCTGGTGACCGTCGGCACCGGCAGCACCGCCACCGACGCCCTGCGCACCAGCGTCGCGCTCGCCCGGCTCGCCGAGGCCCGCGGCTTCCACCGGTACTGGGTCGCCGAGCACCACTCGATGCCCGGCGTGGCCTCCTCCTCGCCCGCCGTGATCCTCGCCCACCTCGCCGCCCACACCGAGCGCATCCGGCTCGGCTCGGGCGGCGTCATGCTGCCCAACCACGCCCCGCTCGTCATCGCCGAGCAGTTCGGCACCCTGGAGGCCATGGCCCCGGGACGGATCGACCTGGGCCTCGGCCGGGCGCCGGGCACCGACGGCGCCACCGCCGCCGCGCTGCGCCGCACCCAGACCCTCAACGAGGGCGCCGACGACTTCCCGCAGCAGCTCGCCGAGCTCACCCGGTTCCTGGACGACGACTTCCCGGACGGCCACCCCTACCGGCGGATCCACGCCATCCCAGGACCCGTCCAGAGCACCACTCCGGGCGGCGTGCAGTCCCCGCACCGGCCGCCGGTCTGGCTGCTCGGCTCCTCCGGGTTCAGCGCCCGGCTGGCCGGCATGCTCGGGCTGCCGTTCGCCTTCGCGCACCACTTCTCCGCGCAGAACACCATCCCGGCTCTGGACCTGTACCGGGAGTCCTTCACCCCGTCCGACGTCCTCGACGCGCCCTACGCCCTCATCGGCGTCTCCGTCCTCGCGATGGACGACGAGCGCGAGGCCCGCCGCCAGGTGCGGGCCGGCGCGCTGAACATGCTGCGGCTGCGCACCGGACGGCCCGGCCTGTTCCCCGACCCGGACGACGCCGACCGGCACGAGTTCTCGCCCATGGAGGAGGAGTTCGTACACTCCTGGACGTCGAACATCGTGCACGGCACCCCCGACGAGGTCCGCGCGGGCCTCGACGACCTCCACAAGCGCACCGGCGCCGACGAGCTGATGCTCACCTCGCACGCCCACCGCGGCGAGCTGCGGCTGCGCTCCTACGAACTGGTCGCCGACGCCTACGGGTTGCCGACCGGGGTGTCCGCGTAGCTCCGGCTGTCCAGCAGCTCGGAGATACGATCCGCCGTCACCGGCCGGGAGTAGAGCCACCCCTGGCCGGTGTCGCAGCCGATGTGCCGCAGCCGGGAGGCCTGCGCCGACGTCTCGACGCATTCGGCGGTGACGGTCAGGCCCAGGCGGTGGGCCAGCTGGATCATCGCCTCCACCACGACCTCGTCGGCCGGGTTCGGGCGGTCGCCGGGGTCGTCGTACTGGAAGCCCCGGACGAAGGAGCCGTCCAGCTTGAGGACGGAGACCGGGAGACGGCTGAGGTAGGCGAGGTTCGAGTAGCCGGTGCCGAAGTCGTCGATGGCGATGCGCACCCCCATGTCGCTGAGCGCCTGGAGGGCCTGGAGCGGCCGGCCCGCCGAGCCCATGACCGCGGACTCCGTGAGCTCCAGTTGCAGCAGGTGCGGGGCCAGCCCGGTCTCGGCGAGGGTCTCGGCCACGTCCGCGACCAGGTCGGAGTCCCAGACCTGGCGGACGGCGACGTTGACGCTGACGAAGATCGGCGGTTCGCCGGGGTGGTCGAGCTGCCAGCGGCGGGCCTGGCGGCAGGCGGTGGTCAGGGCCCAGCGGCCGAGCGGCACGATCGAGCCGTCCTCCTCCGCCAGTCCGATGAACCGATTCGGCGTCAGCGTGCCGAACTGCGGGTGGTGCCAGCGGACCAGGGCCTCGACGCCGTTGAGCCGCCCGTCGCCCATGCCCACCAGCGGCTGGTACTCGAGCACGAACTCACCGCGTTCGATGGCGTGCCGGAGGGTGGAGGAGAGCGCCTGACGGGTCACCAGGTGGGCGTTGCGCTCCGGGTCGAAGAGTGTCCAGCGGGCCTTGCCGTCGGCCTTCGCCCAGTACAGGGTCGTGTCGGCGGCCTGCATCAGACCCGTCGCGGTGGTGCCGGCGGCATGGCGTTCCACCACCCCGATCGACGCCGACAGCGACAGCCGCTGCCCGGCCAGGTCGAACGGGGCCTGGAGCGCGGCCAGCGCCGACTCGGCGAGGTCCGCGAGCTGTTCGGTGCCCGTGGAGTCCTCGACCAGCAGGGCGAACTCGTCGCCGCCGAGCCGGGCCACCAGCGGCGCCCCGGCGCGTGCGCAGCCGGCCTCGTCGGCGATCCTGGTCAGCCGCTCGGCGACGGCGGCCAGCAGCCGGTCGCCGACCCGGTGGCCGAGGGTGTCGTTGACCGCCTTGAAGCCGTCCAGGTCCAGGTAGCACAGGCCGATCCGGCCGGTGCCGCTCTGCTCGTACGACTCCGCCTCCAGGGCCGCCGACAGCCGTTCGAAGAACAGCGTCCGGTTGGGCAGCCGGGTCACCGGGTCGTGCATCTGCAAGTGGCGCAGCCGGGCCTGGAGTTCACGGCGGTCGTTGATGTCGGTGACCGACATCAGGACCCCCGGCGCTCCCTTGGCCAGCGGGGCGATGCTCACCTGGACCCAGACCGAGTGGCCGTCGGGGTGCTTCAGCCGCCGGGTGCAGCGCAGCTTGGCCTGCCGGCCGCGCAGCACCTCCCGGTAGGCGTGCCAGGAACGGGCGTCGGAGGCCAGATCCACCAGATCCGCGGCGACCCGCCCGGTGAGGCCGGCCCGGTCGGCGCCGATCAGGGTGGCGAACGCCTCGTTGGCGGCGCCGACCAGGCCTTCGCCGTCGACCACGACCATGGGCAGCGCGGCGGCCGAGAAGGCGTACTCGTAGGTTTTCAGTTCTGTCGTCTCGTACGACTTCCGATAGGTCTTGTCACTGTCTGTGACGGCGGACCGGTCGAGGTCTGCCGCGGGCGTCGGCCCTTCGGACGTTCCGCTCACCGCTCGCTCCCGCAGTGCACTCGATCTCTGTCCGTGCAGGAAAGTGTGCCGATCATAGAGGCTGGCCCGAGGGCCTTCCAGCCACTGTCCAGTGTCCCCGATGAACCGGTGGTTCTGACAGATCGTTTCTGCCCGCACCTGGACGGGTTCTTGAGTCGCCCGATCACTTGTGACGTTCCGTGAGTATGTCGGGGTGTCGGCCGTTCGGGTCGCTCCCCGGCGAGCAGGGGGTTCCTCACCCTTCTGGTGCAGATAAACAGGTCATAACGCGACAAATGCCCGCAATCTGGGTGCGGTGTCCCGCGAACCGCCCCCGGAGGTCCTTCCGTGCCGCGTCTCCTGCTGCGCAGCAGCGCCGCCGTCCTCACCACGATGACGGCGCTCGTCGCGACGACGATCCTGACCGGGCCGTCGGCCGCCGAGCCGTTCTCCACGGCTCCCTGCGCACTGCCCCGCACGGACGCGCACCACTCCGAGGGTGTCGACACCTGGAACCCCGACTACACCCGCCCGACCCGCCCGCTCTCGGCCGTGATGGTGTTCCTCTCCTTCCCGGACGCCACCCCCCGCACCACCCCCGCGGAGCTCACCGCCGACCACTTCCCGGCCACCAGCCGCTTCTACGAGCAGGCTTCCTACGGGAAGTTCACCATCCGCCCGCACCCGCTCGGGCGCTGGCTGAAAATGCCCCGCCCGTCGGTCGCGTACGGCATACAGCGTGACTGGAGCATGCCACTACGGGCCGCCTACCTGCGGGACGCGTTCGCCGCGGCCGACCCGGTGGTCGACTTCTCGCGCTACGACATCGTGTACTTCGTCGCCGACCCGGACGCGCCCGGTGTCGACTCGGACGCCACGAAGGTGGTCAATCTGGACACCCCCGCGCACGTCGACGGCACGGACGTACGGCGGGTGGTCACCGTCTTCGAGAAGCATCCGCCGGACCGGCTGGTTCTCGCCCATGAGACCGGGCACCTCTTCGACCTCCCCGACCTCTACCACCGGCCGGAGGACGGCAAGGGCGACTGGGACACCTATGTCGGCGACTGGGACCTGATGGGCAGCCAGTTCGGCCTCTCGCCGGACTTCTTCGCCTGGCACAAGTGGAAGCTGGGCTGGCTGGATCCGCGCCAGGTGGTGTGTGTACGGGGGGCCGGGCCGACCCGGCTGACCCTGGAGCCGCTGTCCGCCGGGCCGGGGGTGCCGCAGCAGGGGCCCGAGGGCGCTCCGGCCTTCGGGCTCGGCGGCGGCACCAAGCTGGCGGTGGTGCGCACCGGTCCCGACAGCGCGCTGGCCTTCGAGGCGCGGGGCGCGACCGGCAACGACGGCACGGCCTGCCGGCAGGGCGTCCTGGTCTACCGGGTCCGGGACGAGACGGCTTCCGGCGGCGGCCCGATCGAGGTGGTCGACGCCCATCCGCGCACCGAGGCCTGCTGGGAGAACTCGGTCTACCCGCCGCTGGCCGACGCCCCGGTCGCGCTCGGGGAGAGCTTCACGGTGCCCGGGGACGGGGTGAAGGTGGAGGTGGAGGGACGCACGGCGTCCGGCGCCTGGAACGTGAAGATCACCCCGAGGGAGCTGGCCTAGGGCTGTGACCGGAGGTACACGAACGGATGGGCCAAGCTCCAGGAGCTTGGCCCATCCGTCCTCTACTTCGCGTGCGCCGCCAGGGACTCGAACCCCGGACCCGCTGATTAAGAGTCAGCTGCTCTAACCAACTGAGCTAGCGGCGCCTGCTGACGTCGTAGACCTTAGCATCCTGATCGGCGGGAGGAAAAATCGATATGCGTACGGTCGAGCGGGCCGCCCGCACCGCCGCCCAGAGCAGGATCTCGGGGCCGGGGAGCCAGGGGTGCCGGGTGTCCGGGGCGACCAGCCAGCGGGCGCCGGCCGGAGCGGGGGAGCGGTCGCCGTTCAGGGCCGGGACGGTCACCGCGTCGCCGGTCCCGTGGCACAGCAGCGGCGGTACGGGCCGGCCCCGGCCGCACCACTCCTCCCAGTCCAGCAGCGCGGGCAGCCGGGCGGCGGTGCCGGGGGCGGCGAACAGGAGCATCCGGCCCCGGAACACCGCGACAGGGCCGGAGCCCGGGCCCTCGTCCCAGAGCCGGTCGAGCATGCGGCGGCCGTGGATCACGGGGGTGTTCACCACGTCGAACGCGGTACCGCAGGGCAGGACGACCGGAGCGTCCGGATGCTCCTCCCACAGGGCGAGCGTGCTCCGCGGATACGTTCCTGCGGAGGCGAGCCAGGCGGCTCCCTCGGAGGTGACCCCGGCCGCGTCCTCGCCTGTCGCCGGGCCGCCGGGAAAGGTCTCGTGCGGTGTGCTGCTCATAGGGATGTGATACGCCTCGTGAGCGCCCGCTCGCCGCGAGTTGCCGGAAACCGGTACGGGCCGGGGCGCGACGGAGTATCTTGCCCGCCTGGCATATGCCCCGGAGGTGTACCGCCGGCTATATCGACCCGGCCGGCTCCGTCCCTTCCGTCCCCTTCAGCAGGTCCCGGCCGAACTCGACCATCTTCTTCGCGTAGTCCTCGGTCCAGCCGGCCCGCTCGGCGATGCCGGCCGGGGTGAGACGGTCGAAGCGGCGCGGGTCGGCGAGCTGGGCGGCGGCCATGGCCTGGAACTCCACCGCCCGGTCGGTGGCCACCCGGAACGCCAGGGTCAGCTCCGTCGCCCGTGCCAGCAGCGTCCCGGGATCGTCGATCGACTCCAGCCCGAAGAAGCGCTCCGGGTCGGCGACCGCTTCCACGGGCTCGAAGAGCAGGGGCGCGGGGCGTAGCCGCGGTTCGTTCGGTCGCGGCGTGGGCTCCGGCATGTTTGGTCCTCCTCGTAGGGTCCGACGGCACGTTCCGATGGCCACCGTCCATTGTCTCGCGCCCGCGCAAGCCCACCCCAGGGCCGCCGACTCACGCTGCGTACGCCCGCCCGGGCCGGTCAGGCCCGCCACACCACCCGGTGTTCGGTGAGGTGGGCCAGGACGGCGTGGTTCGCCTCCCAGCCGTCCGGGCTGTGATCATCGGCCGCCTCCGGCGGCGTGCCGGACTCCGTCCGGCGAGGGGGCGGCGCTGAGCCGGGTGTCCGCCGGACGGGTGCCCGGTGCCTCGATCACGGCCGCCACACCACCCGGTGTTCGGTGAGGTGGGCGAGGACCGCGTGGTTCGCCTCCCAGCCGTCCGGGAACTTCACCACCGTGCCCAGCTGGACCGGTTCCGTCGACGGGTAGTCGTCCAGGAGGTCGGTCACGCCCGCGCGGCAGATCATGATGCAGGCGTGGCGGTGCCGGGAGGCCAGGACGCAGAGGCGGCCCGTCTCCAGGTGGAAGGCGGTGGCGTCGGGGCGGCCGGAGAGCGGGTGCAGGACCACCGTCACGTCGTACTCACGCCCTTGGAGACGGTTCGCCGTGTCCACGGTGACGTCCGCCACCCCCAGCTCGGCGAGCGCCGCCCGGACCGCCGCCGCCTGGTCGCGGTGGGCCGTGCCGACCGCCACCCGGTCGGCGGTGAGCGGCGTCGGCTCCGGTGCCCGCTCGGAGACGGCCGCGCCACCCCGGTCGAGCAGCCGCCGCACCACCGTCGCCACCGCCCGCACCGCCTCCGGGTCGGTGCGCGGGGTGTGCCGGGCGGGCAGCTCCAGCAGGCCCCAGCCGGACTCCGCCGCCTCGTCGATCACCCGGTCGGGGCCGGAGCCGTCGGAGGGGACGGCGAAGGAGAGCCGGCGGTCACCGGGTCCGGTGCCGCTGCGGAACGGCGTGTACGGGTAGAACGCGCCGGAGACCAGCGGGGCCGCGGACGCGGGCAGCCGCCAGGACACCGGGAGGCGGTGCTGGGGAAGGTTCGGGTTGTGCGCGAGGAGCGTCGAGACGGCGGACCCCGAGGGGTCGTACGACAGGCCCGCCCACTGCTCGCCCCCGACGATCGAGAACGGGTCCAGCTGGCCGGGGTCGCCCACGAACAGCGCCCGTTCGAACAGCCCGGCCACCGCGAGCAGCGAGTCCGAGCGCATCTGGTACGCCTCGTCGACGATCGCGTGCCGCCAGGGCTCGTCCACCGTGACGTGCGCCCACTTCGCGGCCGTGGACAGCACGACCGGCGTCTCGCGCAGATCGGCCGCCTTCGCCGACTTGCGGACGTTGGGCAGGTCGTCCAGCGCCTTGTCGTACGGGTCGGCGTCACTGCTGTGCAGCCGGCCCACGGGCAGCTCCGGGTTCTTCTCGGCGAGGCGCAGGACCAGGTCGTCGACCTGGGCGTTGGTCTGCGCGACCACCATCAGCGGGCGCCCCGCGTCGGCTAGTTCGAGCGCCGCGCGGACCACGAGCGTGGACTTCCCCGCGCCCGGCGGGGAGTCCACGACCACACCCCGGTCGGTGCCGTGCAGGGTGTCGTGGAGGATCGCGGCGGTGGCGCGGGCGGCCTCGGCGCCCGGGTCGAAGGCCGTGGTCGTCACAGGACGTCCTCCTGGGTCATCGCGTCGGCCGGCTCCGGCACGCCCTCGCCCGGCGGGCCGCCGTGCGTCCACGGGGTCGCCTCCGCGTCGGGCAGCTTCGCCCCGCCGCGCTGCTCGTGCTCGAACAGGGTGAGGGTGAGCCGGTCGCCCTTCTCCGGGACCGATCCGGGCTCCGGTTCCTTCCCCCGGCCCATCTTGTCCAGCACCCGCAGCACGACGACCCCCTCGCCCTCGTACCCGACGAACTCCATCGACTGCGGCTTGCCGCCCAGTGAGCGGTACGTCCGCACGCGCTCGGCCAGCTGCGGCCGGTCCTCCGTGCGCACGGTCACCAGCGGGCGCGGACTGGGCCGCTTGCCTTCGCTGTACGCCATGACGACGTCGAGGACCTCGCCCGCGAACGCCTCCCCGGCCAGCCGCCGTCCGGCCATCACCAGAGGGTCGTCGAGGGCCTCCTGGGCGTCGAGCCGGGCCTGTTCCCGCTCGCGGGTGGCCAGCTTGCCGGCCGCGGTGACCGCGTCGTCCCGGCGCGGCTGCGGCGGCTCACCGGCCAGCACCCGGTCCCGGTGCCCGGTGAAGGACCAGCGGTCGCGCGTCCAGCGCTCCTCGACCCGGGCCCCCTCCGGCAGCCGGCGCAGCAGGTCCAGGCCGTGCCACACCGCGTCCCAGGTGGGCCGGGTACGGCTCTCGACCAGGTCGCGGATCTCCCGCTCGGCCGCGGTGAGGATGCCCAGCCGGGCGTCGGCCTGCAGGCCGTCCTCGGCGGTGGCCAGGGCGGTGCGGGCGCGGTCGTAGCGCTCGAAGGCGGGCGCGAGCAGTCTGTTGTCGAACGCCGGGTCGGTGGCGGGGCCGGCCGGCGGGCACAGCAGCTGCCCGTCCGCGTCCCGCGCGAGCTCGGCCGTGCGCGCGGCCGCCGCGCCCGTGCTGCCCCGCGGAGGGTCGATCCAGGCGAGCAGCGCGCCCAGGTGCTGGTCCTCGATGCCGGACTGACCGGTCGCCCAGTGCCGGGACAGCAGGTCCGTCATGGCGAGCAGCAGGGAGGAGCCGGGGACCCGGGCGCGCTCCCCGAAGTGGGTGAGCCAGCGGCCGAGCAACGGCACCCGGGGCGGCGCCGGGAAGGGCGCCTCGGGGTCCTGCTCCGCCGTGCGCCGAAAGCGCATCGAGCGGCCCAGCAGCCGTACGTACTCGATGCCCGCGCGGCCGGGGACGATCAACTGCGGCGCGTCCGCGCACAGTTCGACCTCCACCTTGATCCGCTTGCCGGTCTCCGGGTCGGTCTCGGTGCGCTCGGCGGCCTCCACGGACCCGGCGTAGGAGTCCAGGTACGGCAGGACCACGTCGGCGAGTTCGGCGAGGAACGCGAACCGCAGGTCGCGGTCGCGCGGCTGCGGTACGACCAGCAGGCGCGGGGCGTCCCGGTCGGTGCCGACGAGGGCGCCCAGCGGGGCACCGGCCTCGCCGGAGGTGGTGAGCGGCACGAAGACCAGCGGTTGCCCGGAGAGGTGCCGGTGGCGGACGGTCGCGGCGGGTTGCGCGGTGCCCGTGCTCACGGCTTCCAGCCGGGCGAGGGTGGTGATCAGGGACACGCGGCCCCCTGGAGGGCCTCGGCCCGCAGGGCCGCCGCGCGGCGCAGGGCCGCGACCGCCGGGTCCCCGGGGTCACCGCTCTCGCCGCGCGCCGCCGACAGCACCTCCTCGACGGTGGTCAGCCCGCCCAGTTCGGCGCGGACCGCGCGGCCCAGCGCGGTGACCTCGTCGGCCGCGCGGGAGCGCTGCCGGCAGTGGAAGGCCAGTTCGCAGGCGGACAGGCACTCCGGCGCGTAGGTCGCCGGGACGGCCGCCACGGCCGCCGTGAGCTGCTCGGCCGGCAGGTCGGGGGCGAAGCAGGTGCCTTCCGGGAGCGCCTCGGCGATCTCCTCGATCCGGGTGAGCCGGTCCAGCTGGCGGGCGGTGACCGCACGCTGCTTGCGGACGTCCACGGCGGCGGCGGTGGGCAGGTTGGAGAAGTCCTTGGGGCAGACCAGCAGCACGTCGTGGCGCACCCGCGGGGCCGGGTCGAGCCGGGCCGCGACCTCCTCCAGCGCCAGCACGTACACCGCCGCCTGGCGGACCGCCGCGCCCACCTTCGCCGGGTCGGCCGAACCGTCCAGCATCGGGAAGGACTTGATCTCCACGACCGTCCAGCCGCCGTCGGGGTGCACGACCACCGCGTCCGGCTCCAGGAACGCGGGGGAGCCGGCCACCTCCAGGGCCAGCATCGGATGGTCGAGCAGCGTCCAGCCGCCCGCCCCGGCCGCCTCGCGCAGCGCGAGCGCCGTACGGGCCGTACGCCCCTCGGGGCCGATCGCGGACAGGTCGGGCACGGCGGCCCGCTCGGCCGGCTCGGCGCCCGGGTCGAGGTGGGCGCGCACCAGCCGCAGCAACTCCGCGCCGCCGTCCGCCTTCACCTTGGCCTCGAACGCGTTGCCCCGGGTCAGCGCGAACTGCGACTGGCCGAAGGCCGAGGGCGAACCCAGCGCGCTCGCCAGCGCGGTCTTGTCCACCCCGGCGCCGTCCAGGATCGCCCGCCGCCTGCACCCCGGGTTCGCGGCGAGCGCCGCGAGGGCACGCGCGTCGAGGGCCTTGGCGGGGACGTCGGGGCCGCGCAGCTCAGCGAGCCGGTGCCGGAGCGCCGTCCCCCGCGTCTGTGGGGGCAGGGTCCGGCTCGGCTCCGGAGAGGGGCCGGGACTCGCGCTGCGATGGAATTCGCTCACCCGCCGAAGTCTGGCATCCGCCACTGACAACCGGGGAACCCGCGCCCTCCGAGCGGGCCGCGACGAGCGAGGCGCCCGGGACGATCCGGGCCCGGACCAGGTCCGCGACCCGCATCACGGACGGCGCGAGCAGGTAGCCGACGCCCATCACGGCGACGCCCGCGACGGCGTCCAGGAAGTAGTGGTTGGCGGTGCCCATCACGACGATCGCGGTCAGCAGGGGGTAGGCCACCCCGAGCACCTTCGTCAGCCGGCTGTTGCCGTACCGCCACAGCATCACCCCGCACCACAGCGCCCAGCCGCAGTGCAGACTCGGCATCGCCGCGTACTGGTTGGTCATGCCGCCCATCCCGCGCGGGGCGCTGGCCTGGCCGCCCCACCACCCGTACGAGCTGTACTGGGCCATCGTGTCCACGAACCCGTACTTCGCGGCCAGCAGCCGGGGCGGGCAGGTGGGCAGCAGGGTGAAGCCGATCAGGCCGATGAACGTGGACGTCATCAGCCAGGTGCGGGCCCGCCGGTAGATCTCGGCGCGCCTGCGGAACAGCCAGACCAGTATCAGCGGGGTGATCAGGTAGTGCAGTGAGGCGTACCAGAAGTCGGCCGGGACGCCCAGCCACGGCTCGCGCGTGAACAGGCGGTTGAGCGGGTGCTCGGCGTTCAGGCGCAGGTCCTTCTCGATGCGCAGGATCGCCAGGCCGTGGTCGACGGCGTTGGAGGTGTTCCCGCGCGCGAGCAGCCGGCCGGCCGTGTAGCAGCCGTAGACCAGCAGGATCAGCGGCAGCTCGGTCCACCAGCGCAACCGGGTTCGCACAGCCACCTCGGTGCCCGGTTTCTCGGTCTGCGGCATCCGACTGCCTCCCCCTTCTCGTCCTGGCTGCGCGCCGCCCGGCGGGCCGACCGTGACACTTTACGGTGTGCGCACTGCCGCCCCCGCGGGGGCGGCTCAGCCCTCAAAGACGCGGTGGACGCCCGCCGGGTTGCCCGCGCCCGCTGCCCGCCCCGCGCGTTCCCTGCGGGTTCCCGGCGTGGGTGATGATGGAGGTGTCCCGCTTTCCGAACATCTCCCGAAAGGTTCACCCTCCATGGCACCGCGCATCCTGCTGGCCCGGCACGGACAGACGGAGTGGTCGCTGTCCGGCAAGCACACCGGCAGGACCGACGTACCGCTCCTGGAGGAGGGCCGCCGGGGGGCCAAGCTGCTCGGCGAACGGCTGCACCGGCCGCCGTACGACGGGCTCGCCGACGCCGAGGTGCGCACCAGCCCGCTGGCACGCGCGCGCGAGACGTGCGAACTGGCGGGCTTCGGCGACCGGGCCGGCGTGTGGGACACGCTGATGGAGTGGGACTACGGGGCGTACGAGGGGCTGACCCCGGCGGAGATCCAGGCCTCCCGCCCGGGCTGGCTGATCTGGCGGGACGGCGTGCCCGGCGGCGAGACGCTCGCCGAGGTGACCGCGCGGGCGGACGAGGTGGTGTCCTGGGCCCGCTCCGCCGACCGGGACGTGCTGGTCTTCGCCCACGGGCACGTCCTGCGGTCGATCGGCGCGCGGTGGCTGGGCCTGCCGCTGGACTTCGCGGCCCGGATCCGGCTCAACCCGACGTCGCTGTCGGTGCTGGGCTGGGCCTACGGGGAGCCGGCCATCGAGAGCTGGAACGATCTGGGGCACCTGGCGGGCTGACGCCGGCCGGCGCGCCCCGGACAGGGGCGCAGGGCCGCCCTACACCACCCTGGGTGTCGAAGCGTGCCGGTCCAGGAACTCCTGGACGCCGCTCGCCCGCCGGTGCGGCAGCAGCACCCGCGCCGTCCCCGCCAGCATCCCCTGGATCCGCGACGACTGGACCTGGTCCAGCAGCTCCAGGACCCGCATCCCCGCCGTCGCCGCCTCGTCGGGACGCCCGCCGCGCGCGAGGTCGTCGGCCAGTTCCGCCGTGTACAGGGCGATGTTCCTGGTGAAGTGCGGGTCCTGCAGCTCGGCCGCCCGGCGCGCGTGCCGCGCGGCCCTGCGCCAGTCGCCCAGCGTCGACCAGCACTGCGCCTCCAGCCCCTCCAGTTCGGCCTCTCCGTAGAAGCTCATCCACTCGGGATCGGCGTCCGAGTGGCCCCGCTCGAAGAGGGCCTGCGCACGGGCCAGCGCCTGCTCGCAGCCGGTGCGGTCGGCGAGCCCCGCCCAGCCGCCCGCCTCGCGCAGCGCGAGCAGGGACATCAGGCGGGCCGAGCCCAGCGGGCGCGCGACGCGCTGCGCGGCCTGGGCCGCCCGCACCGCCTCCCTGGGCCGGCCTGCGTCCCGCGCCAGGAACGCCGTGTTGCAGAAGGCGTGCGCCTCCAGGCCGGGGTCCCCGGTCATCCGCGCGGTCGCCAGCGCCTCGGCGTAGTGCGAGCGGGCGTCGTCGAAGCGGCCGGAGTCGTGGGCCAGCCAGCCCACGGAGATGGCCAGTTCACCGGCGCCCGAGTGCAGCCGCTCGGCGGTCGTCTGCCGGGTCGCGCCGGCATCAAGGAGCGCGTAGGCCGCGCGCAGCGGAGCAGCCGCGCGCCGGTACAACCCGTCAGCGCCGTGCCGGTCGTCCAGCAGCCGGATCCGGCGTACGGCCTCCTCCAGGGCGGTCGCGTGCGCGGTCCCGGGACGGCGCACCGGCCGGTCCGCCGCCACCGCGTCGATGGTGAAGCCCAGGGGGCCCAGCGCGGCGGCGGCCACCGTGGCGCCCCCGCCGGTCATGAATAGGCGACGCAGCACGTCGCTCTCCTCGTAGTTGTCGTGCGTCTCGAACGGGTCCTGCGGGTTCCGCGTCTCAGGCGGTTCATGCGGGTGGTGCGGGTTTTGCGGGTCATACGGCTCGGCGCCCCCCGGCGTCTCAGTCCCGGTGCGGGGAAGAGACGGGTGGGGCACGTCCTCCGGGGTCCGTGCCGCGCGTCCGCGAACGGACGAGCGGGCCGCGAAACCGAGGTCGGCGAGCGTGCGGCCGGGGAACATATGGAGGAACACCCGTTCGTACGCGTAGTTCGGGCAGCGGATCTCACCCGCCTCGACCCGGCCGATGTAGCGCGCGTCACAGCTCACCCGCTCGCCGATCTCGCGGGCGGCACGCCGTACCAGCGCGGCGAACTCGGCCGGCGAGTGCCGGCCGCGCAGCTGCCGGAAGGCGAGGTTCGGCCGTGCCGGCCGATCGGGCTGCGACGAGGTCGTGGTGGACGACGTCATGGCCGGGTCCTCTCGTGCGAACCGTCGAACCATGCCGGACTCGTGGTGAGTTGTCCGAGTGGACCCTTGGTTCCGGCGGGCAAGAACGTACCTGCTGTGTCGGACCCGTGACGCAGTGTTTAGCTACAAACCGGATATCTCATCCACGATCTGCCATGAACTGCCATCCTTTGCGGCTGACTTCCGCCGTAGCCGTTGACGCGGTGGCGCGTTGGACCTCATGGACTGCAAGAGGGCTGCGCGGTGGAGGCCGGGATGGAGACCAGCCAGAGCAACGATCCTTGTACGCCGCCGGAGGCTTCGGCGGCAGACGATGCGGGATGCGACCTCGTGACGGTGCCGGCCCGGCAGGGCCTGGAGGCCGTCGACATCCTGCGCCGGGGAGCCGGAGAGGCGGTGGGGCCGGTACTCCACGACGACGGGGGCGGCACGCTCGGCTTCGTGGTGCCGGCCGGCACGGCGGCGGGCTGGGACGTCCCCGGCAGCACCTGCACCGGCACCGACGGGCGCGGGCTGCGGCTCAACCCGCTGCCGCCGGCCGAGGGTTCCGACTGGCTGCTGCCGCCCGGCGAGGCCGACCCGGCGACCGACCCGGCGGTGCTGCGCCGGGCGCTCGGGGAAGCGGCGCGACTGATCAGGGCCGCGGACAGCTGCCGCTGACCGCCGCCCGCGGCGCCTGGATTTCCCCGGCGGTCGCCGCCTGGGACAATGGCCCGATGGGCAGGTCCAGGAACACCCGGCGTCGGCCGGCCGCCGCCGAAGCCGTGGTCGAGGCCGTCGACGGCGGCCTCGCGCAGCTCATACCCGACCCCGACCGCGGCCGTGCCTGGACCCTGCTCATCGACGGCGCCCCGCAGTCCCACGTCGACCTCGACGACCCGGCGTACCTCTCCTTCGAGTACCAGCGCCGCCTCGGCCACGTGATCGACCTCGTCGCACCGCCGGGCAGGCCGGTGCAGGTGGTGCACCTCGGCGGCGGGGCGTTCACGCTGGCGCGGTACGTCGCGGCGACCCGGCCCCGCTCCACGCAGCAGGTGGTGGAGCGGGACGCGGCCCTGGTCCGGCTGGTGCGCCGCGAGCTGCCGCCGGATCCGGCCGCCCGGATCCGGGTGCGGTCCCTGGACGCCAGGGAGGGACTCGGGAAGATCCCGCAGGCGTGGGCGGACCTGGTCCTCGCGGATGTGTTCAGCGGGGCGCGCACCCCGGCGCATCTGACGTCCACCGAGTTCCTGGACGAGGTGCGCAGGGTGCTGAGGCCGGGGGGTGCCTACGCGGCCAACCTCGCGGACGGGCCGCCGCTCGCCCACCTGAGGGGGCAGATCGCCACCGCGGCGGCGCGGTTCACGGAGGTCGCCGTGGTCGCGGATGCGGCTGTCTGGCGGGGGAAACGGTTCGGCAACGCGGTGCTGGTGGCGGCTGACGCGCCGCTGCCCGTCGCCGAGCTGACCCGGCGCTGTGCGTCCGATCCGCACCCGGGGCGGCTCGAACACGGCCGGACCCTGCGGGACTTCACCGGCGGCGCGGTGGCCGTGACCGACGCGGCGGCTGTGGCGTCGCCCGCTCCGCCGCCCTCGGTCTTCCGGTGAGTGCGCGGGTCAGTACGTCTCCACCTGCACCTGCGGCGGGCCGTCGTGCCAGGTGCAGAAGACCGTCACCCGGTCCGTGCTCCTGCTGAACTCGACGCGGATCCAGGTCTCCGTCTTCCACACCTGCATCGACCAGCCCGTGCCCGGCGTCGCCGAGACCAGGGTCGCGTCGGCGTCGCCCAGGTCGAAGACCGCCCGGCCGCCGTCGGTGTCGTAGGCCTTCACCTGCCCGGAGGCGGTGGCGGACGCGGTGGCGCCGGCCGGCGGCCCCGGGGCCGCCGCCGGGGTGCGGGAGGGGGTCGGGGCGGGTGTCGCCGACGGGCGCGGGGCCGCGGTCCGCGACGGCGGGCCGGATGCCGGTGCCGTCGGCGGCCGGGCGCCCTGGGTCGTCGGGACGTCGTCCGTCGCCGTGACGGGCAGGGCGCGGGGCGGGTCGTAGGCCGTGCCCGCCAGCACCGTGTGCACGCCCCACCACGACAGCGTGGCCGCCGCGCCCGTGGCGAGCAGCCAGGCCAGTACGTGTACGAGTCCTCTGCGCATCGCGGGCCATACTGCCCCAGCGGCAGCGCCGTGCGCACGCGCACCGAGTTGTCCACAGGCCCCGACCGGGTCCCGCCGCATGGCGTACGGTGCGGCGCATGGCAAGTGTGCTCGTGGTCGAGGACGACCAGTTCGTACGCTCGGCGCTCATCCGGCAGCTGACCGACGCCTCGCACACCGTGCGCAGCGTCGGCACGGCACTGGAGGCGCTGCGCGAGGTCGCCCACTTCCGTTTCGACGTGGTCGTGCTGGACCTCGGACTGCCGGACCTGGACGGCTCCGAGGCCCTGAAGATGCTGCGCGGGATCACGGACGTGCCGGTGATCATCGCCACCGCGCGGGACGACGAGGCGGAGATCGTGCGGCTGTTGAACGCCGGCGCGGACGACTATCTGACGAAGCCGTTCTCCGTCGAGCACCTGTCGGCGCGGATGGCGGCGGTACTGCGCCGGGCCCGGTCCGGCGGGGGCGAGCCGCCGCCGTCGAGTGTGCTGCGGGTGGGCGGCCTGGCCGTCGATCCGCTGCGCCGGCAGGCCGAGTTGGACGGCGTACGGCTCGACCTGACCCGGCGGGAGTTCGATCTGCTGGCGTTCCTCGCGGGACGGCCGGGGGTCGTCGTGCCCCGCCGGGAACTGCTCGCGGAGGTGTGGCAGCAGTCCTACGGGGACGACCAGACGATCGACGTCCACCTGTCGTGGCTGCGCCGGAAGCTGGGGGAGACGGCGGCCCGGCCGCGCTATCTGCACACGCTTCGGGGGGTCGGCGTGAAGCTGGAGCCACCGGACGGGGAAGGGAGGCCGGTCGGATGAGATGGGCACTGGTCAAGGTCTGTCTGGCGGTCACCGCGATGGTCGTGGTCGCCTTCGCGGTCCCGCTCGGCCTGGTCATCAAGGAGATGGCCCGTGACCGCGCCTTCTCCAACGCCGAGCGGCAGGCCGCCGCCGTCGCCCCCGCCCTGTCCATCACCACCGACCGGGACAAGCTGGAGCGGGTCGTGGCGTCGGCGGGCGCCGACCGGGGCATGGCCGTGCACATACCCGCCGCCGGGGGCAAGGCGGCCGTCGACATCGGGCGGCAGCGCGCCGCCGACGGGGACATCGCCACCGTCCGGAAGCTGGGGCGGGCCTCCACCACGGGGGTGGCCGGCGGGTCGACCCTGCTGCAGCCCGTCGCGCTCGGCTCCGGTGCCATCGCGGTCGTCGAGGTGTACGTCCCCGAGTCCGAGGTGAGCCACGGGGTCCTCGCGGCCTGGGCGGTGCTCGGCGCCGTCGGCCTGGCGCTGATCGTCGGCTCCGTCGCCGTCGCCGACCGGCTGGGCGTGCGGATGGTGCAGCCCGCCCAGCGGCTGGTCGAGGGCGCGCACGAACTGGGGGAGGGCAAGCTGGGGGCGCGGGTGCCCGAGGAGGGGCCGACCGAACTGCGGCTGGCGGCGGTCGCCTTCAACTCCATGGCCGACCAGGTCGTACAACTGCTGGCCAACGAGCGGGAGCTGGCGGCCGACCTGTCGCACCGGCTGCGCACCCCGCTCACCGTGCTGCGGCTGAACGCGGCCTCGCTCGGGGACGGGACCGCCGCCGAGCAGACCCGGGCCGCCGTCGCACAGCTGGAGCGCGAGGTCGACACCATCATCCGTACCGCCCGGGAGGCCAAACCGCAGACGGCGGCCGTCGGGCCGGGCGCCGGCTGCGACGCGGCCGAGGTGGTGCGGGAGCGGATGGGGTTCTGGTCGGCCCTCGCGGAGGACGAGGGCCGCAAGTGGCGGGTGGCCGGCGTGGACCGGCCGGTCCGCATACCCGTCGCCCGCGCGGACCTGGCCGCCGCCCTGGACGCGCTGCTCGGCAACGTCTTCCGGCACACCGCCGAGGGCACCGCCTTCGCGGTCGACGTGCACAACGCGGACGACGCGGTCATCGTGCTGGTCTCCGACGCCGGCCAGGGCATCCGGGACCCGGAGGCGGCGATGGCCCGTGGCCGGGGCTCCGGAGCGGCCGGGTCGACCGGGCTCGGGCTGGACATCGTGCGCCGGCTCGCCGAGTCGACGGGCGGGGACGTGCGGATCGGCTCGTCGGTGCTCGGCGGGACCGAGGTGCGGATCTGGATCCAGCTGGGCGGCCGGAAACCGGAGCGCACGGGGCATCGGGGGAGCGTGCGCCGACGCCGGGCCGGGCACCGGACGCGCACCATTGGTCTCGACCTTTAATCGGTCCCGATCCCTTCCTTAAGCGCACCCTAAGATCCCGAACGACCGTCCCTATCAAGCCGTTTGTCCGATTCCCGGTCGCTAGCGTGCTGCCGCATCACACCCCCTCTCGGCAGGCGAAGGCAGGCACGCGCATGAGCACGCACCGGCGCAGGATCAGCAACAGGAGCAAGGCGATCGGCGGTCTGGTCGCGGCGGCCGCCGTCGGTGGCGGCGCGATCGTGTTCAGCGGCATCGCGCAGGCCGCCGGGGTCGGGGCCGCGTACACGAGGACCAGCGACTGGTCCACGGGGTACACCGCGCAGTACGTCGTCACCAACAACAGCGGTGCGACGGAGAAGGACTGGACCCTGGAGTTCGACCTGCCGGCCGGCGCGAAGCTCAGCTCCCTGTGGAACGCCGAGTCCACGGTGAGCGGTCAGCACGTCACCGTGCGGCCGGCGAAGTGGGACACGGACGGCCTCGCGGTCGGCAAGTCGGTCACCGTCGGATTCGTCGTCAACGGCAGCGGGGACCCGACCGGCTGCCGTATCGACGACGCGAGCTGTTCGGCGGGCGGTACGACGACCCCGGAGCCCAGCGGCCGCCCGACCCAGTCCCCCACGCCCACACCCACACCGACCCCCACGGCCACGTCCACCCCCACGCCCACCCAGAGCACCGGAACCGGCACCACCGCCTCCGCCGGTTTCGCGCCCTACGTGGACACCTCCCTCTACCCGGCGTTCGACCTGCTCGCGGCGGTGAACGCGACCGGCGTGAAGAACTACAACCTCGCCTTCATCACCGACGGCGGCGGCTGCACCCCCAAGTGGGGCGGGGTGTCGGACCTGTCCAGCGACGGGGTCGCCGCCCAGATCGGCGCGCTGCGCGCGAAGGGCGGAGACGTCCGGGTCTCCTTCGGCGGCGCGTCCGGCTCCGAACTCGCCACCACCTGCTCCTCGGCGGACGCGCTGGCGACGGCGTACGGCAAGGTCGTGGACGCCTACAAGCTGACCAAGGTCGACTTCGACGTGGAGGGCGGCGCGCTCCCCAACGCCACGGCGAACACCAACCGGGCCAGGGCGATAGCCAGGCTCCAGGCGAGCCACCCGGACCTGAACGTCTCCTTCACCCTCCCGGTGATGCCCGAGGGCCTCACCCAGGACGGCGTGAACCTGCTGGCCGACGCCAAGGCCAACGGCGTGAAGATCGGCACCGTCAACATCATGGCGATGGACTACGGCGCCTCCTACAACGGCGACATGGGCACCTACGCCACCCAGGCCGCCACCGCCACCCAGGCCCAGATCAAGAGCGTCCTCGGCCTCTCCGACGCCGCCGCCTGGAAGTCCGTCGCGGTCACCCCGATGATCGGCGTCAACGACGTCTCCTCCGAGGTGTTCAAGGTCGACGACGCCACCCAGCTCGCGGACTTCGCCAGGTCCAAGGGGCTCGGCGGCCTGTCGATGTGGTCGGCGACCCGCGACAAGCAGTGCGCGGGCGGTGCCAAGCCCACCGCGGACGCCACCTGCAGCTCGGTCGTCCAGAACCCGTTCGCCTTCTCGAACGCCTTCAAGACGTTCGGCTGACGCGCCCCGCCGGCGTCGGTGGGGCCGGCACCTGAGGGCAGGGAGGAGGGGGCGCGGCACCCCCCAAGGGCCGCGCCCCCTCGGCTCAGACCGCCGCCGCCCGGGCCGGCGGCAGGGTGCCCGTGCGGGCCGCCTGCGCGTACCAGTGCGCGCTGGCCTTCGGGGTGCGGGCGAGGGTGGCGTAGTCGACGTACACCGCGCCGAACCGCTTGCCGTAGCCGTAGGACCACTCGAAGTTGTCCATCAGGGACCACAGGTAGTAGCCGCGCACGTCCGCGCCGTCGCTGATGGCGCGGCGCACCGCCGAGAGGTGGCCGTGCAGGTAGGCGATGCGCTCGGGGTCGTGGACGGTGCCGTCCGGGTCGGGCTTGTCGTCGTAGGCCGCGCCGTTCTCGGTGACGTACAGGGGCAGCCCCGGGGCCTCCCGGGAGTAGCGCATGATCAGCTCGTGCAGGCCCGTCGGGTCGATCGTCCAGCCCATCTCGGTGCGCTCGCCCGGCGTCTGGTGGAACGTCACGTCGTCGGCGCCCGGCCAGGGCGAGTGGTCGCCGCCGCCGTGGCCGTCCGCGCGCGGGCCGCCCGCCTCGCCGGTGCTCGCGGACACCAGGGCGGGCGTGTAGTAGTTCAGCCCGAGGGCGTCCAGCGGCTGGTGGACGGTGGCCAGGTCACCGTCCAGGACGTACGACCAGTCCGTCACGGACGCCGTGGCCTCGAACAGGGACTCCGGGTAGGCGCCGTGCAGGATCGGGCCGTGGAACACCCCGTTGGCCAGGTCGTCGATCTTCCGGACGGCCGCCAGGTCGGCCGGGTCCTGCGACAGCGGCCGTACCACCGAGGAGTTGAGGCTGATCGCCACTTGGTGGCGGGCCGGCAGCACCGAGCGCAGTGCCGAAGTGGCCAGGCCGTGCGCCAGGTTGAGGTGGTGGGCGGCGCGCAGGGTGGCCGCCGGGTCGGTACGGCCGGGGGCGTGCACGCCGGAGCCGTAGCCCAGGAAGGCGCTGCACCAGGGCTCGTTGAGGGTGATCCACTGCTCGACGCGGTCGCCGAGCGCCTCCCCGACGATCGCCGCGTACTCGGCGAGCCGGTGGGCCGTGTCCCGCTCCGGCCAGCCGCCCGCGTCCTCCAGCTCCTGCGGCAGGTCCCAGTGGTAGAGGGTGACGGCGGGCTTGATGCCCTTCGCCAGCAGCTCGTCCACCAGCCTGCGGTAGAAGTCCAGGCCCACCTGGACCGCCGGGCCCCGCCCGGTCGGCTGGACCCGCGACCAGGAGACCGAGAACCGGTACGCGGTCAGGCCGAGGTCCGCCATCAGCGCCACGTCGTCGCGGTAGCGGTGGTAGTGGTCGACAGCGATGTCTCCGGTGTCGCCACCGGCCGTCTTGCCCGGCGTATGGCTGAAGGTGTCCCAGATCGAGGGGGTGCGGCCGTCCTCCCGCACCGCCCCCTCGATCTGGTAGGCGGAGGTCGCGGCGCCCCAGAGGAAGGCCGGCGGAAAGGTCACGGTCAGCGGTTCGGGCATGGAAGCGCTCCCATGGGTCGATGTGGCTCCCATTATGCATGGGAGCGCTCCCACGACAAACCCCACCCGCAGAACAACCACAGGGAGGCGCGGGGAACCGCGCGCTCAACCACGACACTCCCGCACCCGGGCCCACTCGCGCCGCGGCAGACGGGTCGCCGGGGCGGGCGCTGCCCGAGGTGCGAGGCCGGCTCCGGGCAACCGCAGGGGGCGCGGGGAACTGCGCGCTCAACCACGACGCTCCCGCACCCGGGCCCACTCGCGCCGCGGCAGACGGGTCGCCGGGGCGGGCGCTGCCCGGGGTACGGGGTTGGCTCCGGGCGGCCGAAGGGGGGCGCGGGGAACTGCGCGCTCAACCACGACACTCCCGCACCCGGCACCACTCGCCTCGCCGCCCCCCGGCGGGGCCCTTGCGGGCAGGTTCGCCGGCGGCAGCCAAGGGCGGCTCCTCCCAGGCGCCCGGCGGCAGCCACCCTCTTCGTTCACCTTCCGGCGGCCCTCCCCGGCGCCCCGCGTTCCGTCGCGGAAATCCCCGCCGCCACCCCCTCCCGACCTGCGACCCCTGTGACCCCTGGGATCGGCGCGTCCGTGACCTGCGTGATTCCAGGACGAGACGAGCCGGTGTCCGGCCGCTGAAACCCGGCGGGGCGACACATTCCCGTGACGTACGGAACACGCTTGGGCAACAACGCCGTTTTCAAGTCTTGACAGCTGGCCCGGCAGGAACCAGTCTTCCGGCATGCCGCGTGGGAGCGGTCCCACGGGTAGTCGGGGGAACGCCTCCCGTGTGCACCGAACCACCCCATGGTCCTTCCCTCTGTTGTCACCGCACCCCGTTGACCAGCACCTTTTCACCGCACACCCGAGTGCTGTGGGCCGGCCGCTGCTCGCACCGAGAGGGCAGGTCCGGACCGTCGGACCCCGGCGGTCTGCTTCCTGAGATCCCGTTCCCCACTGGAACAAGGAGTAGTGGAATGCGCATCACCCGTCCCGGCGGTCGCGGCCGCAGAGCTGCGGCCCTGACCACCACGGTTCTGACCGCCTCGGCCCTGCTGCTGACCGGTTGCAGCAGCGACAGCAACTCGGACAGCTCGGACTCCAACGGGAACATCACTCTCAAGGTGGCCGACTTCGGCCAGTTCGGCTACAAGGAAGCCGACCTGTTCGCGAAGTACCACAAGCTGCACCCGAACATCACGGTGAAGGAAGAGACCACCGCGAACGAGCAGGACTACTACCCGAAGCTCCTTCAGCAGCTGAACACGGGCAGTGGCCTGGCGGATGTCACGGGCATCGAGGTGGGGCGCATCAAGGAGGTCGTCGACACCCAGGCGGGCAAGTTCACCGACCTGAGCAAGACGATCGACGTGAACGACTGGGTCTCCTGGAAGGAGAAGCAGGCCACCGCCAAGGACGGCACGGTCATAGGCGCCGGCACCGACATCGGCCCGATGTCCCTGTGCTACCGCCGGGACCTCTTCCAGCAGGCGGGTCTGCCCACCGACCGCGACGCCGTCGCCAAGGCCGTCGCGGGCGGCTGGGAGGACTACCTCAAGCTCGGCGAGCAGTACAAGAAGAAGGCCCCGTCCGGGACCTACTTCATGGACTCCGCGAGCGCCATGTACAACGCGGTGGTCAGCTCCTCCGCGCAGCAGTACTACGACGCCGACGGCAAGGCGATCTACAAGGACAGCCCCTCCGTGCAGCAGGGCTGGAACCTGGCCGCCGAGGCCGCGTCGAAGAAGCTGACCCAGGGCCTCGCGCAGTTCACCGACGCCTGGACGGCGGCGCTGCGCAAGGGCAGCGTGGCCACCGTGGCCTGCCCCGCCTGGATGGCCGGCCAGATCTCCACCAACTCCGGTGACGCCTTCAAGGGCAAGTGGGACATCGCCAAGGCACCCGGTACGACCGCCGCCAACTGGGGCGGCTCCTTCCTGGCCGTGCCCAAGAGCGGCAAGCACACCAAGGAGGCCGCCGAGCTCGTCAAGTGGCTGACCGCTCCGGAGCAGCAGGCCGAGGTGTTCAAGGCGATCGGCGTCTTCCCGTCGAACAAGGGCGCCTATGAACTCGCCAGCGTGAAGAACGCGACGCTGCCGTACTTCAACAACGCCCCGATCGGCCAGATCTACGCCGACGAGGCCAAGTCCATCCCCGAGGCGGTGCTCGGCCCGAAGGACGCGACGATCAAGGACACGATCTCCACGCAGATCAACAACATGGAGCAGCGGGGCACCAAGCCCGCCGACGCGTGGAAGGCCGCGACCGACGCGATCGACAAGGTGATCGGCTGACGACCCGCGGTGCGGGCGGCCCACCGGCCGCCCGCACCGCGCTGTGGCGTCCGGGGCCGTGCGGCCGCTGCCACCACCGGGGCGGCCGCCGCCCCGAACGCCGTCACCCGGACCGGCGGACGGGATTTCCGTACCAGGACCCGTCGGTACGGGCGACGGTCCGCACCGCGGTGTCCGGCACGTGGGTAGGACGTGCCGGACACCGACGCGCGGTACTCCCGCGACCGACGGCGCCCCCCCGACACCGCCCCCCGACACCAGGCCGAACCCCCAGGAAGGAAATCCCCCGTGGCAACGACAACACCCACACGGGGTGCCCCCACCCCGCCCGCCGGCGGCTCCGGTACCGCGCCGAACGGACGCGGCGCCTGGCGCAGCCGGCTGTGGCGCTTCGACGACCTCGCGTCCCCGTACGCGTACATCGCCCCGTTCTTCCTCATCTTCGGTGCCTTCGGGCTCTACCCGCTCCTCTACACCGGGTGGATCGCCCTGCACCGGGTGGAGATGACGAGCCTGAGCACGTCGGAGTGGGTCGGCTTCGACAACTTCACCAAGATCCTCCAGGACTCGGAGTTCTGGACGGCCGTCTCCAACACCTTCCTGATCGGCGTCATCTCGACCGTCCCGCAGCTGCTCGTGGCCCTCGGCCTCGCCCACCTGCTCAACTACAAGCTGCGCGCCAGCACGTTCTGGCGGACGGTCGTCCTCACCCCGTACGCCACCTCGGTGGCGACCGCGGCCCTGGTCTTCGCCCTGGTGTTCCGCGCCGACGGCGGCATCCTCAACTGGGTGCTGCACTTCGTCGGCATCGGCAACACCGACTGGGGCAACGGCGAATGGACCTCGAAGATCGCCATCTCGGTCATCGTGATCTGGCGCTGGACCGGCTACAACGCGCTGATCTACCTGGCCGCCATGCAGGCGGTGCCCACCGACCTGTACGAGGCCGCGTCCATCGACGGGGCGACCCGCTGGCAGCAGTTCCGCAAGGTGACCATCCCCTCGCTGCGGCCGACGATCCTGTTCACCATCGTCATCTCGACGATCGGCTCCATGCAGCTGTTCGGTGAGCCGCTGCTGCTCCAGGGCGGCACGCTCGGCTCCACCGGCGGCAACGAGCACCAGTACGAAACCCTCAGCATCTACCTCTACAACTACGGCTGGAAGCTGGGGCATCTCGGTCCGGCCGCGGCGGTCGCCTGGGCGATGCTCGCCCTGCTGCTGCTCATCGCCCTGATCAACCTGATCGTCGGCCGGTTCCTGCGCAAGAGCGCGGCCTGACGGGAGCGATATCGATGACCACGACCAGCCCCACCAACACCGCGCCGGGCCTCGACCCGCTGCCGCCGGCCACCGCCCCGGCCAGGAACCGCGTACGGCTCAAGCTCGGCGCCGGACAGCAGCTCAAGGGCGGCCCCCTCACCTACCTCGCCCTGGTCGTCGTCGGCCTCGGCTCCGTCTTCCCGCTGTACTGGACGCTGGTGGCCGCCTCGCACGACCAGCAGCGGGTCCTCGACAGTCCGCCCCCGCTGCTGCCGGGCGGCAGGCTGTGGAGCAACCTCCAGACCGCCTGGGACCAGGCCAACCTGGGCAAGGCCATCGTCAACAGCGTGATCGTGTCGGGCTGCATCACCGCGGCCACCCTGTTCTTCTGCACCCTGGCCGGCTACGCCTTCGCCAAGATGCGGTTCCGCGGCCGGGGCGCCCTGATGACCGCCGTCATCGCCACCCTGACGATCCCGCCGCAGCTCAGCGTCGTACCGCTGTTCATGATGATGGCCGACATCGGCTGGGGCGGAAAACTGGAGTCGGTGATCTTCCCGACCCTGGTCGGCGCCTTCGGTGTCTTCTTCATGCGCCAGTACCTGCTGGAGGCCCTGCCCTACGAACTCATCGAGGCGGCCAAGGTGGACGGCGCGACCAACATCCGCATCGTGTGGAACGTGGTGCTGCCCGCCGCCCGGCCCGCGATGATGGTGCTGGGCATGCTCACCTTCGTCCAGGCGTGGAACGACTTCTTCTGGCCCTTCCTCGCCCTGAACCAGGACAACCCCACCCTCCAGGTCGCCCTCGGCCAGCTCAGCGCCTCCTACACCCCCGACCAGAGCATCGTCATGGCCGGCGCGCTGATCAGCACCCTCCCGCTGCTGCTGGTCTTCGTGATCTTCGGCAAGCAGATCGTCGGAGGAATCATGGCGGGCGCCGTCAAGGGCTGACGCCCGCCGTGGCCGTGCCACACCCCTGTCCGACTCCCATGCCCCTTTCCCACGCCACTTCGGGAGCGTTCTCACCATGACCGCCGTACGAACCGAGGCCTCCGCCCAGCCGGCCTCCCACACCTCCTTCCCGCCCGGCTTCGTCTGGGGGGCGGCCACCGCCGCGTACCAGGTGGAGGGGGCCGCCGCCGAGGACGGCCGCACCCCGTCCATCTGGGACACCTTCAGCCACACCCCCGGGAAGGTCCGCAACGGCGACACCGGTGACATCGCCGCCGACCACTACCACCGGTACAAGGACGACGTGGCCCTGATGAAGGACCTCGGCCTCAAGGCCTACCGGTTCTCCGTCTCCTGGTCCCGGGTGCAGCCCACCGGCCGCGGACCCGCCGTCGAGCGCGGGCTGGACTTCTACCGGCGGCTCACCGACGAACTCCTCACCGCCGGCATCACCCCGGTCGCCACCCTCTACCACTGGGACCTGCCGCAGGAGCTGGAGGACGCGGGCGGCTGGCCGCAGCGGGACACCGCGTACCGCTTCGCCGACTACGCCGAGATCATGGCCCGCGCCCTGGGCGACCGCGTCGGCGTGTGGACCACCCTCAACGAGCCCTGGTGCAGCGCCTTCCTGGGCTACGGCTCCGGCGTGCACGCCCCCGGCCGTACCGACCCGGCGGCCACCCTGCGCGCCGCGCACCACCTGAACCTGGCCCACGGCCGGGCGGTCGGGGCGCTGCGGGACAACCTGCCCGCGACCGCGCAGACCTCCATCACCCTCAACCTGCACCAGGTGCGTCCGCTGACCGACAGCGCCGCGGACGCCGAGGCGGCCCGCCGTATCGACGCGGTCGGCAACCGGATCTTCACCGGCCCGATCCTGGACGGCGCCTACCCCGAGGACCTGCTCGCCGACACCGCGCACCTCGTCGACTGGGCGGAGCTGATCCACGACGGCGACCTCACCGACATCTCCCGCCCCATCGACCTGCTGGGCGTCAACTACTACTCCCCGACCGTGGTCTCCGCGGCCGTCGAGGGCGACGCGAGCACCCGCGACGACGGGCACGGCGCGAGCGACCACTCCCCGTGGACGGGCGCCGACGACGTGGCCTTCCACCTGGCCAACGACCAGCTCACCGCGATGAACTGGGCCATCGACGCGAGCGGCCTGCACACGCTGCTGACCGGCCTCGCCGCCTCGCACCCCCGGCTGCCCCTGATGGTCACCGAGAACGGCGCCGCCTTCGACGACTACGTCTCCCCGGAGGGCCGGGTGAACGACCCGCAGCGGATCGCCTACCTGCACGCCCACCTGGACGCCGTCCGGCAGGCCGTCGCCGACGGAGCGGACGTCCGCGGCTACTTCCTGTGGTCCCTGCTGGACAACTTCGAGTGGTCCTACGGCTACTCGAAGCGCTTCGGCGCCGTCTACGTCGACTACGGCACCCAGCGCCGCATCCCCAAGGCGAGCGCACACTGGTACGCGGAGGTGATCCGCCAGAACGCCCTGCCGGACGCCGCCCACCAGGGCTGACCCGGCACGGCTGTTACATTCCTGGCCTGAGAGCTGCGAACGGAAGGCGGCGACCATGACGGTCAAGGGTGAGCGGGGCCGGGGCGCCCGGCGGCCGACCCTGGAGGAGGTCGCCGCCCGGGCCGGCGTGGGCCGCGGCACGGTGTCGCGGGTGATCAACGGCTCGCCGCGGGTCAGCGACGCGACCCGGGCGGCCGTCGAGGCGGCCGTCAACGAACTCGGCTACGTGCCCAACACCGCCGCCCGCGCGCTGGCCGCCAACCGCACGGACGCCATCGCCCTGGTCGTCCCGGAGCCGGAGACCCGGTTCTTCGCGGAGCCGTACTTCTCCGACATGCTCAGCGGAGTGGGCGCCGAACTCTCCGACACCGAGATGCAGTTGCTGCTGATCTTCGCGGGCAGCGACCGGGAGCGGGAGCGGCTCGCCCAGTACCTGGCCGCCCACCGTGTGGACGGTGTCCTGCTGGTGTCCGTGCACGCCGACGACCCGCTGCCCGACCTGCTCGCCCAGCTGGAGATCCCCGCGGTGATCAGCGGCCCGCGCTCCGCCGCCGAGTCGCTGACGTCGGTCGACTCCGACAACTACGGCGGCGGCCGCTCGGCCGTCGAGCACCTGCTGGCCGGCGGCCGCCGGACGATCGCGCACATCACCGGCCGCCTGGACGTGTACGGCGCCCAGCGGCGCGTCGACGGCTACCGTGACGCCCTGCGCGACGCCGGCCACCAGGTGAACGAACTCCTCATCGAACCGGGGGACTTCACCGAGGAGGGCGGTCGACGCGCGATGACCCGGCTGCTGGAGCGCGAGCCCGCGCTGGACGCGGTCTTCGCCGGCTCCGACGTGACGGCGGCGGGCGCCCGCCAGGTGCTGCGCGAGGCGGGCCGCCGCATCCCCGACGACGTGGCACTGGTCGGGTACGACGACTCGGCCATCGCCCGTCACATGGAACCGCCGCTCACCAGCGTCCGCCAGCCCATAGTGGAGATGGGCCGCGCGATGATCGACCTCCTGCTGGCCGAGATCGCCGACCGCCGCCCCGCCGAGTCCCGCGGCCCCGAACGCAGGCACGCGGTACTCCCCACGGAACTGGTGATCCGAGCGTCCTCCTAGTCTTCCGGCTCTCGCGATGAGTTCCGTGGCGTCGGGCGGTCGTACTGTCGAACTCGTCACCCAGGAGGGCCCCTGATGTGCAGCGTGACCTATTCGATGGGCGTCTCGCTCGACGGCTACATCGTCGGACCGGACGGCGGCTTCGACTGGGCGGCGCCCGACCCGGACGTCTTCCGGTACTGGATCGACGAGATCCGGGGGGTCGGCGTCCACCTGATGGGGCGGCGGCTGTACGAGACGATGCTCTACTGGGAGACGGCCGACCAGGATCCGTCGCTCGACGCCCCGATGCTGGAGTGGGCCGCGCTGTGGAAGCCGCTCCCCAAGGTGGTCTTCTCCACCACCCTCTCGACGGTGCAGGGCAACGCCCGGCTGGCCTCCGGCGGCGTGGCGGAGGAGATCGAGCGGTTGCGGGCCGAACCGGGCGAGGGCGAGATCGCGATCGGCGGCGCGACCCTCGCCGTCCAGGCGGCGGGGCTGGGCCTGATCGACGAGTACCGCACCATCGTCCACCCGGTGCTGGTCGGCGGCGGCATCCCGTTCTTCCCCCGGGCCGAGCAGCGGGTGGACCTCGAACTCGTCGAGACCCGCACCTTCGGCTCAGGGGCCGTTCACCTCCGCCACCGCGTTCGGCGTCGCTGACGTAAAGATCCGTTCATGGTTCTCGGGCGAATAGAGACAGTAACTGTCATGGCCTGATAAAAAATGCGCACACTCCGGTTAAGAGGGACAGCTCCTGCACGCCACGTGACGTGGACGCGCCTGTCGGCCGAGTGACGCTTCGACCACCGCCACAGCACATGGATGTGGCGGTGTGTCAGTTCTAGGAGATGTGTGCATGGCCAAGAAGGTCCACGCCGCGCCGGGACGTCCCGGGCGCGCGGCAGTCAAGACCGGCAGACGGGCCAGGGCGATCGTGGCGGCCTCCACCGCTGCCGTCGCCCTCGTCGCCGTCACCGCGACCGCCGGTGACGCGGTCGCGCAGGGAGGAACGGCCGGATCGCACGCGCCCAGACGAATAGGGCCGGCGCCGCGGGTCCCGGCGGGCGCGACGGTGACCGGCGCGACCGCGCCCGGAACCACGCTGCACCTCAGCGTGAACCTGTCCCCGCGCGACCCGCAGGCGCTGGCGGACTTCGTCACCGCGGTGTCCACGCCGGGGAACGCCCAGTACCACCACTACCTCGCCAAGGGGCAGTTCGCCTCGGTCTTCGGTCCCACCGAGGCCACCATCACGGCCGTCTCGGGGGCGTTGAAGGCGGCCGGTCTCTCGCCCGGCAAGGTCAGCCCGGACGGCCTGTCCATCCCGGTCACCGCCACCGCCGCGCAGGCGTCCCACGCCTTCGGCACCGGCTTCCACAACGTCCGGCTCAAGGACGGCACCACCGACTACCTCAACACCTCGGCCCCCGCGCTGCCCGCGAACGTGGCGTCCTCGGTGACCGGGATCGTCGGACTGAGCAGTGTCAACACCGTCAGCAGCCACCACTCCCCGGTGCGGCGGGCAGGCGAGCACCACTCCGCCGCCGTCGCGGGACGCGGTGCGCGCACGGTGGCCCCCCACACGTACACCCCGGCCCTCTGCGCCGACTTCACCGGCGCGGGCTGGACCGACGGCACCGACTACTACAGCCCCGGCAAGCTGGCCGGCGCCTACGGGATGTCCAGCTCCGCCACCGCCGGCGCGGGGCAGACCGTGGCCGTGTTCGAGCTGGAGAACGTCGACGCCGCCAGCATCGCCGCGTACCAGTCCTGCGTCGGCACCAGCACCTCGGTGTCCACCGTGTACGTGGACACGACGGCGGGCGCCGGCGCGCCGGCCACCGACGGATCGGTCGGCGTGGAGTCGGCGCTCGACATCGAGGACCTGATAGGTCTGGTGCCCGGCGCCGCCGTCATCGACTACCAGGGGCCGGACGCCGAGTCCGCGACCGACCAGAACGTGCTCGACGTCTACCAGCGGATGGTCACCGACGACCGGGCGCAGGTCATCTCCACCAGCTGGGGTGAGTGCGAGGCGGTCGAGAGCAGCGCGACCGCGAATGCGGAGAACACCGTCTTCGCGGAGGCCGCAGCCCAGGGCCAGAGCGTCGTCGCCGCCTCGGGCGACGACGGCTCCAGCGACTGCTACCGCGCGACGGGCTCCACCGCCAAGGCCGTCGACGACCCCGCGAGCCAGCCCTACGTCACCGGGGTCGGCGGCACCACGATGACCACCTCGGGCGGCACCACGACCCAGACGACGTGGGGCAACGCATCCGGCGGTACCGGGGGCGGCGTCTCCTCGCGCTGGGCTCCCGTCATCTACCAGGGCGGTGTGGCGACCACCACCAAGCGCGCCGTTCCGGACGTCTCCGCTCTGGCGGACCCGGCCGACGGTTACCCGATCTACTTCCAGGACGACAGCCAGTCCACCAGCCCCGTCCCCGGCATCATCGGCGGCACCAGCGGTGCGGCCCCGACCTGGGCCGCCGCGATCGTGCAGGCCAACGCGGGCACGGCCTGCCAGACCAACGGCCAGGTGGGCTTCCTCAACAACGCCCTCTACACGGCCGCACGCAGCAGCTACCCGACCAACTTCTGGGACGTCACCAGCGGCGACAACTCCGTGTACGCCACCGGCTACACGGCGGCGGCCGGCTACGACGAGGTGACCGGGCTCGGCTCGCCCAAGGAGGCCGGCCTGACCGGCGCGCTGTGCGCGGCCAAGGGCACGGCCGCCACGGGCGCCGCCACCTTCCACCCGCTCAGCAGCCCCAAGCGTCTGCTGGACACCCGTAACGGCACCGGCTGGGGCCTCAGTTCCCTGCCGACCACGAAGCCCCTGGTCGCGGGCGGCACCGCCCCGGTCAAGGTCGAGGGAGCCGGCGGGATCCCGAGCAGCGGCGTGACCGCTGTCGTGCTCAACCTCACGGTCACCGGCACCACCGGCGCGGGGTCGCTGGTCGCCTGGGCCGACGGCACCAGCAAGCCGTCGACCAGCAACCTCGACTGGACCGGGGCGAGCCAGACCATCGCCGCCTCGGCGACCGTCAAGGTGGCGGGCGACGGCGTGGTGGACCTCTCCACGAGCAGCACCACCCACCTGATCGCCGATGTCCAGGGCTACTACACCAGCGGCACCACCGGCTCGAAGTACACGGCGCTGACCCCGGCCCGGCTGCTGGACACCCGCTCCAAGGTCGGCATCCCCACCGCCGGCAAGATCTCCAACGCGGTGATCAGCCTCAAGGTCCGCGGCCACGGGGGCGTGCCCACCGGCGCCACCTCCGTGGTGCTCAACCTGACGGCCACCCAGACCGTCGGCGGGGGCTACCTGGAGGCCTACCCCGAAGGAGCCACCCGCCCGACCGCGTCCAACGTCAACTGGTCGGCGACCGGGACCACCATCCCCAACCTGGTGGTCGTGCCGATCGGCAGTGACGGCAACGTCAGCATCTACGTCCACGGCACCAGCCATGTGATCGCCGACGTCTCCGGCTCCTTCTCCACCAGCGGGTCGTCCTTCCACACGGTCACCCCGCTGCGCTTGCTGGACACCCGTCAGACGACGGCGCTCGGCGGCGGCAAGACCCTGGCCCTCCAGGTCTCGGGGCGCGACGCCATCCCGTCCACCGGCGTCAAGGCGGTCGTGCTGACCGTCACGGTCACCGGCACGACCGGCAGCGGCTACCTCTCCGCCTGGGCCGACGGCGGCAGCCGCCCGACGGCCTCCAACCTGAACTGGGCGCAGGGCAGCACGATCGCCAACCAGGTCATCGTGCCCGTCGGCTCCGACGGCAAGGTGGACTTCTACACGAGCAGCACCACGAACGTGATCGCTGACGTCGCCGGCTACGTCGGCTGACGCCCACCGACGGCACGACCGCGATGCCCCGCCGGCCCTCCTGGCCGGCGGGGCATCGCTGCGCTCCCGTGATGAGCGTTCACCTGTTCGGCCTATGAGAGCCCCGGCCCCGGATGCGGCGTCCCCCGTTCGGGCGCACGGTGAAGGTGGCCGGTTCGCCCATCCGTACCAGCCGTGATCGCCAGCTTCCCGGGGAGGCGCCGTGATCGTGCTAGCCCTGCTCGGCCCGGTGGTGCCGCTTGTCATGCTGCTCGGGCTGCCCGTGCTGGAAGACCGCCTGTTCCCGCCACCGCCGCCGGACCCGGAGCAGGCCGCCGAACATTCCGAACACACGCTCCCTTGATCATTCCCTGTCGTGCCCTGCGCCTTGGTTGCAGGTGCGGTCACCGGCTCCGACGGTCACCGGCTTCCGCGGTCACCTGGGGGAGGACGGTGCCCAGACGCTCGGCGACGCCGAGGATCTCTTCCATGCTTTTGACGTAGAGGTCCCGTTTCCCGTCGTCGATGGCTCGTCGGCAGTCCGCGCCGATCGTCCGGGCCTGCGCCAGCAGCGCCGGCCACCGTTGCTGCAGAGCGGGGTCGGGCAGCGGAAAGTAGGCGCCGAGCTGCTGGGCGGCCGTCTGCAGTCCGAGGCAGTGCGGGCGTATGACGCGGGCCGCGTAACCGCGGTCGGTGAGGGCCCTGTCTCCGTCGTCCCCGAGGGCCGTCACGACGCCGAGGAGTTCGCCGGTGATCGCGGCCAGGAGCTTCCTGCCTCCGAGACGTAGCCATGCGTCCGATTCGAGGGCGAGCACCTCCGCGGACGGCGTGGTGGTCCGGGCGGGAGCCAGGTCTTCACGGGTCAGCGAAGTGCGGACGCCGGACTGTCCGCCGGTGCCGAGGGGGAGACTCGCCGCGGTGCTCAGCGTGAGGGCGGCCAGGCAGATGACCGCCACCGCGGCCTTGCGGGCCGGGCCGCTGAACCGGGCCGGGTCCCGCGGAGGAGGCAGGGGCGAGCGGCGCGCCCGGTCACCGGTGCCCGGGCGCGCCGCTCCCAGCAGCCGCCGGGCCGCCATGGCGACCACGGCGGTGAAGGCGGAGACGAACACCGCCAGTCCCAGAACGAGCGGCAGCACCACCTCGGTCAACGGCCAGGCGCCCCCGGGTGTCCAGGCGCAGGTGGTGCGCAGCGTGGCCAGTCCGCTCACGCAGCCGTCGGCTGAGATCAGCAGGAAGACGGCGGTGACGCCGGCGAGTCCCGTCACCCCGGCGGCCCCGGCCGCGGCCGGCACCGGGAACCGGGGTGTCGCCGAACCGGTCACCGCTGCCGTGGCCACGACCACTGCGATGACCACCACGACGAGCCATGTCACCAGCAGCAGGACCTGCTGTCCCAGCAGCTGGCCGGTCGGCGGCCGCACGGCGTGCAGCCGGGCCAGGACCACGACCACACCCAGACAGGCGCCGCCGGCTCCGAGTACCGAGGCCAGGGCGAGCCGCCGGAACGACGGCAGCCGCCCGGCCTGCCACACGGTCCCTTCCCCCGGCTGCAGCGCACGGATCACCCACGTCGGTGTGCTGCCCGTCGCCCCGACCGCCCACGCCAGCAACGGCAGCGCCCACAGGGCCGTCGCCGCCCACAGCAGTGACGTGTCCGCCTCCCACGGCAGGACGACCGACATCACGACGGCGATCGCCGTGAGCGTGCTCCCACCGAGGGCGGGACCCGGCAGATCCTGCTGGAGTGCCGTGCGGATCGCCGACTCCGAGTAGGGCCAGCCCGCCGCGAAGAGCTTGCCACTGCTCTGCCACCAGTCGTACGACATGGCGAACACGACCAGCGTGGCCAGCAGCCCCACGGCGAACACAGGCCGCAGGCTGCGTCCCCGCCAGCAGCGCAGAACGAGGTCGGCGAACTGTGCCGTCCAGCATGTGACGAGCACACTGATGACGACGAGCAGTGCGAACACCTCGGGGTGCCGGGGCAGCACACGCCACCCGGAGACGCTGCCGGTCAGCACCTCCCCGAGGGCGAGCCCCACCCCCAGCCACCAACCGGCGCGCAGACCCGAGGGGGCTCGGCCGCCCGTCAGCACAGCCCGGGCCGCGGCGCGCCACAGGGTCACGCCGACCGTCGCCGCGATCAGACCGGCGACCGTGTCCGCCGCCAGATGGATCACCCACCCGGTTCCGAAGCCGTACAGCTGTCCGGCGCAGATCGACGCGGTCGCGCCGGTGAGGAACAGCGTGAGCGCGGAGGACCGGAACAGCTCCTGCGTGTCGGCGAGCGCCTGTCTGCGCCGCTCCCAGTCGGGATGACTCCGCCACAGGGAAACGAAGGCCCGCAGAGCCGTACCGGACCTTCCGCGGTCCCGGTTCGTCCTGTCGGTCGCGCCGAGCCAGCCCGCCGGGTCGGCCCCCCACCGGAGGGCGTCGGCGTCGGCGTACAGTTCGCGGGTGCGCAGGATGTCGGCGCGGGCCAGGAAGACGAAAGCGATCATGGCCGCTGTGGCCGCCATGTCGCGTGAGGTGGCCACCAGCGACGGGGCACCGAACACCGCCGACGACAGCGACACATGCAGGGACAGCGCCGCCCAGACCACGTAGCCGGGAAGGACGGTGAACAGGAAGACGCGCCACAGGGCCACCGTCGCGTAGGTGATGTCGACGTCCTGATTGCGGATGTGGGCCACCTCGTGCAGCACCACGGCGCGGAACCGCAGCGGATCGCGGTGCCGGACCACTACGAGGCCGCCGTGCAGGCAGACGACATGGCGGCGCCACCGTCCGAAAACCACGGCACTCGCGGTGCGTGCTGCGGGGGCCACGACGAAGCGCGGCCGTCGGGTGAGGCCGGCGACGTCGACGAGTTCGTCGAGGACGGCCGGCAACTCGCCGTGCCGGTCGATCACCTCGACCGGTACGAGCCTGCGGTGGCGTTGCCTCCACCAGGGCAGCGTCCAGTACAGGGCAACGGCGACCAGCACGAGTGCCGTCACGGCGGACGGCACCAGCCAGGGGGAGGCGTGCGGGACGAAGCGGTCCAGACATGCCCGGAACGCCTTGTCCGCCCTGACCGTGGCCACGCCCACGCCCAGGTAGTCACCGCGCGGATCAGCTCCGGCGGCCAGGGCGCAGCCCACGGACATGTTGCGGGGATCGGTCAGCGAGTGACTGATGGCCGACGCCACGGTGGCACTGCTGGTCAGGAACAGCACGATGAGCAGGATGAACCGCGGACCGGTGCCGGCCCCGAGGAGGCGCTCGTCCACGCGGCCGGAAGGAGATAACAGCGCCGCGTCCGCGCTCATGTGCGGTCTCCTCCGTCCGGTCCGCGCCCGTCCTGGAGCCCGGTGTCAGCCGGGGCGGTGGAGTGCGGGCCCGCGCCGCCGTCCCGGTCCCGTCCGGCGGTGTCGGCCTGTTCGTCGCCCCGTTCCTGTTCCGCGGGTAGCACGAGGCGGGCCACGACACGTTCGGCGAGCGCCTCGGCGGCCCCGCGCTCCAGGCCGCTCTCCACGGCCAGCTGAACCACCCGCAGACGCACGGCTTCGAGCTGCCCCGGTTCCAGCGGAGGCAGCACGCGCGGCGCCGTCGGCCGGCGCCCGATCCGGCGCAGCCACAGCCTCGAACGCCGGCCGGCGGAGGCGACGCCGGCGGAGACGATCTGACGCGCCGCTTCGTCCAGTGCCATCCACACCACGGGGGTCACCAGAGCGGCGGCCTCACCCAGTCCGAATCCCAGTGGATCGCGGTCCTGTCCGCTCGCAAGACGCCGCAAGGCGCTGTCGTCGTCCACCAGGAGGAGCCCGTCGAGCAAGATCAGCTCATGCGGCGCCAGCTCGTTGACGATCACTCGGACGACGTCCCGCACCGGTGTCCCCACAGCCGTTTCCGGTCCCCCGTTCACCACATCCCCCTCATCACGTCCACGCGCCAAGTCGCTTCAAGGTACTGCGGGGGGGACATCCGGCACGGCGAACTTCCCTGCCTGTCCGCGTTCTTCACCCAATCCGAACCGGCACCGAACGGACCCCGGTGACACCGTTCCCGCTCGGAACGGTTCCAGCTCCCCGCCACCCCGTCCCTCGGTTCCCTGGCAGGCAGCTCACCAGGGAACCGGGCCGTGCTCGTCGAAGAAGCCGCCGGTCGGCCCGTCATCGGGCAGCGTGGCGAGCCGGACGACCACGGCCGCGCCGTCGGCCGCGGTGCGGGTGAGGCCGGGGAACGCGGTGGCGAGGTCGGTCGCACACGGCCCCGGATCGGCGGCGTTGACCAGGATGTTGCGGCTGCGCAGTTCCTTGGCGTACTGAACGGTCAGCGAGTTGAGCGCGGTCTTGGACGGGACGTACGCGGCCAACGGGGGCCGGGTTGTGAAGTAGTCCTCGGGATCGGTCATGCGGGCGATGGAACCCAGTCCACTGCTGACATTGACGATCCGGGCGGCGGGGGAGCGGGCGAGCAGCGGCAGCATCGTGGTGGTCACGCTGATCACGCCGAACACGTTGGTCTCGAACACCTCGCGTACAAGGGACAGTTCGACACTGCCGGGGCTCTGGGCGGCGAGGTCGCCGGCGATGCCGGCGTTGTTGACCAGGATGTCCAGCCGGCCGAAGCGCTCCTCGATCCAGCGGGCGGCGGACAGGACGCCGGCGCGGTCGGTGACGTCCAGGGTGACCGGGTGGACCCGCGGACCCAGGGCGGCTGCGGCTGCCGCACCGCGGTGCGGGTCGCGCGAGGCCAGCAGGACGTTCGCGCCGAGCGAGGCGAGCCGGGCTGCGACCTCGCGCCCGATGCCCTTGTTGGCACCGGTGACCAGGGCGGTCGTGGTTTCTGTCATGCGTTCAGCCCACCACGGGGGCGGCCGGGAGTTCCAACACCGACCAGGCACGCAGCGATACCGTGCGGGTATGGAAAGACTGGAGGTCCGCGAGCTCGTCTACTTCACCGCTGTCGCCGAAGAACTGCACTTCGGCCGGGCGGCCGTCCGGCTGGGGATGACCCAGCCGCCGCTCTCCCGCGCCATTCGGCAGCTCGAACGACGGCTGGGCGTGGCCCTGTTGGAACGTGGCAGTCGCCGGGTCGCACTGACCGAGGCGGGGGCCGTCCTGCTCCGCGAGAGCCGTACGGTGCTCGACGCCGCGTCGGCCGCGGCGCGCCGCACCCGGCGGGCCGGCCGCGCCGACCCGCGTCTGGTCCTGGTCATCAAGCCGGGCGGCGACGGTGGCCTGCTGCCCGCGATCCTCGACGCCTATCAGGCTGAGCCGGGTGCGCTGCCGGTCGAGCTGGTGTGCAGCTTCGGCGAGCGTGAGATCCTCCTGCGGGAGGGTCGTGCCGACGCCGCCCTGCTGCACCGCCCCCACCACGACCTCACCGGCCTGGACACCCAGGACCTCCTGACCGAGACACAATTTCTCGTGGTGCCCACTTCGCATCGCCTCGCGGGCCGTACCCGGGTCTGCCTGAACGATCTCGCCGGGGAGCCCCTGCCGTGCTGGCCGGGCGCATCTGAGGGTGGCTCACCCGGACCCGAGATCCACGACCTTGCGCAGCTTCTCCACCTCATCGCCTTGCGCCGCATGGTCGCCGTCCTCCCCTCCTCCATCCGCGACCAGCTCCGCGACGACCTGGTCGCCGTCCCGGTCGATGACGCCGAGCCCACCACGCTCGTCCTCGCCTGGCCCGAGCACGCCACCTCCCCGGCCCTGGCCGCCTTCGTCCGCGCGGCCGCCGCCGTGGCGGGCCCGGAAGGCCGAGGGAGCAAAGGGAACGCGCCCGGTACGAGGGTCGGATTGTGATCCGCCGGTCGGTGACCTTGGCCAAACGGCAGAAAGGCCTCTGTCCCGCGTTTCCGCGAGACAGAGGCCTTTCGTGCAAGGGTGAGTGACGGGACTCGAACCCGCGACATCCTGGACCACAACCAGGTGCTCTACCAGCTGAGCTACACCCACCATGACCGGTGGTGACTTTGTGGTCTTTCCGACCGGCCGAGAAAAAGTGTACAGGGTCCGAAGGGGTGCTCGCGCACGGCTTTCGCGGCGGCCCTCCTGGGACCCCGGGACGGCTACTGGGCAGGCAGGACGTGCTTCGCCGCGATCGACTTCGCGGTGTCCGAGTCGGGGCCGGGCTGCGGTACGAAGATGGCCTCGCGGTAGTAGCGCAGTTCGGCGATCGACTCGCGGATGTCGGCGAGCGCGCGGTGGTTGCCGTTCTTCTCGGGGCTGTTGAAGTACGCCCGCGGGTACCAGCGCCGCGCCAGCTCCTTGACGCTGGAGACGTCGACGATCCGGTAGTGGAGGTATCCCTCCAGGGCCGCCATGTCCCGCGCGAGGAAGCCGCGGTCGGTGCCCACGGAGTTCCCGCACAGCGGGGCCTTGCCGGGTTCCTTCACGTGCTCGCGTACGTAGGCCAGGACCTGCTCCTCGGCCTCGGCGAGCGTCGTGCCGCCGGCCAGCTCGTCGAGCAGCCCGGACGCGGTGTGCATCTGCCGCACCACCTCCGGCATGGTCTCCAGTGCCTTGGCCGGCGGACGGATGACGATGTCCACGCCCTCGCCGAGCACGTTCAGCTCGGAGTCGGTGACCAGTGCGGCCACCTCGATGAGCGCGTCGTCCGACAGCGAGAGGCCGGTCATCTCGCAGTCGATCCACACCATGCGATCGTTCATGTGTCTAACCTTACGGCGCGCCGCCGCGAGCCGGACCGGCCGTGCGGCGACCTTGTGCGCGAGGTCACCGGCGGTACCCCGAGAACGGCGACCGCCCACCCGGCCGAGCCGGGTGGGCGGTGACGCGGATCAGCTGCCCGTGCGCGGGCCCGGCAGGCTGGCCGACAGGCCCACCGCCGCTGTCCTGCGGGTCTGCATCGGCAGTACCCCCTCGGGGTACTGGACCGGCAGCGGACCCGACGGCGGCAGCGGAGCCGGTTCCGGGGCGTCGGAGCGGTCGGGCTGCGGACGGCGGGCACGGTACGCCGCCCGGTAGGCCGCGGGGGACGAGCCGAGCTGGCGGCGGAAGTGACCGCGCAGCGCGACGGGGGAGCGGAAGCCGCAGCGGCCCGCCACCTCGTCCACCGAGTAGTCCGACGTCTCCAGGAGGCGCTGCGCCTGCAGCACCCGCTGCGTGATCAGCCACTGGAGCGGGGCGCTGCCCGTCAGTGACCGGAAGCGGCGGTCGAAGGTGCGGCGGCTCATGTACGCGCGCGCCGCCAGCGTCTCCACGTCGAACTGTTCGTGGAGGTGCTCCAGCGCCCAGGCGACGACCTCGGCCAGCGGGTCGGCGCCGATCTCCTCTGGTAAAGACCGATCGAGGTAGCGCTCCTGACCGCCGGAGCGGCGCGGCGGTACCACCAGGCGGCGGGCCAGTGCCCCGGCCGCCTCGTTGCCGTGGTCCGTGCGCACGATGTGGAGGCAGAGGTCGATCCCGGCCGCCGTACCGGCCGAGGTCAGGACGTCCCCGTCGTCCACGAAGAGTTCCCGTGGGTCGACGTGCACCGACGGATAGCGCTTGGCCAGCGTCGGCGCGTACATCCAGTGGGTGGTGGCCGGGCGGCCGTCCAGCAGTCCGGCGGCGGCCAGGACGAACGCCCCGGTGCACAGCCCTACTATGCGCGCCCCTTCTTCGTGCGCGCGGCGCAGCGCGTCCAGCGCCTCCTCCGGTGGTGGCGCCGTTATCGAGCGCCAGGCCGGCACGACGACCGTCCCGGCGCGTGAGATCGCCTCCAGGCCGTGTGGCGCGGTGAGTTCCAGGCCCCCTGTGGTCCGCAGCGGGCCTTCCTCACCACCGCACACCAGCAGTCGGTAGCGCGGCACGCCGGCGTCCTGGCGGTCTATCCCGAACACCGACAGTGGTATGGAACTCTCGAAGATGGGGCCGCCGCTGAACAGCAGCACCGCGACGATCTCCTTGCGGCGTCGCCCGGACAGTTTCCGGGCCGCGGCTTCCGGCGCGGCAGTGGAGTCGTGGCTCATACTGCTAAGCCCCCCTCGGTGGTCGCGGCTCCTCGGTTGTGTCGCTCCTGCACGTTTCCCCTTGGTCCTGCACGAGTCCCCCGCCGTAAGACGTCAAGATCGAATCTACTGGTTCCCGCGGCGTCGCGTTGACCAGTTCGACACGCCGCCGATTGTCGACATGACAACTTGGCGTGAAGCATTCGATCACGAAGGGTTGCACTCGCGGGCCGTGCAGGGAAGTGCGCCTCGTGGCAGTGGCCAAACCGCGTAGGGTGCACGGGGTCTCCCGGACCCTTTCCGTGCAGGTGGAACGGGGGTTGGGGGGTGGTGGGGGCGCCCCTTGCACGAGGTGGGGAAGTTGGCTGAAAAGCAGCGTTCGAGGGTGTTAAAACCGGTCAGTCGACCGGTGTAGTGCGCCTGGGGTCCGGTGCGGTGCCCCTGGTGTGACGTCCGCCTCCCCGGGATGCGGCCCCGTGCCGCCCACGCCTCCCGCGCTCCGAGCGGCGCAGCAGGTACCGGCACGCGGCGGTGACGGCGGCGAGGCCGAGGGCGGTGCCCGCCGCGCCGGCCGGCGAGGTGCCGTACCAGAGGAGCACCACCGGGACGAGGACGCACGAGAACACGGCCCAGCGGACCACGTCGCCCGCGGCGTCCGCGGCGTCCGGGGCGGGACGCGGCCGGCGGGTGGCGGGGCGCGGTCCGGGCATCGGCGTACTCCCTGTCGTGCTGCTCTCGTGCCGTGATCAACGCGCGGCGGGGCGGACGGTCACCGTACGTGCGGTCCGGCCTGTCCGAATCCTGCGCAAACCGCCTGTACGGGGCAGCAACCATTGCGTTACGGGCGCGGCTCGTGCATGCTCCGGGGAACCCCTAACCGGTTCCGGGGAGGGTCCCCTACGGAGCGTGCGCGGGATCTGGGCTGAGGAGGCGTGCCGCCGTACCCTTGGGGGTATGGGCTTGGGAAGATGTTTCCCGGACACAGCTCCGTCGCACTCTGTCGTCCCTCCCATACATAAGGATCACAACGCCGAGACAGCCATGGCCGGTCACGAATTCTTCGATCCAGCGGACCGCAAGCGACCGGTCGCCGACCCCACGGCGGCCGACGCGCTGGCGGCGGAAGAGTCACGTCCTTCCTGCGATCCCGCCTTCAAGCACGGGGTGGTCGTCGGCTTCGACGGCTCCACCTCCAGTGAACGCGCCCTCGCCTACGCGATCGGGATGGCACACCGCTCCCGCACCGGGCTGATCATCGTCCACGTCGCCAACCGGCTGCCGACCACCGTGTGGGCCGGCTGCGAGCCACCCGTCTTCGTCGACGTGCCGGACCACCGCACCGAGGTGCTCGGTCTGGAGCTCGCCTGCGCCGACTACCTGTCGGAGGTGCCCTGGATCCTCGTCGAGCGCGGCGGTGACATCTGCCACGAACTCGAAGAGGTGGGGCGGGAGTACGAGGCGGACGCGATCGTCGTGGGGTCCACCCACGGGATCGTCGGCCGGATCTTCGGCTCCGTCGCCGGGCGGCTCGCCAAACGGGCCCGGCGACCCGTCGTTGTCATTCCGTAACGCTCCGTTCTGCCGTGCAGAGGTGTTTGTGCCCTTGTGAAGGGCATATATCGGTCACCGCGTACCACTGCACGGAGCTTGAAGGGAGCCCGCCATGGACAACGACGTCTCCGCGGGAAGCGGAACCACCACCGTGGCCGGCCGACTCGCCCTGGGAATCACCCTGTTGGCGTTCGGCCTCGGCACCACCGGCGTCATCGACAACGTCACCACGTCCGACGCCGTCTCCATCGCCCACTACGTGGGCGGAGTCGCCCTCTTCCTCGTCGGCCTGCTGGCCTTCCGCGACCGTGACACCGTGAGCGGCACCGGCTATGTGGCCCTCGGTGCCCTCTGGTTCACCTGGGCCGTCTCGTCCGCCGACCACACCTCGGCCAACGGCGCCGGCCTCTTCCTGCTCCTCTTCGCCCTCGTGGCCCTGTCGTTGACCCTCGCGGGCGGGGACCAGCTCGGACAGGGCGTGTACGGGCTGCTGTTCCTGGCGATGCTGCTGCTCGCCGTCGCGAACTTCGCCGACAGTTCGTCACTTGCCAAGGTCGGAGGCTGGGTTGCGGTGGCCGCGGGGGCGGTGGCCTGGTACGCCGCCACCGCCGCGCTCGCGCACTGGCCGACGGTGCTGCCGAGGCGGGCTGCCGGGCGTGGGGTGACGGCCCACGGCTGAAACGGCAGCCGACGCCGGGGAGTTGGGCGGACCCGGCGATCCAATGAGCGGACCCCTGCGTGGCAATTGGGCCCACGTGGGGGTCCGTTCGGTTGTACGGCCCGCGCGGGCCGGTGGGGGCTGCTCGCGCAGTTCCCCGCGCCCCTTCAGGGGCGCGGGGAACTGCGCGAGCAGCCCCCACGCACCCGCGCGTTCGGACGGTCCTACTCCACCGTCACCGACTTCGCGAGGTTCCTCGGCTTGTCGATGTCGCGGCCCAGCGCCTTCGCCGTGTGGTAGGCGAGGAGCTGGAGGGGGATGCCCATCAGGATCGGGTCGAGCTCGTCCTCGTTCTTCGGGACGACGATCGTGCGGTCGGCCTTCTCCTGGTGCTGGTGGGCCACCGCCAGGATCCTGCCGCTGCGGGCCTTGATCTCCTCCAGGGCCGCGCGGTTCTTCTCCAGCAGGTCGTCGTCGGGGACGATCGCCACCGTGGGCAGCGCCGGCTCGATCAGCGCCAGCGGCCCGTGCTTCAGCTCGGACGCCGGGTAGGCCTCCGCGTGGATGTAGGAGACCTCCTTCAGCTTCAGGGACGCCTCGCGGGCCACCGGGTAACCCCGGACGCGGCCGATGAAGAGCATCGAGCGGGCCTCGGCGTACTCCTTCGCCAGCTGCTCGATCTCCGCCTCCTGGGCGAGGATCTCCGAGATCTGGGCCGGCAGCTTGCGCAGCCCCTCGATGATCCGCTTGCCGTCGCGCACCGACAGGTCGCGGATGCGGCCCAGGTGCAGGGCGAGCAGGGCGAACGCGACGGTCGTGTTCGTGAAGCACTTCGTCGAGACCACGCAGACCTCCGGGCCCGCGTGCACGTACGTGCCGCCGTCCGCCTCCCGGGCGATCGCCGAGCCCACCACGTTCACCACGCCCAGCACCCGCGCGCCCTTGCGCTTCAGTTCCTGCACGGCGGCGAGGACGTCGTACGTCTCACCGGACTGGGACACCGCGATGTACAGGGTGTCGGGGTCGACCACCGGGTTGCGGTAGCGGAACTCGGAGGCCGGCTCGGCGTCCGCGGGGATGCGGGCCAGCTCCTCGATCATCTGCGCGCCGATCATGCCCGCGTGGTACGAGGTGCCGCAGCCGAGGATCTTCACCCGGCGCACGGCGCGCGCGTCCCGGGCGTCCAGGTTGAGGCCGCCGAGGTGCACGGTGGAGAAGCGGTCGTCGATCCGGCCGCGCAGCACCCGGTCGACCGCCTCGGGCTGCTCGAAGATCTCCTTGTGCATGTAGGTGTCGTGGCCGCCCATGTCGTACGACTCGGCCTCCCACTCCACGGTGGTCGGCTCGGCCGTCGTCCGGGTGCCCTCGGTGGTGTACGTCCGGAAGTCGTCGGCCTTGAGGGTGGCCATCTCGCCGTCGTCCAGCGTCACTATCTGCCGGGTGTGGGTGACCAGGGCCGCGATGTCGGAGGCGACGAACATCTCCTTGTCGCCGATGCCGAGGACGACCGGGGAGCCGTTGCGGGCCACCACGATGCGCTCGGGGAAGTCGGCGTGCATGACCGCGATGCCGTACGTGCCCTCGATCAGGCGCAGCGCCTGGCGGACCTTCTCCTCCAGGGTCTCCGCCTGGGAGCGGGCGATGAGGTGGGTGAGGACCTCGGTGTCGGTCTCGGAGAGGAACTCGACGCCGTCCGCGGTCAGCTTGCGGCGCAGCTCGGCCGCGTTGTCGATGATGCCGTTGTGGACGACGGCGACCTTCTGGTCGGCCGACATGTGCGGGTGGGCGTTCACGTCGGAGGGGGCGCCGTGGGTGGCCCAGCGGGTGTGGGCGATGCCGGTGGTGCCCTTGAAGCGCGCCGGGACCTTCGCCTCCAGGTCGCGGACCCGGCCCTTGGCCTTGACCATCTTCAGGCCGCCGGCCTTGGGCGTGGTGACGACGATGCCCGCCGAGTCGTAGCCGCGGTACTCCAGCCGCTGCAGACCTTCGAGGAGAAGGGGAGCGACGTCGCGCTTACCGATGTATCCGACAATCCCGCACATATATAGGTGTTCCGATCCTCAACCTGGAAGGTCAGCCGTAGACGAGCCGGCGCAGCTGCCGGAGGGTGAGCTCCGGCGGTGCGACCGCCCGGTACTTCAGGTCCGCCGCGATCCGGTCGAAGATCTCCGCGTTCACCAGGCCTTCCGCCTGGAGTTCGCGGTGGCGGCGCCGGACGTAGTCGCCGGCCGTCTCGTCGAAGTAGGCGAGCACGTCCTGGATCACCCGCAGCGCCTCGCCCCGGCTCAGGGGCGTGGACCGCGTCAGATGATCAACAAGTTCGTCGTGCACCCGGTAGATCCTGGAGTACCGGCGTCGGTTTCGCAAGAATCCTGCCCGATTCCGGGCAACGCTCTGTTGAATCTCTTATGGGGTGCTGTTCTCAGCCTGTCCATCCTGTGTCTTGCGCCACGTTGCTTGTGGAGACGATTTTCAGACGCCATGGACATTCCTCGTATGGGCGTACCCGATGAGCTCGCCGACCGCATGAGCATGGCCGAGCAGCACGAGTACCTCCGCGCCAAGTTCTCCCGGCGTTCCATGATCAGAGGCGGCGCCGTCACGCTCGGCGCCGTCACGGGCGGTTCCTTCGTGCTGGGCGGCACCGCCCAGGCCGCCGCCCCCACCCGTTCCGCCGCCCCCGCCGCCCCGTACGTCGACGGGGCCTTCGTGGCGCCGTTCGGCCGCCACCTCGCCTTCGGCAACGACGCCGGCACCGAGATGACGATCTCCTGGCAGGTCCCGGTCCCGGTCAAGCGGCCCTTCGTCCGGATCGGCACCCACGCCGCGCACCTCTCCGTGAAGATCGAGGCCGAGGTCCGCTCCCTCTACACCCCGGCCGGCATCGGCGCGAGCGGCGACCACACCCAGTACTACGTGCACGCCAAGCTGACCCACCTCAAGCCCGGCAAGACGTACTACTACGGCGTCGGCCACGACGGCTTCGACCCGGCCTCCCCGCGGTTCGCCAGCACCATCGGCACCTTCACCACCGCCCCCTGCGGCAAGGAGCCGTTCACCTTCACGGCCTTCGGCGACCAGGGCGTCAGCTACCACGCGCTGGCCAACGACAGCCTGATCCTCGGCCAGAACCCGAGCTTCCACCTGCACGCCGGTGACATCGCCTACGGCGACCCGGCCGGCCAGGGCAAGTCCACCGACACGGGCTTCGACTCACGCACCTGGGACCAGTTCCTCGCCCAGACCGAGTCGGTCGCCAAGTCCGTCCCGTGGATGGTGTCGTACGGCAACCACGACATGGAGGCCTGGTACTCGCCCAACGGCTACGGCGGCGAGGAGGCCCGCTTCACCCTGCCCGACAACGGGCCGGACAAGAAGAACCTGCCGGGCGTCTACTCCTTCGTGCACGGCAACACGGCGATCATCTCGCTCGACCCGAACGACGTCTCCTTCGAGATCCCGGCCAACCTGGGCATCTCGGGCGGTACCCAGACCAAGTGGTTCGAGGCGCAGCTGAAGAAGTTCCGTGCCTCCAAGGACATCGACTTCATCGTCGTGTTCTTCCACCACTGCGCCTACTGCACCTCCACGGCGCACGCCTCGGAGGGGGGCGTGCGCCAGGAGTGGGTGCCGCTGTTCGAGAAGTACACGGTGGACCTGGTCATCAACGGCCACAACCACCAGTACGAGCGCACCGACGTCATCAAGGGCAACACCGTCGTCAAGAAGCTCCCGATCGGCGAGACCGCCTACCCCGAGACCGAGGGCGTCGTCTACGTCACCGCGGGCGCGGCCGGCCGCAGCCTCTACGCCTTCACCGCCCCCGACTCCTACGAGGGCCACCTGAACGAGGTCGACTCCGTCGCCTCCTTCATCAACACCAAGGACGGCAAGGTCAACGAGACCGTCACCTGGTCGCGGGTGCGCTACCTCAACTACTCGTTCCTGCGCGTGGACGTCGAGCCCGCCCCGCGCGGCCAGTACGCCAGGCTGAAGGTGTCGGGCATAGCCGAGACCGGCGACCGCATCGACCACTTCACGGTGGCGCGCAAGGCCAAGTAAGGCTCCGCGGGCGGTCCTCACATGCGTTTGAGGACCGCCCGCTTGGCCGTCGTGAACTCGTCGTCCGTGAGCACCCCCGTGCGGCGCAGCTCGCCCAGCTCACGCAACCGGCGCAGCAACGCGTCGTGATCGGCCTCGGACGCCTCGGACGCCCCCGGCTCACCGGACGCGTCCGGTACGGCGGCCGCCTCCGGTACGGCGGCCGCCGACGGATGCGGCAGCCGAACCTGCACCGCCGCCGCGACCAGCGCCATCAGCGGATCCCGCTTGAACCCCCACAGCTCCACCGCGTTCCGGTCGTACCTGGCCCGCTCCCGGGCCGCCGCCCCGGCCACCCGGAACCGCAGACAGCCGTTCTCGCGACCGGCCGAGGGCTGCCACTCCACGCCCTGGATGTCCGCCAGGGCGAGCGTGCGCGGACCCCCGGCGGCCTTGACGTCCTCCGTCTTCCAGTTCCACTCCAGGCGCACCCGCTCCCCGTCGAACGACGCCGTGCCGTCCCCGGCGGAGACCGACAGCGGCACCGGCGGCCCCGGCAGCAGGTACTCGCGCACCGGCGTGCTCGGCACCCCCCGCAGCAGCAGCGCGTCGCGCACCTCGTCCGTGACGTACTCGGCGACCCCGTACCGGTCGGGCTCGACGGTCAGCCGGTAGGGGTCGTCGGCCTCGGCGAGCCGGCCCCCGGTGGCGTACGTCAGCGGATCGCAGCCGTCCCGCAGCCGCAGCCTCAGCCGCCCGGACCGCCGCCCCCGCTCGACCGAGATCCCGGCCAACGCCCCCAGCGGCACGACGACCTCACCCAGCTCCCGGCGCAGTACGCCGACGTTCCTGTCCGGCCCGGGAGTCAGCCGCAGGGCGTCCCCGTCGAAGACCCACGTGCCTTCCTTCTGGATGATTTCCGCCACGGGCCGATTGTTCCACCGGCCCGGGAGACCTCCGCCCGCCCGGATCAGAACCCCGCGAGGGGATTCCTCAGGGTGCCGACCAGCTGAAGGGCGCCCGACGGGTCCGTCAGGTCCACCATCTGCCGGTTGTCGCGCAGCTGGAGCCGGTTGAGGCAGGACAGCGCGAACTCGGGCGCGAACACGTCGTACCGCTCGAACCTGTCGGCGAGTTCGGGCACCGACTGCTGGTATGCGCGGGTCACCTCGGCGACCGTCCGCCAGAAGTCGTCCTCCGTCAGGACGCCCTCGGTCGCGAGGTTCGCGGCGAGGAAGCGGAAGAAGCAGTCGAAGACGTCCGTGAAGATCGACAGGAGTTTCCTGTCGTCGGGGACCTCGACGCGTACCCGTTCGACCGCCGGCGGCAGCACCGCGTCCGGGTCCATGACCGCGATCTCCTCGGCGATGTCCTTGTACACCGCCCGCTGGACCACCCCGTCCTTCAGCACCAGGACGACGTTCTCACCGTGCGGCATGTACACCAGGTCGTAGGCGTAGAAGCTGTGCAGCAGCGGGACGAAGTAGGCCCGCAGGTACGCCCGCAGCCAGTCCCGCGGGGCCAGTCCGCTCCGTTCGACGAGCGCGGCCGCGAACGAGGCGCCCTCGTGGTCCACGTGGAGCAGGGAGGCCATCGTGGCGAGCGACTCGCCCTCCCGCAGGGACGGCACCGGGCTCTCCCGCCACAGCGCTGCCAGCATCTTGCGGTACGGCGAGTAGCGGTCGGTCGCCCGCTCGTACTCCAGGTGCCGGTAGCCGACGGCCGCCCGCTCCCGGATGATCGACAGGCCGGTGGCCTTCAGCACCGGGTCGTTCTCGACGACCCCGGCCAGCCAGTCGTTGATGGCCGGGGTCGCCTCCATGTAGGCGGCCGAGAGCCCGCGCATGAAGCCCATGTTGAGGACCGACAGGGCGGTCTTGACGTAGTGCTTCCCGGGGTGGGAGCGGTTGAAGAAGGTCCGGATGGACTGCTGGGCCAGGTACTCGTCGTCGCCCTCGCCCAGGGGGACCAGGTACCCGCGGGCGACCTCGGCGGCGAAGGTGACGGTGAGCTTGTTCCACCACTGCCAGGGGTGGACCGGGATGAGGAGGTAGTCGGCGGGGTCCAGCCCCCGCTCGCGCAGCACGCCGTCGAAGCGCTCGACGGTCGCCTCGCCCAGCTCCTCCCGCACGAAGGACGCGTACTCGATCCCCGCCCCGGCCGTGAACGCGGCCCGCGACCTGTGCGCCGCCAGCCACACCAGCCGGACCGCGCTCGCGGTCTCGGGGGCGTACGCCAGGTACTCGTGGACGCCGAAGCCGAGCCGTCCGTTGTTGGCGACGAAGCAGGGGTGGCCCTCGGTCATGCCGGACTCGATGGCCTGGAAGCCGGCGCGGACCAGCTCGGCGACCGGGACCCGGTCCTTGGTGAGCTTGTAGCAGGTGCCGGAGAGGGTGGAGGAGATCTCCTCCAGGTAGACCGGCAGGATCTCGTCGCTGAGCCCCAGGGAGTCCTTCAGCTCGATGACGAAGTCCAGCGCGGCGAGCGGGAGTCCGACGCCGTCGCGGGTACGGGCGATGGAGTCGGCGTCCACCTGCCAGTGGTCGAGGGCGCGGCGGACGGCGGTGAAGCGGTAGCACGTCAGACCGTCGTCGCTGCGGACGACGTACGACGGCCCGTCCGCCTCCGGGGTGATCAGGCGCTCGTGGGCGAACTCGGCGAGCGCCTTGCGTATCAGGAGCCGGTTGGCCTGCTCCCAGCGCTCGGGGGACAGGTGGGCGACCGCGTCCGTGAGGCTCATACGGCGGCCACCGCCCGCTCGAACCGTTCCCGGGTGCAGTAGCTCAGCAACGCCTTCTTCTCCGGCTTCTGGATCTCCCGCACGGGCACGAACCCGACGGCTTCGTTCAGCGCGTGCACGGCGGTGTTGCGCACGTCCGGTTCGACGACGATCCGGCGGGTCGCCGGGTCCTCGAAGAGGCGGCCGACGACGGCGGTGATGACGGCCTTCGTGAACCCGTGCACGGGTGCGTCGGTGGCGGGGGTGAGGAAGTGCATCCCGACGTCCCCCGGCTCGGGCTCGTACAGCCCGACCAGCTCGCGGTGGGCCGGGTCGTAGTGCTCCATGAGGAAGGCGGGCTCGCCGTCCGCGCCGACGCCGAGGAGCGCGTGGTGGTGCTCGTCGGCCAGGATCTCCAGGTAGGCCCGTTCGACGTCCGCCGGCCGGGCGTCCTGCATCATCCAGTAGGCCGCTTTGGGATGCGTCACCCAGCTGTGCAGGAGCGCGGCGTCCTTCAGGGGGTCGACGGGCCGGAAGGTGAAGGCGGGGGTGGCGGTGGTGCTCATATCGAGAACTCCTGGAAGGCGATCGTCTTCTCCACCGGGTAGTACTCGGAGCCGAGCAGCTCGCGGATGATGTACGCGTTCCGGTAGGGGCCCATGCCCAGGTCGGGGCTGGTGATGCTGTGGGTGTGGACGCCGGCGTTCTGCAGGAAGACGCCCTGGCCGGTGACGTCGATCGCGTAGTTGCGGGCCACGTCGAAGTTGCCGTGCGTGTCGTAGCGCAGCCGGTCCCGGACGGGCCTGAGGAACTCCGGCTCGGCGTACCGGTAGCCGGTGGCCAGGACCAGGCCCTGGGTCTCGATCTCGTAGTCCTTGCCCTGTTCCTCCTGCCGCAGCTTCAGCGTGTACGTGCCGTTGTCGTACGTGGCCGCGTTCAGGGAGGAGTTGGTGAGCAGCCGGGTCGGGACCGGGCCGCCGAGGCTCTTCCGGTAGAGCAGGTCGAAGATCTCGTCGATCAGGTCGCCGTCGATGCCCTTGAAGAGGCCCTTCTGCTCGGCGGTGAGCCGGTAGCGGGTGTCCTCGGGCAGGGCGTGGTAGTAGTCGATGTACTCGGGGCTGGTCATCTCCAGCGTGAGCTTGGTGTATTCGAGCGGGAAGAAGCGCGGGGAGCGGGTCACCCAGTTCAGCCGGTAGCCGTGGACGTCGATCTCGCTCAGCAGGTCCTGGTAGATCTCGGCGGCGGACTGGCCGCTGCCGACCAGCGTGATCGACTCCTTGGCGCGCAGCGCCTCGCGGTGCCCGAGGTACTGCGAGTTGTGGACGAAGTCACCGCCGAGGCCCTCGCAGGCGGCCGGGACGTGCGGCGGGGTGCCGGTGCCGAGGACCAGTCGGCGGGCGCGGTACGTCTCACCGGCGGCCGTCGTGACCACGTACACCTCGTCCGCGTCCGCGTACCGGACCTCGGTGACCGTGCTGCCGAAGCGGACGTTGGTCAGTTTGCCCGCGGCCCAGCGGCAGTAGTCGTTGTACTCCACCCGCAGCGGGTAGAAGTTCTCCCGGATGTAGAACGAGTACAGCCGCCCCTTCTCCTTCAGGTAGTTGAGGAAGGAGTACGGCGAGGTCGGGTCGGCGAGGGTGACCAGGTCCGACATGAACGGGGTCTGGAGGTGGGCGCCGTCCAGGAACATGCCGGCGTGCCACTCGAAGCCGGGCTTCGACTCCAGGAAGACGCCGTCCAGTTCGGCGATCGGCTCGGTCAGGCAGGCGAGGCCGAGATTGAAGGGCCCCAGTCCGATCCCGACGAAGTCATGGACGGTGGCCGGGTGTTCAGGACGCGCGGTCAAGGGACTCTCCCAGGTACTGCTCGGCGTGGCCGGCGATCAGATCGAGGACGGCGGCGATGTCGGCGGTCGTGGTCTCGGGGTTGAGCAGGGTGAACTTGAGGTAGTGGCGGCCGCCGACCTTGGTGCCCGCGACCACCGCGTCACCGGAGGCGAACAGGGCCTTGCGGGCGTGGAGGTTGGCCCGGTCGATCTCGGCCGGGTCGGTGACGGAGGCCGGGACGTAGCGGAAGACGAGGGTGGACAGGGACGGCTCGACGACGACGTCGTAGCGCGGGTCGGCCGCGAGCAGCCGCCAGCCCTCGGCCGCCAGGTCGCAGACCTCGTCGAAGAGTGCGCCGATGCCGTCGGCGCCCATGGTGCGCAGGGTCATCCACAGCTTGAGGGCGTCGAAGCGGCGGGTGGTCTGCAGGGACTTGTCGACCTGGTTGGGGATGCGCTCCCGCACCGTCCGGCGCGGGTTGAGGTACTCCGCGTGGTAGGTGGCGTGCCGCAGGGTGGTCGCGTCCCGGACCAGCACGGCCGACGAACTCACCGGCTGGAAGAAGGACTTGTGGTAGTCGACGGTGACGGAGTCGGCGCGCTCGATGCCGGCGATCCGGTCCCGGTGCTTCAGGGAGGCGAGCAGTCCGCAGCCGTAGGCCGCGTCGACGTGCATCCACACGCCGTACTGCGCGCACAGCTCGGCGATCTCCGGCAGCGGGTCGATGGAGCCGAAGTCGGTGGTGCCCGCGGTGGCGACGACCGCCATCGGCACCAGGCCGTCTCCGAGACAGCGTTCCAGCTCGCGGGCGAGGGCGACGGACCGCATGCGCTTGTCGTGGCCGACGGGGACGGGGACCACCGCGTCCTGGCCGAGGCCCAGCAGTTTCGCGGACTTCTGCACGCTGAAGTGGCTCGCCTCGGAGGCGAAGATCCGCAGCCGGGCGAGGGAGTCGGTCTTCGACTCCTCGCGGGCCAGCAGCAGCGCCTGGAGGTTGGACTGGGTGCCGCCGGAGGTGAAGACCCCGTCGGCGCTCGCGCCCAGGCCGATGCGGGCGGTCGTCCAGTCGATCAGTTTCCGCTCGATCAGGGTGCCGCCCGCCGACTGGTCCCAGGTGTCCAGGGAGGAGTTGACGGCGGAGAGCACCGCCTCGCCGAGCACCGCCGGGATCACCACCGGGCAGTTGAGGTGCGCGAGGTAGCGGGGGTGGTGGAAGTAGACCGCGTCCCGGAGGTAGACGTCCTCCAGTTCGTCCAGGACCGCGGTGGTGTCGTGCAGCGGCCGGTCGAGGTCGATGCCGTCGATCAGGGGGGCGAGGTCGTCGACGGTGACGCCTGTGAACGGACGTGTGGTGGTGGCCAGTTTGGCCGCCACCCGCTCCACTCCTTCGGTCACGCGGCGGCGGTACTGCTCCGCGGTGAGGTCATTGAGCAGGTGGGAGCGCATGCGGGAGTCCTCCGGGGCGGGGTGTCCGTGCGAGGGGCGAGGAGATCATTGTAACTTAGGTTAGCCTAACCTAAGTGATCCGGGAGCTATGCTCCGGCCACCCGGAGTTGTTCCTCCGTCAGTCCCCGCCGCCAGTACCCGACGAACGTGACCCGGCGCCGGTCGATCCCGCGCTCGCCGACGAGGTGCCGGCGCAGTTCCTTCACCCGCCCCGACTCCCCGGCGAGCCAGGCGTACGGGTGTGCGTGGGCGGGGAGCCGTGCCGAGCGGACCGCCTCCGTGGCGCTGCGGCCGCCGGCCAGCCAGGTGATCTCCGCGTCCGCCGCGGTGGCCACGTCCTGGATGTCACCGGCGTGCGGCACCTCCAGCCAGGCGCGGACCCGGGCGCCGGCCGGCAGCGACTCCAGGACGGCGGTCGCGGCCGGTACGGCGGTCGCGTCGCCCCAGACCAGCAGGAGGTCGGTGTCCTCGGGCGGCCGGAAGCGGATCGCCCGGTTGTCGGCGACCGCCGGGCCGAGCAGGATCACCGGGTCACCGGCGGCGGCCCGGGCGGCCCACCGGGAGGCGGGCCCGGCGGGACCGGCGGCGTCGGGTCCGACACCGTGCAGCACGAAGTCGACGTCGATCTCGTCGGGGTCCCGGCGCAGCGCCCGCAGCGTGTACGAGCGCATCACGGCCCGTACGTCGTCGGGGAGTTCGCGCCAGCCCTGCCACCACGCGTCGCCCAGCTCGACCGGCACCACCGGCTCGGTGAGCCCCTCGGCCGGGAGGAACAGGGACAGGGACTGGTCGCGCCCGTGGGAGTGGAAGTGCGCCAGGTCGGCGCCGGAGAACGTGACCCGGACCAGGGACGGACCGAGCCGCCTCGTCCGTGCGACCTGGAGGGAGAAGAAACGGAACGGGGCGGCTACGGCCGTCGTCATGGGGGCTCCTGGGACTCAGGAAGTCGTCCGGATGTGCCTGGGGCGGGTCAGCTGACCTTCTTCGCCGTCTCCAGCGCCTTGGCGAGGTTCTCGACCATCGCGACGCACTTGTCGTAGGAGAAGATCGGCTCGGGGGAGCGGGCGATGACCTGTCCGGCCTTGACCGCGGGGAGCTTCTTCCAGGTGGCCTGGGTGATGTCGGCGGGCTGGATGGTCGCCGAGCGGTCGTCCATCATGATGATGTCGGCCGGGTACTTGTCGACGTTCTCCCAGCTGAGCGACTCGTACCAGCCGCCGCCCTGCTTCTTGGCGGACTCCGGCGGCTCCACGAAGTTCACCCCGAGGGCCTTGAAGTACTCCAGGTCCACGGAGAGGTTGGTGCCGGAGACGTAGAACAGGTCCTGGGCGGCGGAACCGGCCATCACCTTGAGCTCGGGGTGCGCCTTGGCGGCGGCGCGCAGCCGGGCGGACGCCGCCTCGAAGCGCTTCTTCGCGTCCGTCACCTTACGGGCCGTCATGTCGGCGCCGAGGGACTCGGCGAGCGCCCAGACGCGCTGGAGCGGGACGGTCAGCCGGCGGTCGTAGGCCGAGATGCCGACGCTCGGGGCGAGCTTGGCGATCTTGTCCTTGGACTCGTCCGGGACGTACCAGAGGGTGCCGGCGCCGTCGAACATCGTGGTGATGAGGACGTCCGGGGCGAGGGCCGCGTACTTCTCGACGTTGAACTGGCCCCACGCGTTGCCGAGGACGGTCAGCTTGCTGACGTCCATGTCGCCGGCCTGCACGTCGGCCTTGCCGTCCTTGGTCGTCGTCGGGCCGAAGACGCCCTTGACGTCGATGCCGTAGTCGTAGAGCGCGGCGCCGACCCCGACGAACGCGACGATGTTCACCGGGACCCGGTCCAGCTTCACGGTCGTGCCCCGGTCGTCCTTGAAGGACCAGGGGCCGGACTTGGCGGCCGTCGCCCCCGCGCCGGAGGAGCCCCCGCTCTTGCCGTCGTCACCGCAGGCGGCGAGCACGGCACCGAGACCGAGTGCGCCACCGGCGGCGAGGATGCCACGACGGGTGAGGTGGGCGGCCCTGACGTTGGACATAGGCGTGGCTGCTTTCGAACATGCGGAAACACCGCCGGACAGTTCGCTACTTAGGTTAGCCTAACCTCAAATCTTGTCCAGCCTGTTTTCGGCTCCCGGTTCCCGGCCGACTCCGAACCGGCCCGCCCCGGGGGCCGTGCGGCGCTAGGGTGTCGGTCATGCAGTGTGCTGAGGAGGCGTCAGGTGGCGCTTCGCTGTGGGCGGTTCTCGACTCCCTGGGGCTTCGTCTGCCGCCGGTGAGTGCGCCGAAGGGGCGGTACGTACCGGCTGTCGTGAGCGGGGATCATCTTTTCGTCGCCGGACAAGTGCCCTTGTCCGGAGGCGAACTACTGATGAAGGGCCGGGTGGGAGCAGAGGTCTCGGTCGCTCAGGCGCAGGAGCTCAGCAGGTGGTGCGCCCTCACCGCACTGGCCGCCGCCCATGCCGCGGTCGGTATCGACCGGGTGACCCGGGTGATCAAGGTGACGGGATATGTCGCGTGTGCACCTGGGTTCACCGCACCGTCACGCGTACTGGACGGCGCGAGCGACCTCTACGACGCCGTCTTCCGGGCGCGCGCCGGTCATGCGCGTAGTGATGTGGGAGTGGCTGTGCTGCCGCTGAACTCGCCGGTCGAGGTCGAGACTCTGATGGAGATCACCCGATAGTTCCGACAGGGCTTGAGGGCCGCTCGGCCCGGCGGCTCACATGGGTACCGCGGTACCGGTGACGGCGACGCCCTCTTCGGGGCCGGGGGGGATGGTGACCGTGATGGTGCTCGGCCGGCCCATGTCCTGCCCCTGGAACACGGTCACCCGGGCGGGAGGAGTGACCAGTTTCTGCTCCCGGAGATAGCCGCCGAGCGCCGCGGCGGCGGCCCCTGTGGCGGGATCCTCGAAAACTCCTCCGGTGGGGAAGGGGTTCCGGGCGTGGAAGACCTCGGGACTCTCGCGCCATACGAGATCGACCGTCACCCAGCCGTGACTGTTCATCAGGTCGGCAAGTCGCGCCATGTCGTAGTCGAGCCCGGCCAGCCGCTCGCGGGAGGCGGCCGCCAGCACCGGGTGCCAGGCACCGGCGTAGGCGACACGGGCCGGCAGGGTGGGGTCGAGCTCCGAGTGGTCCCAGCCCAGCACTGACAGCAGGGCGTCACGTTGCCGCTCGGTCAGGTCGACGCACCGCGGCGGGACGCTCGTCAGGGTGGCGACGACGTTGCCCCCGGGGTCGACGTCCGTGCGCACCGGAATGCGGCCGGCCCGGGTGTGGAACGTCAGGTCGCCCGTGCCGTGTGTGCGGGCATGGGCGACCGCGGTGGCGATGGTCGCGTGACCGCAGAACGGCACTTCGACTCTCGGACTGAAGTAGCGCACCCGAAGGTCGTCCCCGCCGTCGGAGGTGACGAACGCCGTTTCGGAAAAGCCGACCTCCGCGGCGCATTCCGCCATCTCGGCCGCGCTCAGTCCGGTCGCGTCCAGGACCACCCCGGCAGGGTTGCCGCCGCCGGGGTCCGCGGTGAAAGCAGCGTAGCGAAGGACGTTCATGTGCACCCCGTCACAGTATTCCGAAGGTCAGCCCCAGGCGAGTAACTCTCCGTGCGCCGTCAGGCCGACGGAGAAACCCAGTGTGATGCGTCTTCCGGGGCTACCAGGGCGTACGGCGTGATAATTACGGGAGTCGAACAGCAGGGCTTCACCGACGGCCGGTTTGATTTCCAGTTCTTCCGCACCCTGAACGCATTCTTCCGTGAAGCCGTAGGAGTTCAGGGGACGGAAGGCCTCGTCGGCGGGATGCCAGCGATGGCGCCACACCACCGTTTCACCGCCGGCCTCCGGCATGGCGAGGTAGAGGTTGAAGGCCAGCTGTGCCACGGGCGGGTCGTCCAGCAACGAGGCGGGGAACTCGCGTACGGCGTCGTCGAAGTGGACCAGGAAGCCCTGCGGTGCCTCACGTGCCACGCCCGGTCCCAGCTCGCGGCCCCGGTGCCGGGCGATGCCCGACCTGCCCGGCCAGTCCGACGTCAGCGCCCGGCGGGCGGCCTCCAGCGGATCGAAGGGCAGCGGCAGCGACCGCCAGGCCCGACGGGCCGCCTCCAGGGCCGGCCAGTAGGTGTCCGCGATCCCGCCCTCGGTGCGGTGGTCGCTGACACCCACTCCGAAGCGCATGACCGCCGGCTGGACGCGTTCCCTGCCGTAACTGTCGAAGTCCGCCGTCAGGAGGCAGTCGACGAGCTGTGCGCAGGTGGCCTCGCTGAGCAGCTCCGGCACCCGGAGCACGGCACAACGACCGGACGCGAGGTCGGCTATGTGCTGCCGTGAGAAGGCGGGCGCGGTGACGACACGGAAGAACGGATCGTGCAGGCCTGCAGAACTCATCGGCTCCCCCCTGCCCTTGCCGTGCTCTCGCTCCGGCTCGGTTGTCCGCGTCGACCGCGGTGCAATCATCCCAGGAGGAGGGCCGGACTGTAGGCCAACTTTGCGTCGCGTTCGAGAGCCCGGTGGTCTTCCTCGACGGATTCGAGCGCCAGGCGGCGGGCCGATGCCAGCTGGTCCGGATCGGTGTCGAGGTCGGCGTCACCCGGGACCGGGTTGAGGTCGGCGTGCCCCTGGGGGGTCGCATTCATGCAGCGCTCCTTTGCGGTGCGGTGACGCAGTGTGGTCGACGTCTCACTGAGAGAGTGACGGACAGAGATGCTAGGCGCAAGTGCCCAGGGATGTCGGGCACTTGAGCGAGTTGGTCACTCCTGCGCACCCACACCCGGATCGAGGAGCTTGCGGATCGCGTCGAACAGCTTCTGGGTCCGGATGGTTTCGGAGTGCTCCGGTCCGAGAATCCGCCGACGGTCGGCCAGCAGCTGGGCCGCCTCCAGGTGCGCCGCCTGCACCTGGCCCTGCGCCAGAAGCACCTGGCACCAGGTGAAACGCAGTGTCATGGCCAGCACGGACTGCGGCCCCTGGGTGGTGTCGGCCAGTCCTTGCTGGATCATCTGTTCGGCCTCGTCGGCGCGTCCGGCCTTCAGCAGGCAGCGCGCGAGGGTCTGGCGGATGCGCAGCGTCTCCATGGTCGACGGGGACCACCTGTCCAGGCTGATCCGGAGGATGTCGCGCAGTTCGGTCTCCGCTTCCGCGGGACGGCCGAGGGCGAACATGGCGCGCGCGAGGCTGTGACGCACGGTGATGGTGTCCGAGTGATCGGGCCCGTGCACGGTGAGCTCCGCGGTGGCTATGGTGCGCAGGAGAGGTTCCACATCGGCGAATCCGCCTTGCTCGAGAATGCTGCGGGCGAGCTTGTGCTGGCTCGCCAGTGTCCTCGGGTCGTCCGGACCGTGCAGTGCCTCACGTGCGGCGACCACCTGCCGGAGTTCGTCCTCCGCGGTGGTGTAGTCGCAGCTTTCGAGCGCGATGCGGCCCGTCTCGTGGCGTATGCCGAGGATCTCCGGATCGTCCCGTTGGAAGTCGATGGCGTCACAGTTGTCGAGGACCAGGTGGGCCATCTCGTCGGCCGGTCCGAGGAGTCCCACCACGATCAGGTACCGGACGGCCTGCCGGGCCAGCTCCACCGCGCCCCGCAGGATCTCGTCGCTCCTGACGTGCTGGTCGCCCGCGAGGCAGGCGCGGACCACTTCCATCACGTGAGGGGCGACAGCGGTCCAGACGTCCCAGCTCGTCGGGTCGTCCGGAGGCGACTCGCGGGTGACGTCCAGAAGGAGATCGACGATGAGGCCGTAGTAGTCGGTCCTGTGCCGTTCCATCTCCGCGTCGCCGCGCAGCAGGGCGTGGACGACGGGGTGCAGGATGAGACCGTGCGCCAGGTGGCCGCTCCCCGCTTCCGGGCGGCTGACCCGCTCGACGAGTCCGAGGTCGTCGAGGCCCTTGAGCACCAGGTTGCGCTGCTCCCTGGTGAAGTCCGGCAGCAGCGGGGATCCCGTGATGGCCTTGCTCTCCAGCAGCGGCCTGAAGGGGATCGGTGTGATGCCCAGACAGGCGAAGGCCCGCAGCAGGGGACCGGCCTGCTTCAGCCCCTGTTCGGCGAGCAGGTCGAGTGCGATGCCGCAGACCTCGGCCATCGCGGACATGCCGAGCATCTCCTGCAGACCACTGGCCGCGGTCCCCGGCGGCGACGAGCTTCTGGCCTCGAAGGCCTCGCGGTAACTGTCGAAGTCATGGATGACCGGATCGTCCAGGGACGGCGCCGACCGGTGCACGGAGTTCAGGTAGGACGCCGCCGCGTGCAGGGCCAGTGGCAGGCCGCCCAACGCCGCGGACAGGAGACGCGCCTGCCTGCGCGAACCGCCGTGATCGGTGACCGTCGTGAGCAGTTCGGCCCCCTCGTCATCGGTCAGGGGCGGTACATGGTGGACCTGGCACGGGGGAAGCCAGTCGGCCGCCGAGCGGTCCCGGCTGGTGACGATGACCAGACTGTCGGTCCGGGTGGGATGGCGGATCCATCCGGTTCCGTCCGCCACCTGCCCGGCCGCGCCGGCGAGCCGGTCGGGCGTGTCGGCGTTGTCGATCACCAGAAGCCAAGGGTCGGGGCAGGTCTCCAGGTAGCGCCAGACCAGGTCCATGGGGCTGCCGTTGCCGCGGAAGGCCTGCTCCACCTCGCCCGTCGGGGCATGCAGCTGGTTGGCGATCTCCCGCATGGAGGCGTTGATCTGCGGCACGCTCACCCACCACACGCGACGCGTGGAGGCCGCGTGCTGGGCGGCTTCCAGCGCGATCCTGCTCTTGCCCGAACCGCCCAGGCCGGTGAGTACGTGGATCCTGGGGGCGGAGGCTGCCGGTGCGGCCGTCAGGGCGGCGAAGACGCCACGCGGCTCACGTCCGAAGAGTCTGGTCCTGCGCCTGCCGTGCGGAGGGCTGACCGATATGCCGCCCTGTTGCTGGGGGAGCAGGGGCCGTTCGGATTGGTCGCCGGTGAGTTCGGACGGTGTGGGAGCCGGGGTGCGCGGCATCGGGACGGGGGCGGCCCGCCCGTCGTCGGCCTGGTCCTCGCGTTCGTCGAGCAGCTGGCTCAGGACGTCCTTGAGGACTCGGTAGGAGGCGTTGTCGTGATCGCCGGGCTGGACGATCTGGAAATGGTCGCCCGGCACGGTGGCGCTGACCGGAAAAACGCCTCTGGCCTCTCGGGCCGGAACGACGTTGTCCTCGGTTCCGCCGTACGCCTGGATGGGGATGCGCCATTGGCTCTGCGTGTTGTCGACCGCCTGCACCACCGCCCGCAGAACGGTGCGCTGGGTCTCCAGGACTTCCCTCTGGTACGGCCTCAGTTGTCGCTCCTGCGCGTTCCGCCAGAAGAACACGGAACGACGCAGCGCCAGGAAGAAACCGGACCCGTTGTTAGGGCACCCGAACATGACGATGTGGGCGATGCGGGCCAGCGCGGGACCGCGGGCCTCGCGGAGGGTGCGGGCGAGGAATCTCTGGATGATCAGGCCGCCCTGGCTGTGGCTGACCAGCACCACCCGGCCGGTCCTGGGAATCTGAACGCGCAGAAAGGTGTCCAGCGCGTCGGCGATGTCGTCGTAGGCGGCGACGACGCGGTCCGGACGGAGTTTCACCTTGGGGCTGTCGTAAGGAAAGCAGTGCGCGACCGCCCCGTGTAATTCGTCGTCCGCGGCCAGTAGCTTGCGGAATTGGTTCCACACCTCGGTCGACGAGAAAAGACCGTGCACGAATACCACGTGGATGGTCTTGTCCGGGTGCGTGATCGTATGAACCGCCATGGACCGTCCCCCGCCCTGTCCGTCGGATCCGCCCCTCACGGGGCATACGGAGCGTATGCCCCGTGAGGGGCGGCTGCTACCTCGTCGACAGGGGCAGGGGGCGATCATGTACTTGATCCGTCAATTGCGATCAATTCCGTGCCGCAAGAGGTCGGCGCCGCCTCAGCTCACCAGGCCCAGTTCCCGGGCGATCAGCATCCGTTGGACCTCGCTGGTGCCCTCGCCGATTTCCAGGATCTTCGCGTCGCGCCACATCCGGGCCACCGGGTACTCGTTCATGAAGCCGTAGCCGCCGTGGACCTGGGTGGCGTCGCGGGCGTTGTCGACGGCGACCGTGGAGGAGTAGAGCTTGGCGAGGGCCGCCTCCTTCTTGAAGGGCTCGCCGGCGACCAGGCGGGAGGCCGCGTCGCGCCAGGCCAGGCGGGCCGTGTGGGCCTTCATCTCCATGTCGGCGATCTTGAACTGGATGGCCTGGTTGGCGCCGATGGGCCTGCCGAAGGCGTGCCGTTCCTTCGCGTACTTCACCGACTCGTCCACGCAGCCCTGGGCCAGGCCGGTGGCGAGGGCCGCGATGGCGATCCGGCCCTCGTCCAGGATGCGCAGGAACTGGGCGTAGCCGCGGCCCTCCGTGCCGAGCAGGTTGGCGGCGGGGACCCGGACGTCGGCGAAGGACAGCTCCCGGGTGTCGGAGGCGTTCCAGCCGACCTTGGAGTAGGGGGCGGCCACCGTGAAGCCGGGCGTGCCGGAGGGGACGATGATCGAGGAGATCAGCGGCTTGCCGTCGGGCTTGCGGCCCGTGACCGCGGTGACCGTCACCAGCCCCGTGATGTCGGTGCCGGAGTTGGTGATGAAGCACTTGCTGCCGTTGATCACCCACTCGTCGGTCGCCGGGTCGAGGCGGGCCGTGGTGCGGGTGGCGCCCGCGTCGCTGCCGCCGTCGGGTTCCGTGAGCCCGAACGCGCCGAGGATCTCCCCGGAGCAGAGGCGGGGGAGCCACTCCTGCTTCTGTTCCGGCGTGCCGAACAGGTGGATCGGCATCGCGCCCAGCGAGACCCCCGCCTCCAGGGTGATCGCCACCGACGAGTCCACCCGGGCCAGTTCCTCCAGGGCGATGCCGAGCGCGAGGTAGTCGCCGCCCATCCCGCCGTACTCCTCGGGGAACGGCAGCCCGAACAGGCCCATCCGGCCCATCTCGCGGACGATCTCGTACGGGAACTCGTGCCGTTCGTAGAAGTCGCCGATCTTCGGCGCCACGACGTCGTGCGCGAACTCCTCCACCGTGCGGCGGAGTTCTTCCAGTTCGGGGGAGAGGCGGTGGTCCATGGTCGTCACTCCTGGTGGGAGAGGGCGCGTACGGTACGGGACGGGCTGGGTCGGCCCAGGTGCGAGGCCATCCACACGCTGGTGGCGGTGAGACGGCCGAGATCGACTCCGGTCTCGATGCCGAGGCCCTGGAGCATCCAGACCAGGTCCTCGGTGGCGAGGTTGCCGGTGGCGGACTTGGCGTACGGGCAGCCGCCGAGCCCGCCCGCGGACGCGTCGACCGTCGTCACGCCGTGTTCCAGGGCGGCATAGGTGTTGGCGAGCGCCTGGCCGTAGGTGTCGTGGAAGTGCACGCCGATGACGTTGGTCGGCACGCCCTCCTCGTTGAGCAGGGAGAGGAGTTCGAGGACGTGCCCGGGGGTCGCGACGCCGATGGTGTCGCCGAGGCTCAGCTCGTCGCAGCCCATGTCGCGCAGCGCCTTGCAGACCCGGACCACCTGGTGGAGCGGCACGGCGCCCTCCCAGGGGTCCCCGAAGCACATCGAGACATAGCCGCGGACGTGCGCACCGGCGTCCTTCGCCTGCCGGACGACGGGGTCGAAGACGGCCAGCGACTCGTCCACCGTGCGGTTGAGGTTGGCCTTGGCGAAGGACTCGGTGGCGCTGGCGAAGACGGCGACCCGGCGGGCGCCGAGCGCGAGGGCCCGGTCCAGACCCCGCTGGTTGGGCACGAGTACCGGCAGGGCGACCCCGGAGAGGTCCCCGACCCGGGCGAACAGGTCCTCGGCGTCGGCCAGTTGGGGCACCCACTTGGGGTGCACGAAGCTGGTCGCCTCGATCGTGGTCAGGCCCGCGTCGGCCAGCCGGTGGATGAACTCGGCCTTGACCTCGGTCGGGACCGTGGTCTTCTCGTTCTGCAGGCCGTCGCGCGCGCCCACCTCGTGGATCCGCACCCGGGCGGGCAGAGCGGTGGCCGGCACGACCATGGGGAGCGTCACCGGTCCTCCTCCTCGGGTGCGATCACGGCCAGCACCTGGTCCATGGCGACCGTGGCGCCGGGCCGCACGTCGAGTTCGGCGACCGTGCCGGCGTGCGGGGCGGAGACCACGTGCTCCATCTTCATCGCCTCCACCACCAGCAGGCTCTGACCGGCGGTCACCCGGTCCCCGACGGCGACCTTCACCACGGTCACCGTGCCGGGCATGGGCGCGGTGAGGGAATCGGCACCCGCGTGCGCGGCGCGGCTGAGCGAGGCGGCGACCGGGTCGTGGTCGCGGACCTGCCAGGCGTCGCCGTCGCGGCCCAGCCAGGTGCCGTCCGGCAGCGCGGCGAAGGTGTGGGTGACGCCGTCTAGCCGGAAGCCGAACCGGTGCCCGGCCGGATCCACCTGGGGCAGGGATCCCCGCAGGGGTTCCGCCCTGCCGGGCAGGAGCAGTTCCACCTCCCCCTCCGGGGTGCTGCGCACGCGGACGGTCACCGGCTCCTGACCGGGCACCTGGAGGTGGTGCGGGGTCCACGCCCGACGGCCGCCGAGCCGCCACCCGTCGGCGGCGGCGAACGGGTCCGTCCAACCGGAGCCGAGGGCCGAGCCGGGGCCGGAGCCGGGGCCAGGGACAGAGCCGGGGCCAGAGGCAGAGCCGGAGCCCGTGCCGCCGGAGCGTGAGCCCGCGCCGGAGCCGAAGCCCGCGCCCACGCCCGCGCCGAAGCCCGCGCCCACGCCCGCGCCCGAGCCGAAGCCGGATACAGACCCCGAGGGCCGGCCCGCCCCCCTGCCACCGGCGGCCGCCATCGCCCCCTGGCGCAGCAGCGCCGCCGCCGCGTACACCTCCTCCGGCACCGCGTCCGGCACCAGGCCGCCCGCCTCGCGCTCGACCAGCCCGGTGTCCAACTCGCCCGCCACCACCGCCGGATGGGCGAGCAGCCGGCGCAGGAACCCGGCGTTGGTCACCACGCCGAGCGTGACCGTCTCCGCGAGGGCGGCGCGCAGCCTGCGCAGCGCGGTCCCGCGGTCCGGCCCGTACGCGATCACCTTGGACAGCATCGGGTCGTACCGGCTGCCGACCTCGGTGCCCGCGCTGAGCCCCGAGTCGGTGCGGACCCCGGCGCCGGCCGGCTCGTCCAGCAGGAGCACCGTGCCGCCGGTCGGCAGGAAGCCGCGCGCCGGGTCCTCCGCGCAGATCCGCGCCTCGACCGCGTGCCCGGTCAGCGTGACGTCGTCCTGCCCGTACGGCAGCCGCTCACCGGCCGCCACCCGCAACTGCCACTCCACCAGGTCGAGTCCGGTGACGAGCTCGGTGACCGGGTGCTCCACCTGGAGCCGGGTGTTCATCTCCATGAAGTAGTACGACGAAGGGTCGCCGCCCGGCACGATGAACTCCACCGTGCCCGCGCCGACGTACCCGCACGAGCGGGCCGCCTGCACCGCGGCCTCGCCCATCGCCGCCCGCGTCTGCTCGTCCAGCAGGACCGAGGGCGCCTCCTCGATCACCTTCTGGTGCCGGCGCTGGAGCGAGCACTCGCGCTCGCCCAGGTGCACCACGTTCCCGTGGCCGTCGGCCAGCACCTGGATCTCGATGTGCCGGGGCCGGTCCACCCACCGCTCGACGAGGAGCGTGTCGTCGCCGAAGGAGGCGCGGGCCTCGCGGCGGGCGGCCGCGATCTCCTCGTCCAGCAGAGCGAGGTCGCGCACCAGCCGCATGCCCTTGCCGCCGCCGCCCGCGGACGGCTTGAGGAGCACCGGCGCCCCCAAGGACCGGGCCGCGTCCGCCAGGTCGGGGTCACGCCCGCCGGGCACCACCGGCACCCCGGCCGCCGCCACGGTCTCCTTGGCCCGGATCTTGTCGCCCATCAGCGCGATCGCGTCGGCGGGCGGTCCGACGAAGACCAGTCCGGCCTCCTCGCAGGCGCGGGCGAAGGCCGCGTTCTCGGCGAGGAAGCCGTAACCGGGGTGGACGGCCTGCGCGCCGGTGCGTGCGGCCGCGTCCAGCAGCCGCTCCACCGACAGGTAGCTCTCGGCCGCCGGAGCCGGGCCGAGCCGTACCGCCGTGTCGGCCTCCCGGACGTGCCGGGCGTCCGCGTCGGCGTCGGAGTACACGGCCACCGAGCGCACGCCCAGCGACCGCAGCGTGCGGACGACCCGGACGGCGATCTCGCCCCGGTTGGCCACGAGTACGGTGTCGAACACGAGTCCCCTCCTCACATCCGGAAGACGCCGAACTGGGGCTCACCCAGGGGCGCGTTGCCACAGGCCGTCAGGGCGAGGCCGAGCACCTGCCGGGTGTCGAGGGGGTCGATGACCCCGTCGTCCCAGAGGCGGGCGGTCGCGTAGTAGGCGTTGCCCTGGCGCTCGTACTGGGCGCGGACGGGTGCCTTGAAGGCCTCTTCCTCGTCCGCGGACCAGTCCTCGCCCCGCGCCTCCAGCTGGTCCCGCTTCACCGTCGCGAGGACCGAGGCCGCCTGCTCCCCGCCCATCACCGAGATCTTGGCGTTGGGCCACATCCACAGGAAGCGGGGGGAGTAGGCCCGCCCGCACATGGAGTAGTTCCCGGCGCCGTACGAGCCGCCGACCACCACCGTCAGCTTCGGCACCCGGGTGCAGGCCACCGCCGTCACCATCTTCGCGCCGTGCTTGGCGATGCCGCCCGCCTCGTAGTCCCTGCCCACCATGAAGCCGGAGATGTTCTGCAGGAACACCAGCGGGATCCCGCGCTGGTCGCACAGCTCGATGAAGTGGGCGCCCTTCTGGGCGGACTCGGAGAACAGGATGCCGTTGTTGGCGACGATGCCGACGGGGTGGCCGTGGATCCGGGCGAAGCCGGTGACCAGGGTCTGCCCGAACTCGCTCTTGAACTCGGCGAACCGGGAGCCGTCGACGACCCGGGCGATGATCTCGCGGACGTCGTAGGGGGTGCGGGAGTCGACGGGGACGGCGCCGTAGAGGCCGTAGGGGTCGACCTTGGGCTCGACGGCCGCGGTGGCCGCCCAGGGCAGGGCGCGCCGGGCCGGGAGCGTGGCGACGATGTCGCGGACGATGCGCAGCGCGTGCGCGTCGTTCTCGGCGAGGTGGTCGGTGACGCCGGAGACGCGGGAGTGCACCTCGCCGCCGCCCAGTTCCTCGGCCGTCACCACCTCACCGGTGGCGGCCTTCACCAGCGGGGGGCCGCCGAGGAAGATCGTCCCCTGGTTGCGGACGATGACCGCCTCGTCGCTCATCGCCGGGACGTACGCGCCGCCCGCCGTGCACGACCCGAGCACCGCCGCGATCTGCGGGATCCCCGCGCCGGACATCCGGGCCTGGTTGTAGAAGATCCGGCCGAAGTGGTCGCGGTCCGGGAAGACCTCGTCCTGGAGGGGCAGGAAGGCGCCCCCGGAGTCCACCAGGTAGACACAGGGCAGCCGGTTGTCGAGGGCCACCTCCTGTGCCCGCAGGTGCTTCTTCACGGTCATCGGGTAGTATGTGCCGCCCTTGACGGTCGCGTCGTTGGCGACGATCACGCACTCCCGGCCGCTGACCCGCCCGATCCCGGCGATCACGCCGGCCGCGGGGGCGGCCCCCTCGTACATCCCGTCGGCGGCCAGGGGGGCCAGCTCCAGGAACGGGGACCCCGGATCGAGCAGGGTGTCCACCCGGTCCCTCGGCAGCAGCTTGCCGCGTGCGGTGTGCCGCGCCCGTGCCTTCTCGCCGCCGCCCAGCGCGGCCGCCGCGAGCTTGCCGCGCAGCTCCTCCACGAGGACGCCGTGCGCCTCCTCGTTGGCCCGAAAGGCCTCCGACGCGGGGTCCGCCGCGCTCCGAAGCTCCGGTGCCTGGTCCATGCCGCGATCCCCTCACCTTGTTAATGAGCGTTAACGCATCTCCCTCAGGTTAACGACCGCTAACCTCCCTGTCTAGAATTGCCCTCATGGTCACGAGAACCGACGCCCCGACCCGTCGCGAGCAGATCCTCAAGGAGGCCGCCCGGCTCTTCGCCGAGCGCGGCTTCCACGGTGTCGGCGTGGACGAGATAGGTGCGGCGGTCGGCATCAGCGGCCCCGGTCTCTACCGGCACTTCGCGGGCAAGGACGCGATGCTCGCGGAGCTGCTGGTGGGGATCAGCGGGCAGCTGCTGACGGGGGCGAAGCGACGCCTGGTGGAGGCCGACGGGGTCCCCGCCGAGGAGGTCCTCGACTCCCTCATCGAGGGGCACATCGACTTCGCCCTCGACGACCGTCCACTGATCACCCTGCACGACCGGGAACTGGACCGCCTGCGCGACAGCGACCGGAAACTGGTGCGTCAGCTGCAGCGGCAGTACGTCGAGCTGTGGGTGGAGGTGGTCCGGGAGGTCCACCCCGCCCTGCCGGAGCCCGCCGCCCGCTCGGCGGTCCACTCGGTCTTCGGCCTCCTGAACTCCACCCCCCACTTGGGCCGACCGGGTTCCCTGCCCGGCCGGGCGACCACGGCGACCCTGCTGCACCGCATGGCGAAGGGGGCGTTCACCGCGGCGGCGGCCGAGTGACGAGCGTTACCCCCCTCGCGCTCCCCGTGCCCTGGACCCGTCGGCCTACCCGCCGGTACCTTGGGAGTCTGAGCAAGCGCTTAGACAGCTGACGTGCCTGGAGGTGGCGGCCGTGCGCCGTACGTTGTTCAACGAGGATCACGAGGCGTTCCGGGACACCCTCCGCGCCTTCATAGAGGCCGAGGTCGTCCCGGTGTACGACGAGTGGCTCGCCGCCGGCCAGGCCCCCCGCGACTTCTACTACAAGCTCGCCGAGCTGGGCGTCTTCGGCATCCGCGTGGACGAGGAGTACGGCGGCGCCGGCATCGACTCCTACAAGTTCGAGGCCGTCCTGTACGAGGAGACCGCCCGCGCCGGCATCTCCTTCGGCGGCTCCGGCGTGCACGTCCTGCTCGGCCTGCCCTACATCAAGCTGCTCGCCACCGACGAGCAGAAGAAGCGCTACCTGCCCAAGTTCGTCTCCGGCGAGGAGATGTGGGCCATCGCGATGACCGAGCCGGGCACCGGCTCCGACCTCGCCGGCATGAAGACCACCGCCAAGCTCAGCGAGGACGGCACGCACTACGTCCTCAACGGCGCCAAGACCTTCATCACCGGTGGCGTGCACGCCGACCGCATGATCGTCTGCGCCCGCACCGCCGCCCCCACCAAGGAGGACCGCCGGCACGGCATCTCCCTCTTCGTGGTCGACACCAAGGCGGAGGGCTACTCGGTCGGCCGCAAGCTCGACAAGCTGGGCCTGAAGACCTCCGACACCGCCGAGCTCGCCTTCGTCGACGTGAAGGTCCCGGTCGAGGACCTCCTCGGCGAGGAGAACAAGGGCTTCTACTACCTCGGCCACAACCTCGCCTCGGAGCGCTGGGGCATCGCCTTCGGCGCCTACGCCCAGGCCAAGGCCGCCGTCCGGTTCGCCAAGCAGTACGTGCAGGAGCGGGTCGTCTTCGGCCAGCCCGTCGCCGCCTTCCAGAACACCAAGTTCGAGCTGGCCGCCTGCCAGGCCGAGGTGGACGCCGCCGAGGCCGTGGTCGACCGCGCCACCGAGGCCCTGGACGCCGGTGAGCTGACCCCCGCCGAGGCGGCCAGCGCCAAGCTGTTCACCACCGAGGTCGCCCACCGCGTGATCGACCGCTGCCTCCAGCTGCACGGCGGCTACGGCTTCATGAACGAGTACCCGATCGCGCGCCTGTACGCGGACAACCGCGTCAACCGGATCTACGGCGGCACCAGCGAGATCATGAAGACGATCATCGCGAAGGACATGGGCCTGTAAGCCCTCCGCAATTCCCGGCCAGTAGAAAAGGTGCCATGAACCAGGCACTGAATGATCTCCTCGACCTGCTCGACCTGGAGCAGATCGAGGAGAACATCTTCCGCGGCCAGTCCCGGTCCGCCGTCGTCCCGCGCGTCTTCGGCGGACAGGTGGCGGCCCAGGCGCTGGTCGCCGCCGGGCGCACCGTCCCGGCGGACCGGCACGCCCACTCGCTGCACGCGTACTTCCTGCGCGCCGGCGACCCGGGCGCGCCCATCGTCTACAACGTCGAGCGGATCCGCGACGGCCGCTCCTTCACCACCCGGCGCGCGGTCGCCGTCCAGCACGGCCGGCCGATCTTCGCGCTCTCGGCCTCCTTCCAGACGTACGAGGACGGGCTCGACCACCAGGCCCCGATGCCGCCCGCGCCCGACCCGGTCACTCTCCCCACCTCGGCCGAGCGGCTGCGCGGCTACGACCACCTGCCGCCCGCCGTGGTGGAGAAGTTCCTGGAGGCCCGCGAGGCGATCGACCTGCGGTACGTGGACGAGCCGCCGTACGGGAAGTACGGCGAGCCGCGCGAGCCGCACAGCCAGGTCTGGTTCCGCACCAACGGCAAGCTCGACGACGACCCCCTGCTGCACGTCGTCCTCGCCACGTACGTCTCCGACATGACGCTCCTCGACTCGATCCTGCTCGCGCACGGTCGCGGGGGATGGGCGGTGGGCGACGTGGTCGGCGCCTCCCTCGACCACGCCATGTGGTTCCACCGCCCGTTCCGCGCCGACGAGTGGCTGCTGTACGACCAGGAGTCGCCGTCCGCGTCCGGCGGCCGCGGGCTCGGGCAGGCCCGGATCTATACGCAGGACGGGTCGCTCGCCGTCTCCGTGATCCAGGAGGGCGTCGTCCGCGTCCCCCGGGAGCGCTGAGCGGGCGCCGGACCTCGGACGATGACGGTCGGTGATGGTCCGACGTGCCGTCCGGCTTGTCCGATATTAAGCTCTATGAGTGAAATGCCGCACAGTGCATGTGCCGCATAGCGGACGTGCCGCGTAGCGGACGTATGTCCGGCAGAAAGGTATTTCCCATGCGAGTACAGCGCGCGAGGCGTCTCGCCGCGATGTCCGCCGCCGGCCTGCTGCTGGCCGGTGGGGCCGCGATCGGCGCCGCGGGTACCGCCTCGGCGGCTCCCGCCTCCACTCACCAGACCGTCGTCACCGGTGGCTTCGGCTGCAACGGCTTCCGGGGCGGCGGGTTCAACAACTGCGGCTTCCGCAGCTTCGCCGTCGTCCCCGTGGTCCCCGTCGTCCCGGTCGTGGTCGTCCCCGCCGTCGGCTTCGGTGGCTTCGGCGGTCTCGGTGGCTTCGGCGGGTTCGGCGGCCTCGGCTTCGGCTGAGCCGGCCGGGTTCGACCGGACCAGGAACGTAGGAACTGAGGGTCTAGGGCCAAGGCACGGTGTGCGGCTCCCGCGAGGCGGGGGCCGCACACCGGCGCGTCAGGCCAGTCCCGCCTCGGCCAGCAGGTACGCCGTCAGCGGGTCGTAGTACCGCGGGCTGAGCACGTGGTCGTCCAGCGGTACGGCCACCTGGAGGGTGCCCTCCGCCTCGGCGAGGAACAGCGCCGGGTCGTTGCAGTCGGCGTAGCCGACAGAGTCCAGGCCGGCCTGGGCCGCGTACCCCGCCCAGCCGTGGTCGGCGACGACCAGGTCGGGCAGCGGCCGGCCCGCGCGCTCCAGACCGCCCAGGATCGCCTTCATCGGCTCCCCGGAGTGGGTGTGCCACAGGGTCGCCCCGTGTTCGAGGACCGCCACGTCGGCGAACTGCATGACGTACCCCTCGTCCGTCTGCAGCCCGTCCGGGATGACCACGATCTCGCAGCCGGCCGCCCGCAGCGCCGCCGCCGTCGCCCGGTGCACGTCCAGCAGGCCGCCCGGGTGACCGGTGGCGAACAGCACCCGCTGTCCGCCCTCGGCCGCCTTGCGCAGCCGGGCCGCCAGCCGGTCCAGGCCGTCCACGGTCAGCTCGGGGTCGATGGTGTCCTGGCCGTACCGGTACTCGGCGTCGTCGTTCACCCCGACCCGCTCGGCCATCACGGCCAGGACGTCCTGCTCGTCGGTCCAGCGGTCGCCGAATTCCAGTCCGAGCCACCAGTTGCGCTCGCCGTTGGCCAGCTTGCGGTAGTGGAGCAGGTTGTTCTCGCGGGGCGTGGCGACATCGCCCGCGATACGGGTCTTCACGAGGTGCTCGACGAGCTCGGCGCGGCTGGGTGTCCCGGGTATCGGCATGCCTACATTGTGAGGCAGCCGGCGGTGCGGTTCCCCTGCGTATCGTCCGCTGGGACGTGCGTCACTGCTGGCCCAGGGCGAACCACAGCTCCATCCGCACGTCCGGGTCGTCGAGTTCGGTGCCGAGGAGGCTCGCGCAGCGGGCGATGCGCTGGCGCACCGTGTTGCGGTGGACGGCCAGGGCGACCGCGGTGCGGTCCCAACTGCCGTGCAGCGACAGCCAGGTGCGCAGGGTCTCGGTGAGGGCGGGGTGCTCCGCGAGGGGGGCGAGGAGGGTGCGGGCGTGGGCCTGGGCGTCCTCGCGGGGGACCAGGTCGGCGAGGCCGGGGTGGCTGCCGTGCCTCAGCAGCGGGGTGCGGGTCGCCCGGGCGCGGGCGAGGGCGCGGGCCGCTTGCGTGGCTGCGGTCGACAGGTGCTGTGCGGGTACGGGGGCACTGACGCCGAGGGTCCAGCCGGGCTGTGGCTGGGGCGTTCGGTCCGCGGGAACCAGGACGCGGACGGTTTCCCCTACGGGGTCGATGAGGGGCGAGCCGAGTTTGGCGCCCAGTGCGGTGGCGGCCAGGAGGTCTGGCGGGCGCGGGTGGGTGGGGGCTTGTCGCGCAGTTCCCCGCGCCCCTACGCCGGTAATCTCCCGCTTCTCGATCGGCGAGGCATGCACGACGATCCAGGTGACGCCCCTGTCCAGCAGTGGGGCCACCTCTTCCGCCGTGCCGCCCAGCATCAGCCGTACCAGCGCCGCGGTGCGGGCCGCGCCCGAGCCGGTCTGCTGTTCGCCGGTGAGGAGGGTGAGCAGGACCGTGGCCACCGAGGCGATGGTGTGGTCGCCCGGTTCGCGGGCCGGGGTGGCCACGCCGAGGGCGAAGCCGGTGCCGAGGGCGTAGGCGGCGAGGTGGGTGCCGGCGGTGGCGTGGGTGGCGGAGGTGGGGGTGCCGGGGCCGGAGGGGCGTACGACCTCCGCGAGCTCGACGAGTGCGTCGCGCACCGAGGGCTCCGGTTCCCGGCCCGCCGACGCGATCTCCGTGCCCTCCGGGCCGTACAGGGCCGTCCAGCCACCCAGTCGGACCGCCAGCTGGCGCAGCACCGCGGGGATCGGGTCGGGGCGGGAGGCGGCGGCCGCGAGGCTCTGCTGGGCGTCGGTGACCCGGCGCAGTTCGGCCAGGCGGGCCTGGGCCAGCAGCTGCCAGACCGCGCGGGCGACGGCGGTGAACGGGGTCCCCGGCGGGACCTCCAGCAGCGGCAGGCCGTGGCGGTCGCAGGCGGCGACGAGGGCCGCCGGGACCGTGTCGTGCACGGGGGCCAGCCCGAAGCCGAGGGCGGCGCCGCCCGCCGCCACGATCCGGGCGACATAGTCGTCGAAGTATGGGCCCGAGCCCGCCGCGTCCGGGATGTGCACCCCGGCCGTCAGCAGCAGCTCGCCGCCCAGCAGGTACGGGTACGGGTCGGCCATCTCCGAGGTGTGGGCCGCGTGGACGGCGACGGAAGGGCCGGACGGTCCGGCGATCTGGCGCAGCGCGAGGTCCTCGCGGGCCAGGAGGGCCGCGAGGGGCACGGGGGGCGTGGGGGGAACCGCGGGGTCCGGCATGGTGTGCGTTTCCTCCGTCCCGTACGGCTCGAATGGATGAAACGTACACTTCGCAGTCGCTTTCCGGCCACCTAGTGTCGTGGCACGTCGTCCATTCGTGCACATGATTCGAGGGAGGTCCCATGGCCGTCGACTACACAGTGATCGTGCTCTATCTCGCCGGGATGCTGGCCATGGGCTGGTGGGGCATGCGCCGCGCCAGGTCCAAGAGCGAGTTCCTGGTGGCCGGACGCCGGCTCGGGCCCGCGATGTACTCCGGCACCATGGCCGCGATCGTCCTCGGCGGCGCGTCCACCATCGGCGGGGTCGGCCTGGGCTACCGGTACGGACTGTCCGGGGCCTGGATGGTCTTCACCATCGGCCTGGGCCTGCTCGCCCTCTCCGTCTTCTTCTCGGCCCGGATCGCCCGCCTCAAGGTGTACACCGTCTCCGAGATGCTGGACCTGCGCTACGGCGGCCGGGCCGGGGTCATCTCCGGCGTGGTCATGTGGGCGTACACCCTGATGCTCGCCGTCACCTCCACCATCGCCTACGCCACCATCTTCGACGTCCTGTTCGACATGAACCGGACCGTCGCGATCGTCATCGGCGGCTCGATCGTGGTCGCCTACTCGACGCTCGGCGGCATGTGGTCGATCACCCTGACGGACATGGTCCAGTTCGTGGTGAAGACGATCGGCGTGCTGCTGCTCCTGCTGCCCATCGCGGTGGTGAAGGCGGGCGGCTTCTCGGCGATGAGGGCGAAGCTGCCGACGTCGTACTTCGACCCGCTGGGCATCGGCGGCGAGACGATCTTCACCTACGTGCTGATCTACACCTTCGGCATGCTCATCGGGCAGGACATCTGGCAGCGGGTGTTCACGGCGCGCAGCGACACGACGGCGAAGTGGGGCGGCACGGTCGCGGGCACCTACTGCCTGGTCTACGCCCTCGCCGGGGCGGTCATCGGGACGGCGGCCAAGGTGCTCTACCCGAAGCTGGGCAGCGCGGACGACGCCTTCGCCACCATCGTCAAGGACGAACTGCCCGTGGGTGTGCGCGGGCTGGTGCTGGCCGCGGCGCTCGCCGCGGTGATGTCGACCTCCTCCGGCGCGCTGATCGCCTGCGCCACCGTGGCCAACAACGACATCTGGTCGCGGCTGCGCGGGAAGGCGCGGTCCGGTGACCACGACGAGGTACGGGGCAACCGGGTCTTCATCCTGGTCATGGGGCTCGGCGTGATCGGCACGGCCATCGCGCTCAACAACGTGGTGGAGGCGCTCACCGTGGCGTACAACCTGCTCGTCGGCGGTCTGCTGGTGCCCATCCTCGGCGGGCTGCTGTGGAAGCGCGGCACCGTCCAGGGCGCCCTCGCCGCCGTGGTCGTCGGCGGCCTCGCGGTGATCGGCCTGATGGCCGGGTACGGCATCCTCGCCAACGAGCCCGTCTACTACGGCCTCCTGTCCTCCCTCGTCGCCTACGTCGCCGTCTCGCTGGCGACCAGGCCGACCGACGAGGCCGTACTGGCGAACTGGCGCGAGCGGCTCGCCGGCCGGGGTACTCCCGAACCCGTGTCCGAACCGGTCCCGGCCCACCAGTAAGGTCGTAAAAGAAGCAGTGCATAGCGGTACATGCGCGACGAAGCGCAGGAAAGAAGGCAGCACCCCATGAGTGGCAACGCGACGCCCCGCGGTCCCGTCGACTCCTCCCGCGTCCCCAGGTACGCCGGTCCCGCCACCTTCGCCCGGCTGCCCCGCCTCGACGAGGTGGGCCGCGCGGACGTGGCGGTCGTGGGCGTGCCCTTCGACTCCGGCGTCTCCTACCGGCCGGGCGCCCGCTTCGGCGGCAACGCCATCCGCGAGGCGTCCCGGCTGCTGCGCCCCTACAACCCCGCGCAGGACGCCTCCCCCTTCGCCCTCGCCCAGGTCGCGGACGGCGGCGACATCGCGGTGAACCCCTTCAACATCAACGAGGCCGTCGAGACCATCGAGGCCGCCGCCGACGACCTCCTCGGCACCGGCGCCCGCCTGATGACCCTGGGCGGCGACCACACCATCGCCCTGCCCCTGCTGCGGAGCGTCGCGAAGCGGCACGGCCCGGTCGCGCTGCTCCACTTCGACGCCCACCTCGACACCTGGGACACCTACTTCGGCGCCGAGTACACCCACGGCACCCCGTTCCGGCGCGCGGTGGAGGAGGGCATCCTCGACACCTCGGCCCTCTCGCACGTCGGCACCCGCGGCCCCCTCTACGGCAAGCAGGACCTCACCGACGACGAGAAGATGGGCTTCGGCATCGTCACCTCGGCGGACGTCTACCGCCGGGGCGCCGACGAGGTCGCCGACCAGCTGCGGCAGCGCGTCGGCGACCGCCCCCTGTACATCTCCATCGACATCGACTGCCTGGACCCGGCCCACGCCCCCGGCACCGGCACGCCCGAGGCCGGGGGGATGACCTCCAGGGAGCTGCTGGAGATCCTGCGCGGACTCTCCTCCTGCAACCTGGTGTCGGCGGACGTCGTCGAGGTGGCCCCCGCGTACGACCACGCGGAGATCACCTCGGTGGCGGCCTCGCACACCGCGTACGAACTGACCACGCTCATGACCCGACAGATTGCCGAGGCGCGCTCCCAGTGACCCACGACCACGACCTGGTGCTCCGCCCGACCGAGGCGCAGACGGCCGCAGCCCTGAACCCTCCCGCCGGTCGCAACGGCGGGGACCTGGTCGTGGAGACCCTGGCCGGGCTCGGCGCGACCACCGTCTTCGGACTGCCCGGCCAGCACGCCCTGGGCATGTTCGACGCGCTGCGCCGCTCCTCGCTGCGCTACGTCGGCCTGCGGGTGGAGAACAACGCGGGCTTCGCGGCGGACGCGTACGGCCGGATCACCGGCGAGGCGGCCCCGCTGCTCCTCTCCACCGGCCCCGGCGCGCTGACCTCGCTGGCCGCGCTGCACGAGGCGGCCGCCGCCTCCGCGCCCGTGCTGGCGATCAGCAGCCAGGTCCCGACGGCGGGACTGGGCGGCGGCCGCCACGGCTACCTGCACGAACTGCCGGACCAGGCGGCCTCCTTCCGGGGCGTGGTGAAGTCGGTGCACACGGTCCGCACCCAGTCGCAGATCCCGTCCGCGATCGCGGCGGCCTGGAAGTCGGCGCTGACCGCCCCGCACGGCCCGGTCTGGGTGGAGATCCCGCAGGACGTCCTCCTCGCCGAGACCTCCCTCCCGGTGGTGACCGCGGTCGACGCGACCCCGGAGGAACTCGCGCCGCGCCCCGAACTGACCGCCGTGGCCGGTGACCTGCTCTCCCGCGCCACCCGCCCCGCGATCATCGCGGGCGGCGGGGTCGTACGGTCGGACGCCGCGGGGAAGCTGCGGCAGCTGGCCGAGACGCTGAACGCCCCCGTCGTCACCACCTACGGCGGCAAGGGCGCGTTCCCCTGGCACCACCCGCTCTCCCTCCAGTCCTGGCTGGAGGACCGGCACACCACGGACTTCCTGGAGGACGCGGACGTCCTGCTCGTGGTCGGCTCGGGCCTGGGTGAACTCTCCTCCAACTACCACACGTTCAGGCCACGCGGCCGGGTCGTCCAGATCGAGGCGGACCTCGGCAAACTGGAGTCCAACCACCCGGCCCTCGGCATCCACGCGGACGCGCGGCTCGCGTTGCAGGCGCTCCTCGAGACGGTGGTGCCGCGCCCGGACGCGACGGCACCCGACCGGGTGCGCGCCCTCCTCGACAGGGTCGCCGCCCGCATCACCGCGCAGGAACTCACCCTGGAACAGGACGTGCTGGCGTCGGTCCGCCAGGCCCTGCCCGCCGGGTCCCCGTCCTTCTGGGACATGACGATCCTCGCGTACTGGGCGTGGTCGGCGTTCGACGCCGAGGCCCCGAACCTGATGCACTCGGCGCAGGGCGCCGGCGGTCTCGGCTACGGCTTCCCGGCGGCCCTGGGCGCGGCCGCCGCCGACCCGAGCCGCCCGGTGCTGGCGGTCTCCGGCGACGGCGGCGCCCTCTACTCCATCGCCGAACTCGCCACGGCCAGGCAGTACGACCTCCCGGTCACCTGGCTCATCGTCGACGACGGCGGCTACGGCATCCTCCGCGAGTACATGACCGACGCCTTCGGCGAGCCCACGGCGACGGAACTGACCCGCCCCGACTACGTGGCACTCGCCGAGTCCTTCGGGGTACCGGGGGTCCGCACGACCCCGGAGACCCTGGCGGCCGACCTGGCGAAGGCCCTGGCCGCGCCCGGCCCCTCGGTGGTCGTACTCCCGGCCCTGCTGCGGATGTTCGCGCCGACGCACCTGGGGGACCAGCAGGCTGACTAGCAGGCCCCCGGTCCCACCCCGTCGATGCGGCCGCCGAAGTCGCCGCCGTACTGGGAGCGCCAGTCGCCGTTGTAGACGTCCCGCTTCTCCTGTGGGTCCCAGTTGACGAAGCAGGCGCGGGTGGCGGCGACGAAGGAGCCGACGTTGTCGTGGAGGTTCGGTGGCATGTCGCGGTAGCCGCTGCGGGACGTCCATTCCCAGTAGTCGCCGCCGAAGCCCTCACCGCTCCAGAAGCAGACCGAGCCGTCCGGGCAGGAGGGCGCGGCGGCCGCCCGTGCGGACGCGGTCCCGGCGGGCAGCAGCAGGGCGGTCAGGGCGAGGGCGGCGGTGAGGGACCAGGTACGCAGCTTCACGGAACGCTCCGGAAAAGGGAGTTGGGGGCACCCCGGCGGAACTGTCGGGGTGCCCCCATGCTGCTGGGCGAGCACGCGGACACGCCCAACCCCAAGATCGACTTCACCCGTGTGAGCGAACTAGTACTTCCAGATCACCGGAGGGGCGGGAGCGGCGACATGATGCAGAAGGAGGTGAGCTGCCATGTCCATCATGAGCGACCTGATCGAGCGGGACGCCATTCCCGAAGGCTTCAAGGTCGAAGTCTTCGACGGAAGGGTGATCATGACCCCGCAGAGTCCGGAGCGGGACTGGACCGTTTCCGACGTCAAGGACGCGGTCAAGGCTGCGGGCATCGCTCGTGAGCGGGTGTTCGGAGATGTGCTGATCACCTTCCCTGGCGAGAACGACGCGGCGCCGGACCTCACCATCGTCGACTTCGACGCCGAGCGGCGGAAGAACAGCTACTCCTGTGTCGATGTGCTGGCCGTGGTGGAGGTCCCCTCCGAGCCTGACGACGAGAAGGACTACGTCCGGAACGTTCGCAAGTACGGCCGGTACGGCGTCGACTTCTACATGATCGCCGACCCTTTCAAGAAGCTGGTCACCCTGATGTCGGAGCCGCAGCCCTCCGGTTACGGCCGGGTCGTCGAGGTGCCGTACGGCGAAACCGTCGCATTCACCCTCGCGACCGGGGAGCGGGTGACGGTCGACACCCGTACGTTCCCGACGCGCGAAGCACGCGAGCAGTGACACAGGGCGTCGGCGGTAGATGACGTTGTTGCGGTTCTCCTCGTACGGGGTGGAGCCGTTGTCGACCTTGTCGTCGGGCTCCAGGTTCGCGAACCCGTCGTCGCCCTCGTAGCGGACGGCCATGTACAGGATCATGTGGAGCCGCCCTCGTTGAAGTCGAGGTTGCCGCGCCTGCCGTTGACCGCCACGTCCTCGGGGCGGATGTGGTGCAGGTCCGTGCCGGGGCCGGTGGACGTGGTGAGGTCGCCGTGCGAGATCGCCCAGACATGCTCGCGGTTCCAGTCGCCGCTGTCACCGCCGTTGAGGGACTTGCTGCGCGAGATGCCCGAGTACAGCAGGATCACGTTGTTGCTGCCCGTGCCCGTCTTGCCGATCGCGTTCTTGTAGTACGTCGAGTCGTACGCGGTCGTGGTGGCGGCGGCCGGGGTCGCCGTCAGCGCCGGGGCGGTCAGGCCCACCAGGACGGCGGCGGTCGTCAGGGCCACCGGCTAAACGGGACGTAGAAGGAGGCCCCCGACCGTGCGGTCGGGGGCCTCCCGTGCCGGGGGGTCAGCCGATGTCCGAGGGGTCCAGCCGGTAGAGCGTCGACGTGCTGCTCTGCGTGGACGTCTTCGAAGAGGAGCTCGTGCTCTTGCTGTACGCGCTCGCCTTCACCGCGGTGCCGTGCTTCTTCACCCACGACGTCACCGCGGAGCTGAGCGTGTTGTCGCCGCCCATGCCCATGCCGCCGGAGCCGATCTGGATGTAGTGCAGCTTGCCCGCCTTCACCAGCTCCTGAAGCTTGGCGACCGTCATCGCCTTGTCGGATCCGGTGAAGCCCCACATGGAGATCACCGGCTCCCGCGCGCTCAGCTCGATCTGCGCCGCGGACTGGGAGTTGGAGACGGCCAGCAGCCAGGTGGCGCCGTCCATGTGCTTCTTCAGGTAGGCGATCAGCTCGCTGTCCACGCCGCCGCCCATACCGCCACCGCCGCCCATGCCGCCGCCGAAGCCGCCGCGCGTGCCGCCGGTACCGGTACCGCCGGGCATCTCGCCGTTGCCGGTGCCGCCGCTCGGCGCTTCACCGGTGCCGCCGCCGGGCGTCATCTGCCCGGTGCCGCCCCCCGGGAAGCCGCCGTTCGTACCGCTCGGGGCCTCCCCGTTCGCACCGCCCGGGAAGCCGCCGCCCGTCTCACCGCCGGCCTGGCCGGTCCCGCTGCCCTGCTGCGTACCGCCCTGCATACCGCCCTGCATACCGCCCTGCATACCGCCCTGCTGCGTACCGCCCGGCAGTTCGCCGCCGCCCGGGAAGCCCCCGGCCCGGTTGCCGCCCCCGCCGGGACCGCCGCCGAAGCCGCTGCCCGTCGAGGGGCCCGCGGTCGGGTTCGTACCGCCGCGCATGCCCCCGCCGCTGCCGCTGCCGAACGGCAGGGTCGCCGCGTACGCCGTCGGACCGGCCAGCGCCGCGACCGTGGCCACCGCCAGCGAGGCCGCGAGCAGCCGGGCCCTGGTGCCGGACCGGAAGAGGACCATGCCCACGATGCCGGCCGCCGTCAGCAAGCCGACCGTCGGCCACAGCCAGGTGTTCCAGCCGGAGGCACGGCGCAGCAGCACGATCGCCCAGACGCCGGTGACCCCGAAGGCGACGGGCAGCACCCACACCCACCGCTTGTCGGCGCGGAACGCGTCCAGCATCATCACGCCGCCGCCCGCGCACAGCACCGCGATGCCGGGGGCGAGCGCGGTCGTGTAGTAGGGGTGCATGGTGCCCTGCGCGGTCGCGAAGATCACGTAGTGCAGGAGGGTCCAGCCGCCCCACAGGACCAGCGCCATCCGCCTGAGGTCGGTGCGCGGGGCACGCCCGCACCGCACCAGACCGGCGACGAGCGCGATGGCCGAGAAGGGCAGCAGCCAGGAGATCTGGCCGCCCAGGATGTCGTTGAACATCCGGCCGAGGCCCGCGGAACCGGAGAAGCCGCCGCCTCCGCCACCCCCGCCCCCGCCGTTGCCCTCGCCGCCGAAGACGCGGCCGAGACCGTCGTACCCCATGATCAGGTCCCAGGCGGAGCCGTCCGTGGAACCGCCGATGTACGGCCGGTCGGAGGCCGGGACCAGGGAGACGGCGATCGCCCACCAGAAGCTGGAGACGGCCAGGACCACCGCGGCGAGCGCCAGGTTGACGGCCCGCTTCACCCAGGGGGCCCGCGACGCGTACAGGTAGAGCGCGAAGACGGCGGGGAGCGCGATCCAGCCCGCGAGGAGCTTGGTGTTGAAGGCCAGACCGAAGCACGCCGCCGCGCCGAGCAGCGGCAGCAGCCTCTCGTCACGGGTGGCGCGGAACGCGAGCGCCGCGCCCGACACCATGAGGAAGACCAGGAGGGTGTCGGGGTTGTTGTCGCGGTTGATGGCGACGGTGATGGGGGTCAGCGCCAGCACCAGCGCGGCGACGGTCGCCGCGCCGTGGCCCCACACCCGCTTCACGGTGGCGTGCAGGATGTAGATCGTGGCGAGCGCCAGGACGATCATCGGCGCCATCATCTGCCACGTGCCGAAGCCGAAGATCCGGCTGGACAGGCCCATCACCATGGTGGCGAGCGGCGGTTTGTCGACGGTCAGGAAGTTGCCCGGGTCCAGCGAACCGAAGAACCAGGCCTTCCAGCTCTTCGTACCGGCCCAGACGGCGCCGCTGTAGAAGGTGTTCATGTCGGAGCCGGAGAGGTTCCAGCAGTAGAGCACCGCCGCCAGGACCAGGATCGCGATCAACGCGGGCAGCGACCAGCGCGGTGCCCGGTCCGGTGGGGCGCCCGCGGGCGTGGCCGTCGGGGGTGCCGTGGCGGTCGCCGTGGGCGGGCCCCAGTCGGGGGACACGGGCGAGTGGGGGACGGGATCGGTGGCAGATGTCACCATCCCACCCTGCGGGCGGCCGATGGGTGCGGGCTGTGCCGATCCTTGGCGCAGCCTGTGGGTCGATGAGATGTCGGTAAGAGGGCGGCCGGTGCGGGCCGCCCTCCGCGGGGGCGCGGGCGGGTCCTGCTGGTCAGCGCACCCGGACCGACAGCCGGTAGAAACGGGTCGTCTGCGCCGTGTTCTGGTTGTCGTCGCTGACCAGGAGGACCTGGTACGCGCCCTTCGCGTGGCCGGTGACGGCCATGCCCTCGATGTTGTCGAGGAGGGGGTTGGGCTGGGGCTGCTTGGCCGTGGCGCCCAGGGACGGGCAGCTCGCGACGTCCGTGAGCAGGGTCTTCCTGATCAGGCGGACGCCCGCCTGCCCGGTCAGGTTCTGGATGCCGGAGGTGTCCGTGGCCTGCCGCGGGTCGGCCAGGAAGAGGCGGACGGTGTTGCCGACGCCGGTGGTGAACCCGCGTTCCAGGACCAGCAGCCGGCCGTCGGGCAGCGCCTGCACCTCGGGGACGCCGAGGGCCGGGTCGTCGGTGCGGTAGGCGTACTGGGCCGACAGCCGGAAGTGGTCGCCCTTCGTGCGCTGCCAGGTCTGGAAGCGGACGGTTCCCGGGGTGTCGCCGGAGATCGCGTCCTCCATGGACGCCAGCAGGGTGCGGCCGCCGTTCAGCAGGGTCAGGCCCTCGAAGGTCTGGTTGGCGGTGGCGCGCCCGCCGGGGGACACCAGCAGGGACGACGGCACCGGGAGGCGGTCCAGGATCCTGCCGTCCGGCGAATAGCGGCGGACGGACGGCTCGGTCTCGGAGGTGATCAGCCGGGTGCCGTCCCGGTCCACCACCAGGCCCTCGGAGTCCAGTGCGGCGCCGTTCTCGTCGGCGAGCGGCACCACCTTCTTCGGCGCGAGCGTCTTCGCGTCCAGGTCGAAGAGGTAGGAGCGGTCGGCCAGGGCGGCCAGGGAGCCGTCCTTGTCCACGGCGAGCGCGGAGAGGTTGCCGACGAAATAGCCGCCGAAGGACGTCTTGTCGAGGGCGTCGGAGAAGCCGTCGAGGGAGACGGAGGGCGAACAGGCGTGGGCGGCGGCGGCCGGGTCGGGGGTGACCGCGGTGGCGGGCCCGGCGGCGGACAGACAGGTGGCCGCCGCCAGGCCGGCGGTGACGGTGGCGAGTACGGTTCGCAGGCGCATGGCGGTCACCGTAGGACGCGCCGGTGACGGGCCGGGGGCCGCCCCGTGAAGGAAGGCCCCGTTTACGACCGAAGAGGTCTCACGTTGCTTTGAGGATCTCACGTTGCTTTGAGGGTCTCACGTTTCCTTGAGGGCCGCACGTTTACGTGACGGCCTCAGGACGCCTTGAGATCCCTGTGAACCACCTTCGCGACGGCCTGGATCGTGTCGATGCCGTAGGACATCGTGCTGTTGTCCTGCGTCAGCACGGTCATCTGGTAGTCGTGCCCGCCCCCCGTGAACGTGCCGAGGCTGTGCACCCGCCAGCCGTGCGTGGAGCGCTGCAACCAGCCGTTCTTGACGTGCACGGAGACGCCGGAGGGAGCGCCGTAGGGGGTGCCCCACCGCTGGGACGAGATGACCTGCCCCATCAGCTTCAGGATGTAGGCCCGCGCGTTGTCGCTGAGCACACTGTTCTTCGCGGTGACGAGAGCGAGCAGCTTCTGCTCGTCGTGCACGTCGATCTGGGTCAGGCCCCAGTAGTTGTCGGCGCCCGGGGTCGTCTGCGTCATGCCGGCGGCGCTGAGGAAGCCCTTGATCTTCGTCAGGCCCAGCTGCTTCCACAGCTTGCTGGTCGCGTCGTTGTCCGACTTGGTGATCATGGCCTTGGCGAGCGTCTGCTCGGTGGTCGTCAGGTACCGGTTGTGCTTCTTCGCGTCCCACAGCAGTGTGGCGAGGACGGTGACCTTGACCGTGCTGGCGGAGTCGTAGTGCGTGGTGGAGCGGAGCGTGCAGGTCGTCTTCGTGGACCGGTCGTACAGCCCGACGGCGATCGTCCCCCTGCGGTTCGCGACGGCCGCGGTGATGTCCGTCTTCAACTTCGTGGCGAGGGCCGCCTTCGCGGACGTACAACTGACCGCGGGCGCGGCGGCCGAGGCGGGCGCGGCGGCGGCCACACCGGTTATGAGAAACCCGGTGCCGAGCGCGGTGACGACCAGCCCGCTCCTTCGTCTGTGTGTCATACCCCCGTTGACACACGGATTTGCGCGAATGGTTGTACGAACGGTCGGGGCTTTAAGGAACCGTCACCTGGGCCGCACTCCGTGCTGCCCTGTCCGTGGCCGAGGATGAGGCCCATGAGAACCCCGAGTGTGTCCGCTGCGGCGGTATGCGCGGCAGCGGCCGTGCTGTTGGCTGCCGGATGTGACGGCGGCTCCGGTCGTGCCGCGCCCGCCCCCGTGACCTCGTCGCCCGCTCCCGTCACGGGGACACCGGCCGCCAAGGTGTACAACTCCGTGATCAAAGCGCCGGTGTTCACCGGCGGCGAGGTCGTCGCCCGGGCGGCGAACGCCACCGGGGGCCGGGAGATGGAGATCAACGGCGGTGTCGGCAGCGGCAGTTTGACCGTCCTTGTGAACTGCGAGGGCAAGGGCGAGCTGACCGTCACGGTCGAACCGCTCGGCTTCAGCTTCCCGTTGGCCTGTGTCGCCGGCCAGGTCAGCACCATCGGCAACGAGATGAACATGAACGGCGGCGTGGCACCCCCCCACACGCCGGGCACGGTGCGGGTGACGGCGTCGCCGGGCGTGCGGTGGGCGATCACCGTCGGGCACCAGAACGTGTCCGGCCGATCAGACCCCTAGCCGGCGCGTCCGAGAAACACCCTGCGCCGCGACAACTCGACCTCCGTGACGACGGCCGACATCTCATCGCCACTCCGGAACAGACGGTAGCAAGGCCGACACCTACGGCTCGGTGCCGAGGACTGCCGCGCGAAGATCGTCAGCCGTGGCGAGGCCCTGGTCACGACGGAGACCGACAGGACGGACGCCGGGCTCGACGCCGCCGACATGTTCGTCGTGTTCACTCCAGGCGTTCCGCCCGGCCGGTCCTGTTTTGTTGCGGAGGGATGAAATCCGCTTCTGCTGGTGTTGTGGCGTTGCGGAAGAGCAGGGCGATCGGAGGGCACCGCGTGGCAGCGCAACAGGGGGAGCGGCAGCAGGGTGGCTGGGCGCGGAGGCTGGCGGGCTATGCCTGGCGGCATCCACGGGACGTCGTGCTCGCGCTCGGGTCCTCGCTGGCCGGAATGGCCGTGCTGGCCGTCGTACCGCTCATCACCAAGGTGATCATCGACGACGTGATCGGTGATCACAGCCGGTCGATGGGGCCCTGGGCGGGCGCGCTCGTCGGGGCCGCCGTCCTCGTCTACGCGGCCACCTACGTCCGCCGCTTCTACGGCGGCCGGCTCGCCCTCGACGTCCAGTACGACCTGCGCACGGAGATGTACGACACCCTCACCCGGCTCGACGGGCGGCGCCAGGACGAGCTGTCCACGGGCCAGGTCGTCGGCCGGGCCACCAGCGACCTCCAGCTGATCCAGGGCCTTCTGTTCATGCTGCCGATGACCATCGGCAACGTCCTCCTCTTCCTGCTCTCCCTCGCCATCATGGCCTGGCTGTCCCCACCGCTCACCCTCGTCGCCCTCGCCGTCGCCCCGGCGCTGTACTGGATCGCCAGGCGCAGCCGCAGCAAGCTCCACCCCGCCACCTGGTACGCCCAGGCCCAGGCCGCCGCCGTCGCCGGCGTGGTCGACGGCGCCGTGACCGGCGTGCGCGTGGTGAAGGGCTTCGGGCAGGAGGAGCAGGAGACCGGCAAGCTCCGCGAGGTCGGGCGCAGGCTCTTCGCCGGGCGGCTGCGGACCATTCGGCTGAACAGCAGGTTCACCCCGGCGCTCCAGGCCGTCCCGGCCCTCGGCCAGGTCGCCATGCTGGCGCTCGGCGGCTGGCTCGCGGTGCGCGGCCACATCACCCTCGGCACCTTCGTCGCCTTCTCCTCCTACCTCGCCCAGCTGGTCGGCCCGGTCCGGATGCTCGCGGTGGTCCTCACCGTCGGCCAGCAGGCCCGCGCCGGCACCGAACGGGTGCTGGAGCTGATCGACACCGAGCCGACCCTGAAGGAGGGCACCAAGACCCTCCCCGCCGACGCGCCCGCGACCGTCGAGTTCGACGACGTCTCCTTCGGGTACGACGACGAGCGTCCCGTCCTCCAGGGGCTGAGCTTCGAGATCCGCCCGGGCGAGACCCTCGCCGTCGTCGGCTCCTCGGGCTCCGGCAAGTCCACGGTCTCCCTCCTGCTGCCGCGCTTCTACGACGTCACCCACGGCGCCGTCCTGGTCGGCGGCCACGACGTGCGCGAGCTGACCCTCGACTCGCTCAGGGCCGCGATCGGCCTGGTCCCGGAGGACTCGTTCCTCTTCTCGGACACGGTCCGTAACAACATCGCGTACGGCCGTCCGGACGCGACCGACGAGGAGATCCGCGAAGCCGCCCGCGCCGCGCAGGCCGACCGCTTCATCGCGGAGCTGCCCGACGGCTACGACACCAAGGTCGGCGAGCAGGGCCTCACCCTCTCCGGCGGCCAGCGCCAGCGGGTCGCCCTCGCCCGTGCCCTCCTCACCGACCCCCGCCTGCTGGTCCTCGACGACGCCACCTCGGCCGTCGACGCCCGGGTGGAGCACGAGATCCACGAGGCGCTCACCCACGTGATGCGGGGCCGCACGACCCTGCTCATCGCGCACCGCCGCTCCACCCTCAACCTCGCCGACCGCATCGCCGTCCTCGACGGCGGCCGGCTCGCCGACATCGGCACCGACGAGGAGCTGCAGAAACGGTCCGCGCTCTACCGCAGGCTGCTCACCGACCCCGACGAGCTGGGCGGGGTCTCCCCGGGCCACGCCCTGCCCGCGGGCCCGGCCGAGGACACCTCGGTACGCGAGGAGCTTGACGCCGAGTTCGACGCCGAGCGCGGCGTGACCCCGCGCCTGTGGACGGGCGACCGCACGCCCCGGGACCTCGCCCTCTCCGGCACCCCCGCCACCCCGGAGCTCCTGGCCCAGGTGGACGCGTTGCCCCCGGCGACCGACACCCCCGACATCGACGAGGCCGGCGCCGTCCGCCCCGAGGACTCCTACGGCCTGCGCCGCCTGCTGCGGGGCTTCGGCGCACCGCTCCTCGTCAGCCTCGGCCTGGTCGCCGCGGACGCCGCCCTGGGCCTGCTCCTCCCGGTGCTGATCCGGCACGGCATCGACCAGGGCGTCTCCCGGATGGCGCTCGGCGCGGTCTGGGCGGCCGCGCTGCTGGGGCTGCTCGCGGTGCTCGCCCAGTGGGCGGCCCAGGTCGGCGAGACCCGGATGACCGGCCGTACCGGCGAACGGGTCCTCTACTCCCTGCGGCTGAAGATCTTCGCCCAGCTCCAGCGGCTCGGGCTCGACTACTACGAGCGGGAGCTGACCGGCCGGATCATGACGAGGATGACCACGGACGTGGACGCCCTGTCGAGCTTCCTGCAGACCGGCCTCGTCACCGCGTTCGTCTCCGTCGTCACCTTCTTCGGCATCATGGCCGCCCTGCTGGTGATCGACGTGCAGCTCGCGCTCGTCGTCTTCCTCACCCTGCCCCCGCTGATCGTCGCGACCTTCTTCTTCCGCCGGGCGAGCGTGAAGGCGTACGAACTCGCCCGTGAGCGGGTGTCGCTGGTCAACGCCGACCTCCAGGAGTCGGTGGCCGGCCTCAGGATCGTGCAGGCCTTCCGGCGCGAGCGCGACGGCTCCCGGCGCTTCGCCGAGCGCAGCGAGAGCTACCGCAGGGCCCGGATCCGGGGGCAGCACCTGATATCGCTCTACTTCCCGTTCGTCCAGCTGCTGTCCTCGGTGGCCGCCGCGAGCGTGCTGATCGCGGGCGCGCACCGGGTCGAGGCGGCCACCCTCACCACCGGCGCGCTGGTCGCCTACCTCCTGTACATCGACCTGTTCTTCGCGCCCGTCCAGCAGCTCTCCCAGGTCTTCGACGGCTACCAGCAGGCGACCGTCTCCCTCGGCCGCATCCAGGAACTCCTGCGCGAGCCGACGTCCACCAGGTCCGCCGAGCGGCCGCGCGAGGTCGGCTCCCTGCGCGGCGACATCGCCTTCCAGGACGTGCGCTTCTCCTACGGCGGCGCCGACGACTCCGAGGCGGCCCTCGCCGGGATCGACCTGGTCATCCCGGCCGGGCAGACGGTCGCCTTCGTCGGCGAGACCGGCGCGGGCAAGTCCACCCTGGTCAAGCTGGTCGCGCGGTTCTACGACCCGACGGGCGGCCGGGTGACGGTCGACGGCACCGATCTGCGCGACCTGGACCTCACCTCGTACCGGCACCGTCTGGGCGTGGTCCCCCAGGAGGCGTACCTCTTCCCGGGGACCGTCCGGGACGCCATCGCGTACGGGCGGCCGGGAGCGAGCGACGCCGAGGTGGAGGCGGCGGCCCGCGCGGTCGGCGCCCACGAGATGATCGCCACCCTCGACGGCGGCTACCTCCACCAGGTGGCCGAGCGCGGCCGCAACCTCTCGGCCGGCCAGCGCCAGCTGATCGCGCTGGCCCGCGCGGAACTCGTCGACCCCGACGTGCTGCTCCTCGACGAGGCGACGGCGGCGCTCGACCTGGCCACGGAGGCACAGGTCACCCTGGCCACCGACCGCCTCGCGGGCCGTCGTACGACGCTCGTGGTCGCCCACCGGCTGACCACCGCCGCCCGCGCCGACCGGGTGGTGGTCATGGACCACGGCCGGGTCGCCGAGGACGGCACCCACGAGGAACTCCTCGCGCGCGGCGGCCGGTACGCCGAACTGTGGCGCACCTTCATCGGCCGGTCCGAGGAACCGGAGGAGCCGGTGGGCGCCACCCGCTGAGCCGCCGCCCGGCTCCGGACCGGCGGAGCGGGGGCGGCGCACCCGGGTCCCTGACGGTCGTGCAACCATCCGACATACGTCGTGCGTCCGTACATCAGTACGTACATGGATGGGGCACGGCCGCGGCACGGGAGGGGACGACGGTGGACAGTGGTGCGACACGACGGCGGTTGGTGTTCGGCGCGGCCGTACTGGCCGTCTCCGGGGCGCTGGCCCTCGTGGCACCGGCGCAGGCCCAGGCGGTGACGGCCGGGAACTGCGCCGGCCGCGAGGTCCGGGCGCTGCCCTTCGCCACCGGCACGGTGCACGTCTACCGGCAGGGCGGCTACGTCTGCGCGGTCACCCTCTCCAAGAACCCCGGCACCCAGCGCACCATGTCCGTCAGCGTCCAGGCCCGCGGCAACCGCCCGGTCGTCGACAAGGGCAGGTACACCCACCGCGCGGGCCCGGTGACCGTCCACGCCGGTCACCGCTGCGTCTGGGTGAAGGGCGCGGTGGCGGGCGGCTCGGTGAGTTCGGGGTGGATCCTCTGCTGAGGGCCGTCACGACCGGTCCGACGCGCGCGTCCGGTACGTCAGCCCGTGGCCGATCGGGTACAGCACCCGCGCCGGGTCGTCCGCCCGCTGCACCGGCACCGGCAGGCTGCCCCGCGGCACCACCCGGCCCGCGATCACCCGGGCGGCGGCCCGCAGTTCGACGTCGGTCCAGGAGTAGGACGCCAGACAGGCCTTGACCATGGGAAGTTGCGCGACGTCATAGGGATTGCGCACCGCCACCACGACCACCGGCCGCCCGGTGCCGACCAGTTGCTCCACCAGCTTCCGCTGTCCGCCGCCCGCGGTGACGTTGTACGTCCCGACGACCACCGCGTCCGACCCGCCGGCCGCCGCGACCGCGCTGTCGATCGTCTCGGCGGAGGGATCGGTACCGGTGGACAACGCGCGGGCGGTGAACCCGAGTTCGGTGAGGGCGGCGGCCAGGACACCGGTGGGCGGCCCCGTCGTACCGGACGGGGAGGCCGGGTCGGCGCCCACCACCAGCACCGTGCCGTGCGTACGGGGCGACAGCGGGAGCACGTCGTCCTCGTTGACCAGCAGGGTGGTGGTGCGCTCGGCGACGCGGTCGGCGGCGGCCAGGTGTCCGGCCGTGCCGACCACCCGGCGCACGTCCTTCGTGTCGACGAACGGCCGGTCCAGCAGGCCCAGCCGGGACTTCAGCCGCAGGACGCGCAGGATCGACTCGTCCAGCCGGGACTCCGTCAGTTCGCCGTCCTGGACGGCCTTCAGGACGGCGTGCCAGGCGACGTCGAGGTCGGGCGGGTCGAGGAGCTGGTCGACACCGGCCTTGAGGGCGAGCACGGGCACCCGGTCGTCACCGTACTTCGTCCGCACGCCCGCCATGCCCAGCGAGTCGGTCACCACGACCCCGTCGTAGCCGAGTTCGCCGCGCAGGATGCCGGTGACGACGGGGTGGGAGAGGGTGGCCGGGTCACCGGAGCCGTCCAGGGCCGGGAACTGGATGTGCGCGGTCATGATGGAGTCGATGCTGGCCCTGATCGCGGCCCGGAAGGGCACCGCGTCGAGCTTCTCCCACAGCTCCCGGCTGTGCGTGATGACGGGGAACCCGGTGTGGCTGTCCACGGCGGTGTCGCCGTGCCCGGGGAAGTGCTTGGCGGTGGCGGCCACCCCGGCCTCCCGGTACCCCTGCGCCTCGGCGGCGACCAGCGCGCCCACCGCGTGCGGATCGGCGCCGAAGGAGCGCACGCCGATGATCGGGTTGGCCGGGTTCACGTTGACGTCGGCGTCGGGGGAGTAGTCCTGGCGGACGCCCATCGCCCGCAGCTCCGCGCCGGAGATCCGGCCGAGGGTGCGGGCGTCGGCCGTCGAGCCGCCCGCCCCGATCGCCATCGCGCCCGGGAACAGGGCGGCGGGCCGGCCGATCCGGCAGACGGCGCCGTGCTCCTGGTCGGTGGCGATGAGCACGGGCAGTCCGCGCGGCTGGTCCAGGGACGCCCGCTGGATGCCGTTCGACAGCTCGGCGATCTGCCGGGGATCGCGGGTGTTGTGGGTCCAGGTGAAGTAGATGACGCCGCCGACGCGGTACTTCGCGACGAGCTCGGCGGCGGTGCGGACGCCGATCTCCCTCAGGTTGGCGTCGATGTCGGCCTGGTCGGGGGCGGTCGCGGAGTGGCCGTAGAACCGCACCACGAACAGCTGGCCGACCTTCTCCGGGAGAGTCATCCGGGAGACGAGCGAGCGCAGAGCCTCGTCGTCCGAGCCGAGGGAGTACGCGCTGTTGCCGACGGCCAGTGCCGCGGTGACGCCCGCCGTAGCGGCGAGGAGGGTGCGTCTGGAGGGCACGTGCGCTCCTTGCGGTGGGGGGAACGGCTGAGGGCACGGTATCCGCAAAGGAGCCGCCACCGGCGCATTGAAGGGGGCACGCCGACGGCGGCGGGCCGGCGGCCGTGGTCATAAGCGCCCCGAAGGGGCGCGGGGAACTGCGCGAGCAACCCCCACCGGCCCGCGCACAGCGATCCCCCTGTTCCACCCCATGGACAGGCATCCCCCCACCCGCCCGGAACCGGAGATCATCGACGCATGCCCCTCGTCCACATCCCCGGTTCCAAGTCCGTCACCGCCCGCGCCCTCTTCCTCGCGGCCGCCGCCGACGGAGTCACCACCCTCGTCCGCCCGCTCCGCTCCGACGACACCGAGGGCTTCGCCGAGGGTCTGGCCCGCCTCGGCTACCGCATCGGCCGCACCCCGGACACCTGGCAGGTGGACGGCCGCCCGCAGGGTCCCGCGCTGCCCTCGGCCGACGTCTACTGCCGGGACGGCGCCACCACCGCCCGCTTCCTGCCCACCCTCGCCGCCGTCGGCCACGGCAGCTACCGCTTCGACGCGTCCGAGCAGATGCGCCGCCGCCCTCTCGCCCCGCTCACCCGCGCCCTGCGCGACCTGGGTGTCGACCTGCGTCACGAGGCGGCGGACGGCCACCACCCGCTCCGCATCGAGGCGGCCGGGGTCGAGGGCGGCGAGGTGACGCTCGACGCCGGGCAGTCCTCGCAGTACCTCACCGCCCTGCTCATGCTCGGCCCGCTGACCCGCAGGGGCCTGCGGATCCGGGTGACGGACCTGGTCTCCGCGCCGTACGTGGAGATCACGCTCGCGATGATGCGGTCGTTCGGGGTGGAGGTGGTGCGGGAGGGGGACACCTTCGTCGTGCCGGCGGGCGGCTACCGGGCCACCACCTACGCGATCGAGCCCGACGCCTCCACCGCGAGCTACTTCTTCGCCGCGGCGGCCGTGACGGGCCGTGAGGTCACCGTCCCGGGCCTCGGACAGGGTGCACTCCAGGGCGACCTGGGCTTCGTGGACGTCCTGCGCAGGATGGGCGCGGAGGTGGAGGTCGCCGCGGACCGCACCACCGTGCGGGGCACCGGCGGACTCCGCGGCCTCACCGTCAACATGCGGGACATCTCCGACACCATGCCCACCCTCGCGGCCGTCGCCCCCTTCGCGGACGGGCCGGTCCGCATCGAGGACGTGGCCAACACGCGGGTCAAGGAGTGTGACCGGCTGGACGCCTGCGCGGAGAACCTGCGCCGGCTGGGCGTGGCCGTCGAGACGGGCGACGACTGGATCGAGATCCGCCCCGGTACCCCCGCCCCCGCCGAGATCAAGACCTACGGCGACCACCGCGTCGTCATGTCCTTCGCGGTGACCGCCCTGCGCACCCCGGGCATCACCTTCGACGACCCGGCGTGCGTGAAGAAGACCTTCCCGGACTTCCACGAGGCGTTCGGGGACCTGGCGGCGGGCTGGGGGATCCCCCTCGACACCGCCTGAGAGCCCGCCTCCGCGCCGACGGGCTGTGCGGGCCTGCGACCCCGTCGCCCGGGTGCCCGGGCCCGACCGACGTGCCGACGGCCCGGCTGTCGTGCCGGTGGGGCGTGCGACGCGTCGGTGGGCGGGCTGTCGCGCCGGTGGGGCGTCTGTCGCGTCGGGGTCCGGCCGTCGTGCTGGTGGGGCGTCCGTCGCGAGCGGTGGGCGGGCTGTCGCGCCCGTGGGTCGTCCGTCGCGTCGGGGTCCGGCCGTCGTGCTGGTGGGGCGCCTGTCGCATCGGTGGGCGGGCTGGCTGTCAGCCGGTGAGGCGTGCGACGCGGCGGCGGCCCGGCTGTCGTGCCGGTGGGGCGGTTGGCGTCGCGGTGTCGTGCTCACGCGGATTCGTTGAGCAGTCGGGCCAGGTGTTCGCGGCCCGCCTGCAGCAGGCCGGGCAGCGGGGCCGCCGACTCGTACCAGCGCTTCTCGTACTCCCAGCACAGCCAGCCGTCCCAGCCGTGCCGGGAGAGGACCTCCACGCAGTCGGAGAGGGGCAGGATCCCGGCGCCGAGCGGCAGCGGGGTGGTGTCCTCGGCCGAGGCGATGTCCTTGACCTGGACGTAGCCGAGGTGGGGGGCGAGGGCGGCGTAGGTCTCGGCGGGCTGTTCGCCGCCGAGCCAGGTGTGCATCACGTCCCAGAGCGCCCCGGCCATGCGGTGGCCGACCGGCCCGAGGACACGGATGGCGTCGGCGCCGGTGCGGTGCGAGTCGTGGGTCTCCAGCAGGACGCGCACGCCGAGCGCCGAGGCGTCCTCGGCGACCGTGCCGAGCCGCCGGGCGGCGATCGCGTCGGACTCGGCGACCGGCAGGTCGGGGTCCGCGCCGGGGAAGACACGGACGAAGGGGGCGCCCAAATCGTGGGCCAGCTGGAGGAGTTGGCGTACCTCGTCGATGACCGGAGCGTCCTCGCCGGGCGCGGCGACACGCGCGTACCCGGCGACGCCCAGGACTTCCACCCCGCACGACTTGAACTCGGCGGCGATGTCGGAGCGTTGGGCGGGCCCGAGACCGGGGTGCACCGGTTCCTCCGGATGGGCGCGCAGCTCCACACCGTGGTAGCCGTGCGCGGTGGCGAGCGCCAGTACGTCCGTGACCGGCAGACCGGGGACCCCGAGGGTCGAGAAGGCGAACTTCATGTCCACCAACCTAGTCTCACCGGCCCGTTCCGTGCAGATCGAGCCGCCAGTCCTGCCCGACCAGGTCCTGCCCGAAGGAGCGGTGCGGTTTCTCGGCGCTGAGGACGAAGCCGTGCCGCTGGTAGAGGCGGCGGGCCGAGGACAGGATGTCGTTGGTCCACAGCACCAGGTCCCGGTAGCCGACCCCGCGCGCGAAGTCGACCACGGCGCCCACCAGCCGGTCCCCGATGCCGAACCCGCGGGCCTCCGGCTCGACCAGCAGCAGCCGCAGCCGCGCGGTGCCGGGGGCGTCGTCCCGTACGCACATCACGCAGCCCACCGGCCGCCCCGCCCACTCGGCGATCCAGGTCCGCTCCAGGTGCGGGTCGTGGTCCTCGGCGTAGTCGGCGACGATCCGGGCGACGAGCCCCTCGTAGTCGGCGTTGAAGCCGTACTCGGCTGCGTACAGCGCGGCGTTGCGTTGCACGATCCAGCCCAGGTCACCGGGGTGCGGCTCACGCAGCACGGCCTCGTCGGCGGCGTCCGGGGCGGGCCCGTCGCCGAGGATCGTACGGATGGTGCGCATGGCCTCGGCGAGACGGGACCGCTCGCCGGGGCCGACGGCGCCGAGGAGCGAGGCGACCGACTCCCGGGCCCGTTCGTCCAGCAGTCCGGCGGCGGACCGGCCGGCCGGGGTGAGGGACACCCGTCGCCGTCGGGGGTCCTTGCGCGAGGGGGCGCGTTCGATCAGTCCGGCCTCCTCGAACCTGTTGAGGATCCGGCTCAAGTACCCGGCGTCGAGAGCGAGATCGGCGCGCAGGTCGGCGGCGTCGGTGTCCGTGGAGTGCGCGAGCTCGTAGAGCACTCGGGCCTCGGTCAGGGTGTACGGGGCGTAGAGGCGGCGGCCGTAGTCGAGGGCGCCGATGAGGTTGGTGTAGAAGCGGTTGAAGGCGCGGACGTCCTGGACGGTCATGCTGGCCTCCGATGTTTGACTGAGTCAGAGATGCCGTCCCCCGAGGCTATCCCGTCACCTCGTCAGCTCGGAAGGCGCAGGCCCGAACGCGGGCCGCTCGCGCTTCACTTGTTCTTCTCGCTCGGGGCCGTTCCTGCTTTTGACTTCGCAGCGTCAGCGCCGTAAGTTTGTAGACGAACGTCACTTATGTCCGTTTCAACTTTAGGTGACGTGGTCCGCCGGAGGACCCGTGCGGTGCGGAAGAGCCGGCATCGAGGGCGGCGGACGCGCTCAGGGCTGCGCGCAGGCTCTGGAGCGCACGCAGGGCGGCCCCCTGGAGCGGTCGCCGACACATCCACACCCTCGGAGAGGGGCGAAACATGCGCGCGCACACCACACGGATGAAGAGGGTCGCCATCGCAGCGTTCTCGGCACCCATCCTGGCGCTCGGCGCCGGAGCCGGGATCGCCGGCGCGACCACCATCTCCGCACCGGCCCACGTCGACACCTACCTGGCAGACCACGGCGGAGGCGGCGGCGGAGACCACGGCGGCGGCGGAGACCACGGCGGTGGCGGCGACCATGGCGGTGGCGGAGACCACGGCGGTGGCGGAGACCACGGCGACTACGGCGGAGACCACGGCGACCATGGTGACCACGGCGACCACGGCGGCTACGGCTATGGCGACGACGAGGACTACGGCTGGGGCGGCGACCACGGCGGTGGCTGGGGCGACGAAGGCGGCTGGGACTGACCCACGTCGTAGCTCCTGACGCTCCTACGAACAGAGGACGGATCCGGGTGCCCGCCTGCGGGCACCCGGACCCGTGCCCCACATCCCCTACGGGCCAAGCGGGCTCCGTGCTCCGGCAGCAGCGCGAGATCCGCGCGCACGGCGACCGCCATGACGGGCACGGCCCACTTGAACGGCTCCGGCTACGGCGGCTCCGGCCACGGCATGGGCCGAACCATCCTCTTCGACACCCTGACCCGGCCCGCCCGCTCCCCGGACGTCGTCCCGAGGCCGACGCCGTTCGGGACCCTGGGGCACCGGCATGAGGAAGCCTCGGGCACCGTCTGCCCGGCTACGTCACGTCTCTCTTGGGGCGCTTCGGGGCAGACAGCAGACCGGTCGCCCGCACAGACCGGTCGGCCCGCACGTGCGTCGCCCCTCCGCCGGGGACGTCTCGGCGCCCCGCACGTCCGTCCCCCCGCCGAGGGCGCCCCCGGACGTCACCTCTTCGTCGACGGTGAACGGGTGGGCGGGTGGGAAAGCACCCCCCGGACCCTCACCCCCGCGGCACCCCCGAAGACCCCCGCACCATCAACTCCCCCCGCACGGTCGCGATCCCCCCCGGCGGAGGCTCCTCCCGCCCCATGGCGATCCGCCCCGCCCGCGCCCCCGCCTCCGCCAACGGCAACCGCACCGTCGTCAGCGCGGGCACCGCGTCGATGCTGAACGGCAGGTCGTCGAACCCCGCGACCGACACGTCCGCCGGGATCCGCATCCCAGACTCCCGCAGCGCCGCGCACGCCCCGAGCGCGACGGAGTCGTTCGCGGCCACCACCGCCGTGAGCGAAGGGTCCCGCCGCAGCAGCTCCAGCGTCGCCTCGTACCCCGCCCGCCGGTCGTACGGCCCGTGCACGGTCCAGCGCGGGTCCTCCTCGATCCCGGCCGCGGCCAGCGCCGCCCGGTGGCCCTCCAGCCGGTGCCGGGTGGTCGTCCGCTCCTCGGGGCCGGCGATGTACCCGAGCCGCCGGTGCCCGAGCCCGATGAGGTGCTCGGTCAGCTGCTTGCCGCCCCCGCGGTTGTCGAAGGTCAGCGCCACCGCGTCGGTGTCCGGGGCCGGCGGCCGTCCGCACAGCACCACCCGGGTCCCGGCGTCCGCCAGCTTCCGCAGCTTCGCCGCCACCGCCGCCGCGTGCGGCGCGTCCTCCACGGCCCCGCCGGTCAGGATCACGGCCGCCGCCCGCTGCCGCTGGAGCAGGGTCAGGTAGGTCAGCTCCCGCTCGGGCGACCCCCCTGTGTTGCACACCACAGCCAGCCGCTCGCCGCCCGCGCGCCCGCCGGGCCCGCCGATCTCCGACTGGATCGCGCCCGCCATGATCCCGAAGAACGGGTCGGCGATGTCGTTGACGAGGATGCCGACGAGGTCGGAGGTGGCCGCCGCCAGCGCGCTCGCCGGGCCGTTGAGGACGTAGTCCAGCTCGTCCACCGCCCGCAGCACCCGCTCCCGAGTGGTCGCCGCCACCGGGTAGTTGCCGTTCAGTACGCGCGACACCGTCGCGGGCGAGACCTGGGCGCGGGCTGCCACGTCCGCCAGTGTCACCGTCATGTCGTCGTCCTCCGGTCGCGCATCTCGTTGTACGTCGTCGTACAGGGACTGATCAACAGCCAGCTCAAAGGAAGCCCCCTTGCCGTGCAGACCATAAGGCCAATCACCCCGGTTGTTCGCCCCCTCGAACAACTCGACCCCGTCACGGTCTTGTACAGACCAGTGGGGAAAGGCTAGCTTCAGACCGTATAGAAAGCGCTTGCTGCGCCGCTGGGGCGCACGCGGACGAAGGGAAACACGTGACACGCAAGACGGTGCGTATCGCCATGAACGGCGTGACCGGGCGCATGGGCTACCGCCAGCACCTCGTCCGCTCGATCCTCGCGCTGCGCGAACAGGGCGGCCTCGACCTCGGCGACGGCACCGTGCTGTGGCCGGAACCGGTCCTCGTCGGCCGCCGGGAGCACGCGCTCCGCGAGATCGCCGACCGGCACGGCCTGTCCTCCGAGCACGTCTCCACCGACCTGGACGCGGTCCTCGCCGACCCCACCATCGACATCTACTTCGACGCCCAGGTCACCTCCGCCCGTGAGGAGGCCCTGAAGCAGGCCATCGCCGCCGGGAAGCACATCTACACCGAGAAGCCGACCGCGACCGGCCTGGAGGGCGCCCTGGAGCTGGCCCGGCTCGCCGAGGCGAAGGGCATCAAGCACGGCGTCGTCCAGGACAAGCTCTTCCTGCCCGGCCTGCTCAAGCTGAAGCGGCTCATCGACGGCGGCTTCTTCGGCCGGATCCTGTCGGTCCGCGGCGAGTTCGGCTACTGGGTCTTCGAGGGCGACTGGCAGACCGCCCAGCGGCCGTCCTGGAACTACCGTGCGGAGGACGGCGGCGGCATCGTCGTCGACATGTTCCCGCACTGGGAGTACGTGCTGCACGAGCTGTTCGGCCGGGTGAAGTCCGTCCAGGCCCTCACCGCCACCCACATCCCGCAGCGCTGGGACGAGGGCGGCAAGCCCTACGACGCCACCGCCGACGACGCCGCCTACGGCATCTTCGAACTCGACGGCGGCGCCATCGCCCAGATCAACTCCTCCTGGGCGGTCCGCGTCAACCGCGACGAACTCGTCGAGTTCCAGGTGGACGGCACCGAAGGCTCAGCGGTCGCCGGCCTGCGCAACTGCCGTGTCCAGCACCGCAGCGCGACCCCCATGCCGGTCTGGAACCCGGACATCCCGGCCACCTACGCCTTCCGCGAGCAGTGGCAGGAGATCCCGGACAACACCGAGTTCGACAACGGCTTCAAGGCGCAGTGGGAGCTGTTCCTCAAGCACGTCTACGCCGACGCGCCCTACCACTGGGACCTGCTGGCCGGCGCCCGCGGCGTCCAGCTCGCCGAACTGGGCCTGCGGTCCTCGGCGCAGGGCCGCCGCATCGACGTACCGGAGATCTCGCTGTGACCATCCGACTGCCCCTGCCCGACGGCTCGCTGCGGACGTACGAACCCCGCACCGAGCCCCTCGCCGTCACCCCCGGCGCCCCCTTCACCTCCCGTACGGTCTTCTCGGCGGCGCACGTCGTCGCCGACCCGTTCGCGGACACCAGCCCCGACGCGCCCGCCGCCGTCGACTGGGACGCCACCCTCGCCTTCCGCCGCCACCTGTGGTCGCACGGCCTGGGCGTCGCCGAGGCGATGGACACCGCCCAGCGCGGCATGGGCCTGGACTGGGCGGGCGCGGCCGAGCTGATCCGGCGCAGCGGCGCCGAGGCGAAGGCCGTCGGCGGCCGGATCGCCTGCGGCGTCGGCACCGACCAGCTCACCGGCCCGGCGACCCTGGCCGAGGTCCGGGCCGCCTACGAGGAGCAGCTCGCCCTCGTCGAGGAGACCGGCGCCCAGGCCATCCTGATGGCCTCCCGGGCACTGGCCGCGGCCGCCTCCGGACCCGAGGACTACCTCGACGTCTACGGCCACCTGCTCCGCCAGGCCTCCGAGCCGGTCGTCCTGCACTGGCTCGGCCCCATGTTCGACCCGGCCCTGGAGGGCTACTGGGGCTCGTCCGACCTGGACGCGGCCACCGGCACCTTCCTGGAGGTCATCGCCGCCCACCCAGACAAGGTCGACGGCATCAAGGTGTCGCTCCTGGAGGCCCGGCGGGAGATCGACATCCGCCGCCGCCTGCCCGGCGGGGTCCGCTGCTACACCGGCGACGACTTCAACTACCCCGAGTTGATCGCGGGTGACGAACAGGGCTTCAGCCACGCCCTGCTCGGCATCTTCGACCCGCTGGGCCCGCTGGCGGCGGAGGCGGTCCGCGTCCTGGACACCGGGGACACGGCGGGCTTCCGCGGCCTGCTGGACCCCACTGTGGAACTCTCCCGCCACCTCTTCCAGACCCCCACCCGCTTCTACAAGACGGGCGTGGTCTTCCTGGCCTGGCTGGCCGGCCACCAGTCCCACTTCACCATGGTCGGCGGCCTCCAGTCGGCCCGTTCCCTGCCGCACTTCACCCGCGCCTACGAACTCGCCGACGGGCTGGGCCTGTTCCCGGACCCCAAGCTGGCCGAGGACCGCATGAAGACCCTCCTCGCCCTGTACGGGGTGAACCAGTGACCGGCGACCTGTCCCGCTTCTCGATCAACCAGATGACCGTCAAGCAGCTGTCACTGCCCGAACTGGTCGACGCCTGCCTGGAACTGGGCGTCCCCGGCGTGGGCCTGTGGCGCGCACCGGTGCAGTCGTACGGCGTCGACGCGACCGCCAAACTGGTCCGCGAGGCGGGCCTGACGGTGACCACCCTGTGCCGGGGCGGCTTCCTCACGGCGATCGACCCGGACGACCGCGCGGCGGCCCTGGCCGACAACCGCCGCGCCGTCGAGGAGGCCGCGACCCTCGGCACCGAGGTGCTGGTGCTGGTCTCCGGCGGTCTCCCGGCGGGCTCCAAGGACCTGCACGGCGCCCGCGAACGCATCGCCGACGCCCTGTCCGTCCTCGGCCCCTACGCCGAGGAGCACGGCGTCCGGCTGGCCGTCGAACCCCTGCACCCGATGTACGCCGCCGACCGCTGCGTGGTCTCCACCCTCACCCAGGCCCTGGACCTCGCGGAGCGCTTCCCCGCCCACCAGGTCGGCGTCACCGTCGACACGTACCACATCTGGTGGGACGACCAGGCCCCCGCCCAGATCGCCCGCGCCGGCGCGGGCGGCCGTATCCACACCTTCCAACTCGCCGACTGGACCACCCCGTTGCCGGAAGGCGTCCTCAACGGCCGGGGCCAGATCGGCGACGGCGCGATCGACATGCGCGAGTGGAAGGGCTACGTGGAGGCGGCCGGCTACACCGGCCCCATCGAGGTCGAACTCTTCAACGAAGGCTTGTGGGCCCGAGACGGCCGCGAGGTCCTCAGGGAGACGGCGGAGAGGTTCTTGACACACGCGGCGTAGTTCAGCGAGGCGGCCGAAGAAGCGGACCCGTTCTCCGGCCGCCGCCGCACGGCGACGTATACGTGCCGTATACTCGACGCATGTCCGACGTCATGATCCGTGTGCCCGCCGAAGTCCGTGACCAGCTGGCCGCCGTGGCCGAGGCGCGGGGGACCAGCCTCCGTGCCCTCATGCAGGACATAGCCGCTCAGACGCTGACCGCCGAGCAGATCAGGGAGCGGGCCGACCGCACGCGCGCGCTGCTCGCCGAGCGCTTCGGGCACTACGTCTCGGACGAGGAGTCCGCCGAGATGCGGCGCAAGATGCGGGAGGCCGCCGCCGCTCACCGTGCCGCCTCGGCCGAACCGGAGCCGAACCCTTGAGCTGGACCGAGCACTACGTCCTCGACACCCCCACCCTCCTGGCGATGGGAGGCGACAAGCAGGTCTCCGGCCTGATCCATGCCGCCGCCGCCAGTGACGACCTGCGTCTGTGGGTGCCTGTCCTGTGTCTTCTGGAAGCCGAGCGCCGACGCGCCGGCATCGTCGACCACGTGGGTGTGCTGGTAGACGTCCTCCACATCGTCGAGGACGACTACTCCATGGCGGTCACCGTCGCCGAACTGCTCCGCGCGGGCGTCGATATCGGTGTCTCCGCCGCCCTGCACACCGCGCGGCCGAACCGGACGCTCCCCACGGGCGGCCTGATCGCCTCCGTGGCACCCGAGCCCTACGAAGGACTCGGCATCGGGGTCATGGACCTGAACCGCTGAGGGCCGCCCGACCGTAGGATCGATTCTCATGTACGTCAGCCGGATCATCGTGAAGGACATCAAGTCCTTCTACGGCCCCCGCGAGATCGACCTCACCCTGACCCGCCCCGACGGCAGCCACGCCGGATGGACGGTGCTCGCCGGGCGCAACGGCTCGGGCAAGACGACGTTGCTGCGGGCCGTGGCGCTGGCGCTCACCGGACCGGCGGTGGCCCGGAGTCTGGTGCCCCAGTTCGAGAACTGGGTGACGGAAGAGCGTACGGCCGGTCAGGTCGAGGTCGAGATCAGCCGTGACACCCAGCACGACCGGTTCTCGCAGGGCCGCCCGCCGGCCCACGCCTTCCGGGCCGGGCTTCGTTGGAAAACGCCCCGCGACGGTATGGCGGGCAGAGTTCCGGTCCGCCGGGGCGTCCAGTCCGGGCTCGACGAGATCAGGTACACCAAGGCGCAGACCAGTATCGCCCGCCGTGGTCCCTGGGCCGACAATCCCGCGGGCTGGTTCTCCGCGGCCTACGGGCCGTTCCGGCGGATGGCCGGCGGCTCGGGCGAGGTGCAACGGCTGATGCTGGCGTCCGGACCCGTGGCCAGGCACACGAGTCTCTTCCACGAGGACGCCTCCCTTGCCGAAGGCGTCGCCTGGCTGATCGAACAGCATCTGCGAGCGCTGGAAGGCAGAGGGGGTGCCCGGGGACTGAAGACGTTCGCGCTGGCGCTGCTCGGGGACGGACTGCTGCCGGACGGGTACCGGATCGATGACGTCGACTCCGAGGGGCTGTGGGTCGAGCGGCACGACAGCCGCTTCCCCCTGCGGGAGATGAGTGACGGGTTCCGCACGGTGGCGGCGCTCGTCGTCGACATCCTCAAGCAGTTGCACGACGTGTTCGGCGACGACCTGTGGGCTCCCGGTCCATGGAAAGCCGGAGGCGGGCCGATCGCGCTGATGACACCCGGCGTCGTCATCATCGACGAGATCGACGCCCATCTGCACGTCTCCTGGCAGCGCCGCATCGGCCCCTGGCTGACCGCCCACTTCCCGCGCATCCAGTTCATCGTCACCACGCACAGCCCCTACATCTGCCAGGCCGCCGACCCTGGCGGCCTGATCCGGCTGCCGGGCGTGGACGAGGCTCGCCCGCCCGAGGTCGTCGACCAGGACCTGTACGACCGGGTGGTGTACGGCAGCGGCGACGACGCCGTCCTCTCCGACCTCTTCGGTCTCGACACGCCCTACTCCGAGCGGGCCGAACAGGCGAGGGCCGAGTTCGTGGAGTTGGAGGCGGAGATCTACGACGGAGCCTCGTCACGGGAGTCTCTCGACCGCTACCGGGAGCTGAAGCAGCGGCTCACCAGCTCGCCGTCGGCCAGAGTGGACGAGGTGAGCGCGCACCTCCGCCGGATCGGGGAGGAGATCACCAGGGGCCCGATGGACGGAGAGGAGTGATCCGGCTTCGGCGTGCGGTCCTGTCGGCGGGTACGGCGGAACTGCTCAAGGACTACACCGACGACATCCGGCAGCAGACCACGGAGAAGGAACGCAAGGACAGGGCGAAGAATCTCTGGGCGAACCGCCGGCAGGTCCGCCCCGCACTCCTCAGGGGACTCGCGGAGATGGCTCCCGGCCACGAGCGCTGCATGTACTGCGGTGACAGTCAGGGTACGGACATCGACCACTTCGAGCCGAAGAGCCTCGCGCCGCTGCGTACCTTCGACTGGCTCAACCACCTGCTGGCCTGCTCGTTCTGCAACAGCAACCAGAAGCGCAACCGCTTCCCCACCGCGGTCGACGGCAGCCCCCTGCTCGTCGACCCGACGACCGACGACCCCCTGGACCACCTGCGGCTGGTGCTCCCGCTCGGCGAGTACCGCGGCCTGACCGAGCGGGGACGGGCCTGTATCGAGGTGTTCGGCCTCAACGAAAGATCGGTCCTGGTCAAGGGACGCAGGGACGCCTACGCGACGGCCAGGCACTCCGTCGAACTGTGGCGCATAGCCGTGGACAAGGGGCAACGTGACAAGGCGGCGGAGATCGTCCGCGTCGCCTGGGACCGTCCCCTCGTCGACGTACTGGTCACCATGTTCCACCAGTCAGGCCATCCGGCGGCCGACGCTCTGTTCGTCGGGGAGGAGGAGACCCTCGACCTCCTCCGCGACCCCGAACTGCGGACCGCGTTCCAGCATTCCAGGGGCGTCAGCTACTGATATGCCCGTCCCGCACGGCCCCGACGAACGCGGCCCAGCCGTCGCAGGAGAAGACCAACGCCGGGCCGGTGGGTCCCGCCTTGCTGTCACGGACGGGGACGACGGCGTGGCCGCGGGCGACTTCCAGGCAGTCGTCGTTGGTGCCTCCGCTGTAGCTGGACTTGTACCACCCGGTGAACGTGGACGAATCGGAGACGGTGTGTTCAATGCTCGCCATGTGCGTGATCCTCCGCTGCCGCTCTGACGGCGACAAGTGACTGCTGCTGCGACATCGCATCGCTCAGGGCCAGAGCGTAGGCCGTCTGGCTGGCTCTCACCAGCGCCGGATCATCCATCAAGTTGCCGGTGAGGAAGCCCTCGACGTAAGCCACGGGGGCGGAATCCTCGAAACCCATGAGTGTGAGGTAGCTCTGCAGGAGGGCATGTGCGCCCAAACCGTACGGAAGCACATGGAGCCGCAGGCGACCTGCCTCTGCCATGTCCGCGATCTTGTGCAGCTGTACGGCCATCACATGGGAGCCACCGACGCGGCGCCGTAGCACCGACTCGTCGAGCAGCGTCCAGATGACCGGCTGCTCGGGGGCGTCGAGGATGCGGCGGCGTTTTGTTCGGTTGACGAGGAACTCGTCAAGTTCCTCAGCCGTATAGGTCGGCCGGTACGCGCGGAAGAGGGCGCTCGCGTAGTCCTCGGTCTGGAACACGCCGGGAACCAGGGACAGCGCGAACTGCTGGATGAGCGTGGCCTGTTGCTCCAGCTCGGCCACGGCGGCGAAGTAGTCGTTGTACTTCGAGTCCAGATCCTCCAGCCACCGCGCGAAGAACCCGTCCGTCTTGAGGGCCCGGTCGATCCGGCGCGCGTCGTCGGACTTCGGCAGCCGCCTTCCCGCCTCGAAGTGGCTGATCAACGTGGGGGAGCACACGACCAGTTCGCCCAGCCCCTCCTGGGGGAGACCGGCCGCGACGCGCCGCAGTCTCAGCTCCTCCCCGTACTTCTCCCGTTGCGTCCGCGGCTTCTGGCGCTCGCTCATGCGGCCAACTCCCGTCCTGACAAGGGCTCTGTCAAGTCCCCGCCTCTGGAAGCGTAGCCATCCTCGACCCCACTCTGTGAGGGAATCGCCACACAGCGAAGTCACCGCAGATGAGAAGGCAGGTCGGCATGACATATCTCCTGGCCCGGCTGGTCGAGCCGTTGCTCCGGCTCGTCCTGCCCGCCCGCGGACGCCGGCGCAGGAGGCGGCCGGTCGTACCGCTCCCGTACATGTGCCCTTACTCGTGCCCGTACGTCGGCCGCCCGACGACGTACCGCAGGGGCGAAGCCCCCTTGCGTGGCGAGGACAGCCCGCTCGTCCGCCCCTATCTCGACCACGTGGAGACCTACGTATGAACGGGCGCCTGCTTCCCTGGACCGGTGCGGACGGCAAGCCGTACTACCTCCTCGGCGATGGCGAGGGCCATGTCTCCCGGCTCGCGGATCAGATCGAGAGCCTGCACCTGGGCATGGCGGACGGCCTGCTCGAGCACGCCGCCGCCCTCCTCGCGGAGCACCATGTGGCCCGTGACGAACTGCGCTACCTCGCCACGCGGTTGACCGAGTCCTTGCGGGACGTCAAACGCGTCGCCGAGAGCAGGGGCGCACGGCTGCCGTGCGATCCCCTGGGCTGAGCCACCTCCACCGGGCCGCGACTACGATTTCACCGCGTTCACCCAGGGAGCCAGGGCCTTTCGGTACGCCAGGAGGGACGGATCCAGCCACAGCATCTTCGACTTGGGCTCTCCCTGGAAGAACGACACCTGGGCCATGCACGTGTACTGGGTTTCCCCCAGCACCTTCGTGGTGCCGAGCTTGCGGCCGGTCCTCGGCTCGTACACCGTGATCTTGTAGTGGCCCTGCCTGTGGTAGCGGACGTAGCCGCCCAAGTAACTGCAGGTCGTCACTGGTTTGCCCGTCTCCTCGTTGGCGACGCAGGCGATGAGCTGTGTCTTCGCCGGATCGGGGTGGTACGTGTCGTAGGCCGGCGCGGTCGGCGTCTCGCCCGGGGACGGGACCGGGCTCGCGTTGACGGACAGCGGCGCCGGGTCCGCGGTGGCGAGGAGCACGGGATGCGGCCCCTTGCCCCGGTACGCAGGCTGGCCTGTCAGAAACGTGGCGGGGCCGTGCGGGAAGCATTACCCCCAGAGGTCGGAGGCGTCCGTCGCGACGGGGTGTACGGCGACCGTGGGGGTGGCAGGAGCAGTGGAGGTCGCGGTGGAGGCGGAGAACGGCTCCGCCTTCGTGCCGCCACCGCCACCGCCACCGCCGCACGCCGACGCCAGAAACGCGATGCCCACGACCAAGACCGAAACCGCGCCGGGTGTCCTTGTCACTGCCGTCGCCCCCTGCGTCGCGCGCGGATTCCGTCGGCCGCGCCACTGCCTCGACAATCTCCCCGACTCAAGTCCCCGTGATCAACGGCACGTTGAGCTCGTGATCGTGCTGACCGCATGCGGGAGGCCCCAGACGGTGGAACGATCGCTGACCGGTGGAAGCGCCACCAGGTAGACGGTGGAGTCGGTCCGCGTTGAAGAAGCCCCCCTGGCAGCCGTACTGGTGGCGGCTGCTGTTCCGCGCGGACGGCTCGTCGGGGTGGCAGGTGATGGGTCCCGAGCCGGTCCATCAGGTCCCGCACGGTGCGCTGAAGAACGCGTCCCTCGAGGCGTGGGCCCACGCCTTGCTGGAGGCAGCACCTGGCGAACTGGACGACCTATATGGCGATCTGCGTCTTGAGTGCTACGAGGAGCCCGCCCCCGAAGAAGGCATACCGCCGGTGTATTCACGCCAAATACGGCTGCCGCGTGACGACTGACTCGGCCGGGTTGACCCTCGATGCGACATGCGCAGCATCGGAGAGATGGCCCGCCACAGCGGTCTGGGTGTAAGGGCCCTGTGGTTCTACGACCACGCAGGTGTGCTGGTCCCGGCGCCGCAGATCGGTGTGCACGGCAAGCGCGAACCAAGGTCAGTGGTCGATGGGTTGATTCAAGCCATGATATGCCCCTGACAATTTCGATAGCCCAAAAGTGTTGACTCGTTACAGTGCGTCGACTTAGATCTTCACTTCGTAAAGATCTTATAAAAGTAGGGTGGGGGCTATGGGGTGGGGTGGGGGGCGCCGCCATGCCGGTGCGCATGGAGGGCACAGTAGTTCCGCCGAACACGACAGGCGGGGCGTGAGACGAGTTCTCTCAGGTGTGGTGGCAACGGCAGTATTGGCAGGGCTCCCAGTGGCGGTCGTCTCGGCGCCGGCGGCTCACGCGGATGGGATGTCGGAGGCGCAGGCCGCCTCGGCGCAGGCAGCGGAGTCCGGCGAGCAGGTCGAGGTGGTGGGCCAGCGCACCGAGTACTCGACCACCTATGCGAATCCTGACGGCTTGACGTTCAAGCTGGTGCAGTCGGCGGTTCCCGTGCGGGCCAGGCTCGCTGACGGTTCGTGGGCGGCACCGGACGCGACGCTGGAACGGCGAGCGGATGGTTCGATCGGACCGAAGGCCGCGGTGTTGGGTATCTCGCTGTCCGACGGTGGCGATGGCGACGCTCTAGTGAAGCTGTCCAAGGGCGGGGCGTCCATGTCGTTGGGCTGGCCGGGGAATCTTCCGCAGCCGACGCTGGATGGTGCGTCCGCGCTGTACGCGGACGTACTGCCGGGCGTGGACCTGCGGATGACGGCTACCGTCGAGGGCATTCGACAGGTGCTGGTGGTCAAGAACTCGAAGGCCGCCACCAACCCGGAGTTGAAAAAGCTCGACTTCTCCATGCGGGCCGATGGGCTCACCGTGCGGGACGGAGGCGGTGGCCTTTCGGCAGTGGACGCCGACGGCAACACGGTCTTCCGCGCCCCGGCCGCACAGATGTGGGACTCCGCGGGCGATGCGACCGCCTCGTCGGGGACCGCCTCAACGGCGACCGCATCGCGGGCTTCGTTCAGCTCGACGGCAGTGAGCGATGCATCCCTGGTAGCTCAGGAGACGCCGGCCGAGGACGGCTCCGGTGAGACATCGGCGGACCCCGCGGCAGGTCCGAGCGACGGCGACACTTCTGTGGTGCTGCCCGTGTCGACCGACACGGACTCGGTCACAGTGGAGCCGGACGCGGACCTGCTGACCGGCGCGGGCACGGTCTACCCGCTGTACATCGACCCGGATGTGTCGTGGGGCGAGTCCGAGCGCACATTGCTGTCGTCCGACGGGGACAAGTTCTACAACTTCTCCGGTGGCGACGATGGTAAGGGCGTCGGCTACTGCGGTACCTACGTGACCGGCGGCTACGCCTACTACTGCGGTTCGGGTTACAAGAACCGGATGTACTTCGAGTTCTCGCCGAGCCAGCTGGCGGGCAAGCAGGTGCTGGATGCCACCTTCAAGGTCACCGAGCGGTTCTCGATGTCCTGTGAGCCATCCTGGGTGGACCTGGTCCGCACCGGTAACATCTCGTCGTCCACGACGTGGCCGGGCCCGACGAAGAACTGGGATCTGATGGTCGACCGGTACGTCTCGGCAGGCCGGGGCTCCGCGTGCGATCCGAGCCAGCCGGACAAGGCGATCGAGTTCAACGACAACCCCACCGAGAGCAACGAGAACCTCACCTCGACGGTGAAGAAGTTCGCCGCCGGTGACATCTCCCGTCTCACCTTGATGCTGAAGGCTCACGACGAGTCCGACCCCAATGGCTGGAAGCGGTTCGACGACGACGCGGTGCTGGTCGTGAATTTCGTCGGTATCCCGGCCAAGCCCACTTCGATCGGCCTGGTCACGGGGGATGGCACCCAGTGCGAGACGAAGCAGAGTGACCCACTGATCGTCTCGGACCCGACTCCGCAGCTGACGGCAACCGTGCAGACTGCCAAGGGCGGAGAGGACGACGCCCTGCTACGCGCGGCCTTCGACCTTGACAAGTACACGGCCAGCAGCGACTCCTGGTCCCAGGCTGTCGATGAGATGGAACGACCCACGAGCGGTCACGCCTCGGACAACGACAAGCTCTACGCGACCACACCGACGCTGACCGACGGCACCCTGTACCGATACCGCTCCTGGACGCGCTCGTACTACAACAACTACGCCAGCCACCTCTCCTCAGCATCCAACGCCTCCACCAACAGTTGGTGCTACTTCAAAGTCGACTCGACCCGTCCGAAGGCTCCCGGTATCGCGGTGGCCAGCCCCTACTCCCGGTGCACGACCAACGCCTGCGTACCGGGCGGTGGTCCTGGCACCAAAGCGACCTTTATCTTCACCCCCCACTCCGGGGACACCAACACCGCCTACCAGTACAAGCTCTCCACCGAGACCTCCTGGTCCTCCGCGATCGCCGGCTCGACGGTGACCACTAACCTCACCCCGACCACATCAGGTACCTACACCATCTTCGTGCGCGCCAAGGACACGATCGGCTGGGGTGCCCAGAACGCGATCGATTTCGTGGTTGCCGAGGGTCCGGGCCCGGTCGGGCAGTGGCATTTCGATGAGCCCAGCGGTGCCGCGATCGACACCTCGACGACGGTGACGGCCAACCAGGACAACGCCACGCTCTCTGCTTCGGGCATCTCCCGTGACGGACGCGGCCGGCGCGGCGTCATCACCAAGGACGTCAGTGGCAATGATCTCGCCACCCCGGTGACCGACACCGGGCTGACTCTCGACGGCTCCGCCGGCTACGCGGCCACCTCTGGGGCAGTGCTGGAGACACGGGCTTCTTACACGGTGTCGGCCTGGGCCCGTATAGCCTCGGCCCCGGCACACAACTACGCCGTTGTATCGCAGGTGAGCGCAGATGCCACCGCGTCGGGGTTCTCGCTCTACTACTCCACCTCCTACAAGGGCTGGATCTTCAACTGGCACTGGCGTGACTCGGCCGGAACCTCGCACATCGTCCGGTCGTACGCCAACCAGACGTCTATTCCGTTCGGGGTGTGGACCCATCTGGCCGGCGTCTACGACTCGGACGCCAACACCATCCAGCTGTATGTCAACGGCAAGCCCCAGGGTTCCCCCGTCGTGCTGGACACCGGGCAGCCCACGGCTGCCAACGGAAGTTTCATGATCGGCAGGACCCTCTACACAGCTGGATCTCCCACCGATTACTTCGGTGGCCAGATCGACGAGGTCCGGGCCTGGCAGGTGAAACTCGGCGATGACCTGCTTTCCCAGGACGCACGGCTGCTGAATTCCACCGGCTATGTGGGAGCCGAACTGGTGGCCTCCTGGAATCCGGCCGACGCCGCCGACACCACCCTCGCGGACACCGACTCCGGTTACGGTCGCTCGCTCACCCTGTCGGGCGGCGCGTCCCTCGACGGTGAGGGGATCGTGCTCGACGGAACGGACGACGCAGCCACGGCCTCCGGGCCGTTGGTGGACGAGACCGGTTCGTTCACCGTGACCACTGCCGTACAGCTGGACAGCGACGCGCTCCTGGCCAAGAGCCCGGGCTACACGGCTCAGGTGATCGGACAGCGCAGCGCCGACGGTTCCGCCTGGGGCTTCTGGTACGAGCTGAAGAACATCAAGGACGATCCGGAGACGGAGACGACAGTGCCCGTCGGCCTGTGGCACTTCGGGCGCCTCAACGCGGACGGCACTTTCACCGGCGTCACTTCCAACGACGCGGCCACGCTGGGCAGTCCGGTGCGTATGACCGGAGTGTACGACGCTCAGTCCGGCACGATCAGTCTCTATCTCGGGCTCAACCAGAACGGTGACGACACCGTCTACACGGCCGTCGTCGGATCCGGTGACTTCGCGGTCGGCAAGGGTTTCGTGGGCTCCTCCTGGGGCCACTACCTCCCCGGATCCATCACCGACATCCGTGTCTGGGCCGGTGCCATGGCCAGCCAGGACCAGATCGCCAACACCATCGGGGACTGATCCCGCACTACATCACCTGGGGTGGGCGGCGGCAGTCGCCTCCCACCCCCATTCACCATCACACGGGTTGCGGCCCGTGCCACCACCGGCCCAGTCACGCAGCGGCGTTGCCGCCTGCCGCAACTGCTCCGCCCCGCTCTCGGTCTTTCCCGATCCTTCTTCACCTGGGGGTTTCGTGCGTTCCCGAATACCAGCCCGCTGGGCGCCGCTAGTGGTGACCCTCTCCCTGGCCCTGACCGTCCCGGCCGCCTTGACACCGGTCGCCGCTGCCGCGACGGGCGGCCTCGGCAAGCCCGAGGTGGCCGAGCAGCGCGTGAGCAAGGTCCGGACGGTGACCGGGCTGGGAGCCAAGAAGGCTCGCGCCACGGTCGCCAAGGCCAAGGCAGCCAACGCCGCCCAGGCCAGGCAGGCATTGGTGGAACAGAAGACGACCTGGCCCGCAGCGGCCGAGGACACAGGACGGATCCCGGCACGCGGAAAGGCAAAGCTCACCGCCGGCGAACTGCCTGTGACGATCACCCGGTCCGCTGGCAAGGACGCCGCCGCCGGCCAGGCGCGGGTGCACGTCCTGGGCCACAAGGCCGCCCAGGCGGCCGGCATCAAGGGGATTCTCCTCACCGTGGCCGCCGCCAGTCCCGGCGAGGCAGACGTGAGCGTGGACTACTCTGCGTTCGCGTCCGCGTACGGTGGTGGATGGTCCGGCCGCCTGAAGCTGGTTCGGTTGCCCGCTTGCGTACTGACCACGCCGAAGAAGGCGGCGTGCCGGGTGCGAACCCCGCTCGCTTCGCACAACGACATTTCCGGCCAGTCCGTCTCGGCCGAGGTCGGCCTAGCCTCCACTTCGACCGCCCCCACGAGCCTGAAGAGCGCCTCGACGGTGTCTGCCGCCACGTCCTCGGCCACCGTCCTCGCGGTGACCGCTGCCGCCGGCGAGTCCGCCTCCGGCTCGGGCAACTACTCCGCCTCGCCCCTCTCGTCATCCTCCAGCTGGGAAGCAGGCGGCTCCTCCGGTGCGTTCACCTGGTCCTACCCGCTGAGCACGCCCCCGGCCGCGGCCGGTCCCTCCCCGACACTTTCGCTCTCGTACGACTCTGGCAGCTCGGACGGCAAGACGGCGTCCACGAACAACCAGTCCACCCAGGTCGGCGAGGGCTTCGACATCACATCCTCCTACGTCGAGCGCTCCTACGGTGCCTGTGACGACGACGGCCAGGACGCCAAGTACGACCAGTGCTGGAAGTACGACAACGCCTCGCTCGTCCTCAACGGCAAGTCCAGCGAACTGGTCAAGGACGACACCACCGGCGTATGGCGGCTCAGCGACGACGACGCCTCCACGGTCACTCACTCCACCGGAGCCGACAACGGCGACAACGACGGCGAGTACTGGACGGTCGTCACCGGTGACGGCACGAAGTACGTCTTCGGCCTCAACAAGCTGAGCGGTGCCGACACCGAGCGGACCAACTCCGTATGGACGGTCCCGGTCTACGGCGACGACGCCGGCGAGCCCGGCTACGACCAGGGCGACTCCTTCTCCGGCCGCTCCCTCACCCAAGCCTGGCGCTGGAACCTGGACTACGTCCAGGACCCGGTCGGCAACGCCATGACCTACTGGTACACCGCCGAGACCAACTACTACGCCAAGAACGGCGCCACCACCGCCACCACCGCGTACACCCGGGGCGGTTACCTCACCAAGATTCTTTACGGGCAGAACAAGGACAGCCTGTTCAGCGGGGTCACCTCGGACAAGGTCACCTTTTCCTACGACGAGCGCTGCACCGCCGCCGACTGCTCGTCGCTGAAGGACTCCACCGCGGACAACTGGCCGGACGTGCCCTACGACTCCATCTGCGCCAAGGACGCGGACTGCGACGCCAAGAGCCCGGCGTTCTTCACCCGCAAGCGCCTGACAGGCATCGATACCTACGCCTGGTCGGCCGCCTCCAGCGCCTTCACCGCCGTCGATTCCTGGGCGCTGACCCAGGCGTTCTTGGACGGCGGTGACATCGGTGACACATCCGACCAGACGCTGGTGCTGAAGTCCATCAAGCACACCGGCAAGAACGGCACCGACATCGCCCTGGATCCGGTCACTTTCGGCTACCAGATGCGGGTCAACCGGGTCGACTCCAACTCCGACGACATCCTTCCGCTGACCCGCCCGCGCATCGAGACGGTGACGTCCGAGACGGGCGCGATCACCACCGTCACCCTGTCCGACCCGGAATGCGTACGCGGCTCCAATATGCCGGCCGCCGAGGACAACGACACCAAGAGCTGCTATCCGAGCTACTGGCACATCAACGGCGCCAGCGAATCGTCGATCGACTGGTTCCATAAATACCGCGTGACGGCGGTCCTCTCCTCCGACCCGACCGGCCAGAACCTCGCGGTCGAGCACGCCTACAGCTATTCCGCCCCGGCCTGGCACTACAACGACGACCCGATCACTCCGGCGGACGAGCGCACCTGGTCCATCTGGCGCGGCTACGGCAAGGTCACCGACATCACCGGCGACTCCGACGGCACCCAGTCCAAGACGGTGTCGCTGTACCTGCAGGGCATGAACGGCGACAAGCAGAAAGACGGCACGACACGGTCCGTCTCCGTCGCCGGAATCGACTTCACCGGCCTGGACGTGGCCGACCAGACCGACAGCGACCCGTACGCAGGCCAACTGCGCGAACAGATCACCTACAACGGCTCCACACCCGTGACGGTCAAGGTCAACGACCCCTGGCTGAAGAAGACAGCCACCCAGCACAAGTCGTACGCCGACACCGAGGCGTACTACGTCCGCACCGCGAAGACCTACACCCACACCTATCTCACCGCCACGGCGAAATGGCGTACCAGCGCCACCTCGACCACCGACTTCGACGACTACGGCATGCCCACCAAGGTCTACGACGAGGGCGACACCTCCGTCACCGGCGACGAGACCTGCACCCGAACTTGGTACGCGCGCAACGACACTCTGGGTATCAACTCCCTGGTCTCCCGTACCCGCAAGGTTGGCCGGGCGTGCTCGGTCACCGAGACCTCCCTAGCCCTGCCGACCTCCTTCGCCAGCCGCGGCGACGTCCTCTCTGACACAGCCACCGTCTACGACGACACCACCGCCACCGCCTGGACCACATCCCAGACACCGACCAAGGGCGAGATCACCTGGACCGGCCGCGCCTCCGCCTACCCAGCCACGGCCACCAGCGGCGAGCGCACCCCGAGCTCCTGGCAGACGCAGTCCAAGCTGACGTACGACACACTCGGCCGCGTCCTCACCTCGACCGACGCCGGAAGCAACACCACCACCACGGCCTACACCCCCACCGCAGCCGGCCCGCTGACCAGGACCAAGGTCACCAACCCCAAGTCCCAGACGATCTACACCTACGCCGACTACGCCCGGGGCACGCCCACCAAGGTCTACGACGTCAACAACAAAATTACCGAGAGCACCTACGACGCACTGGGCCGCAAGACCGCCACCTGGCTGCCCAACCGCTCCCACTCGTTGTCGCAGAGCGCCAACTACACCTACGCCTACTCGGTCACCAATGACGCCCCGTCCTGGACGTCGGTGTCGACGCTCAAGGCCGACGGCACTACGTACAACACCATCTACACCCTCTACGACTCCATGCTGCGCACCCTCCAGACGCAGTCGCCGACCGCCGTCGGGGGGAGGCTGCTGACGGACACCCGGTACGACAGCCGCGGCCTGGCGTACGAGACGTTCGCGGACATCTTCGACTCGACGGCGACCCCGTCCGGCACCTACACGCGGGCGGAGTACGGCGAGGCGCCCAAGCAGACCGAGGTCGTCTTCGACGGTGCCGAGCGCCCCACGTCGAACACTCTGCTCGTCTACGGCATGCAGAAGTGGTCGACGTCCAGCACCTACACCGGTGACTCCACCGCCACCACCGCCGTCACCGGGGGCTCGGCGGTACGGACCATCACCGACGCTCAGGGCCGGACAGTGGAACGCCGCGAGTACTCCGGCACCTCACCGGCCGACACCGCCTACGGGGCCACCACCGGTGCCGCCTACACCTCCACCGCGTACACCTACACCCGCGACGGCAAGCAGTCCACGATCACCGGTCCTGACGGCAACTGGTCCTACATCTACGACCTTTTCGGGCGCCAGATTTCCGCCACCGACCCCGACAAGGGCACAGCCACCACCGGCTACACCAACCTCGATCAGCCCTCCTGGACCAAGGACGGCGCGGGACGCGTCACCGTCTTCGCCTACGACGTCCTCGGCCGCACCACCGACACTTGGAGCGCCGCCTCCAACGCCGATCTGACCTCCACACTGGAGGAACAGGTCGACGCCAACAAGCTCACCCACTACGCCTACGACACCTTGGCCAAGGGCCAGCTGGACTCCTCCACCCGCTATGTCGGTGGAGTCTCCGGCAGTGCCTACACCAAGCAGGTCACCGCGTACGACAACCTCTACCGCGCGACCACCACGCAACTGGTCCTGCCCGCAGACGACAGCCTTGTCACGTCCCACGCGCTCTCGTCCTCGACACTCACGTTCTCCACGTACTACAACCTCGACGGAACCCAGCAGTACACCTCCGAACCCACGGCCGGCGGCCTCGGCGCCGAGACGATCAGTAACGACTACAACAGCCTGGGGCTGCCCACCGCTGTCACCGGCTCCACCGGCTACCTGCTGGGCGCCAGCTACTCCGCTCTGGGCCAGACGGAACAGCTCACCCTGGGAACGTCGTCCGCCTCCAGCACCAAGAAGGCGTACATCACCAACAAGTACGAGGAAGGCACCGACCGGCTGAAGGAGTCCTCGGTCACCGACCAGACCCACAGCTACCAATTGCAGGACCTCAACTACACCTACGACGCCGCCGGCAACGTCACCGCGATCAGCGACCCCACCACCCTGGGTGGCACGGGCGCGGCCGACAACCAGTGCTTCACCTATGACGGCTACCGCCGCCTGACCAACGCCTGGACCCCGTCCACCGCCGACTGCGCCACCAGCAACCGCACCACCGCCCACCTCGGCGGCGCCAGCCCGTACTGGACCTCGTACACCTACACCGACTCCGGTCTCCGCAAGACCGAGACCACTCACACCACCAGCGCCACCACCACGAAGACCTACTGCTACAGCACCACCAAGCCCCACCAGCTCGCCGCCGCCACCACCGGCAGCAGCTGCACCGGAGTCACCGCCACCTACGGCTACGACGACACCGGTAACACCACCACCCGCCGAGACGGCACCTCCTCACAGTCGCTTGCCTGGGACAACGAAAGCCGACTGAACAAACTGGTGGAGGGCACCAGCACCACCGGATACATCTACGACGCAGACGGCAACCTCCTCATCCGCCGCAACACCGCAGGCGAGAGCGTCCTCTACCTCGGCGCCACCGAAGTCCACCTGGACACCAGCACATCCACCACCAAGTACTGGGCCCAGCGCTACTACTCCGCCGGATCCACCACCATCGCGGTCCGCACCAACAAATCCGGCACCTCCACCCTCTCCTACCTGGCCGCGGACCAGCACGGCACCGCGACCCTGTCCCTGGACGCCACCACCCAGGCAGTGACCAAGCGCTACACGACCCCCTTCGGCGCATCACGCACCGGTGGTACCGGAACTTGGCCGGACGACAAGACCTTCCTCGGCAAGTCCGCCGACTCCTCCTCCGGCCTCGTCCACATCGGAGCCCGCGACTACGACCCGGTCATCGGGCGCTTCATCAGCGTCGACCCGCTCCTCAGCCTTGACCAGCACCAGTCCCTCAACGGTTACACCTACGGCAACAACAACCCCACCACCTTCGCCGACCCCACCGGCACCGAAATCGGCTCAAGGCCCAACTCCTGCCAGTACGACCTCAAGTACTGCGACAAGAAGACACAGAAGGAGGTCGGATACGACCCCTCGACCGGCCGAGCCAACGGCGGGACCGCAGCCACGAGCAACACCGGCAGCACGAAGAAGAGCAGCGGCAGTAGCGGCGGCGGAGGCGGCAGCGGGCTCCTGCACTGGGTGTCCAGCGCCGTGGACACGACCATCAACTACGGCACAGCCATCCTCACCAACACCGACGTCCTGACCGGCGGCTTCGAGACAGCCCTGAGCATCTTCGCGATGAATCTCGGCGGCGAGATAGCTGTCGGCGGAGCCATGATCTGCACCACCGTCGCCGGCTGCGTCATCGGCGCCCCGGCAGCAGCAGGCGGCATGGCCATCGCAGGCGCCGGTGCGATGGGCGCAGCGGACGGCATCAACCGCATCGACAACGGCCTCAACAAGGCACTGTCTGAAGCCAGCGGTGACTCCTCTGGCTCGGCTCCTTCTGCGAACGGCGGTATGGGAAACCTGGTCAAGGTCAACAAGCCGGATGCCTCAGCTGACGCGTTGGCCGATCGTCTCGGGGGCGAATCAAGGGTAAAGTTCGAGAACGACCCTGCGGGCAGGGAATTCGATGCTGTGAGCGATACATATGTGGCTCAGGCGAAGCCTGCGAATTTTGTCCTGGGGAAGGCGTTCAGAAAGCAGGCTGCGGCCACGTTCCAAATGGCCAAAAATACCGGACGTGTGCCGTACTTCCAGTTTGATGGCCCCCCAGGGCCAGGAGTCGCCGATGCCATCAGGAGATATACTCAGCGCTACCAGATGCCGGCGGTGATCGACACTGAACCTCTGGTCGTTCCATAAGTGAGAACGGTGCCGAAAGGTGGCGGAATCGTGGCCGTTTATGTATCCGTGCGAGGTTGGCTGGAATGCGACCAAGCTCAGCTTTCCATGGTGAAGGAAATCATCGCGAAGAGCGCTGACGAGCACTATTCCGGCGGGTGGGGGTTTCCGGCTCGTCCGTTCAATTGGACGTCATACGTTTTTTACGGCGGTGACATTCAAGAAGGGGACGTGTCCTGGCTGCGTGACCAGCTGGCAGAAATGGCTATCCTGCCGCCCTCGGATGAGGCTGACGCCGATGTCCAGGGACTATTCATGCTCACGCATGAGCTCGAAGGGTTGACCGAGTGGCAGATTCGCGACAAAGGGGTTCATGCGTTTCCTGGTGACGAACGGCATCAGTACTTGGGCCCCTCTTAGGAGTTGTCCATGAACTTGTTGATCGCGTACATGCGGTGCTGCGAGGTCATCGATGATGCTCCCGATCAACTGACCTCCTGGTGAGCTGGCGAGGGAGGGCGAGCCGGGTGGACTCGCCCTCAATGGAGAGACTCATGGGAAAAGGATCCCGCAACTGGGTGGCCGTGCCGGCGCGTTACGGCCGCAGTGCCGTGCTGTCGGGCTGGACAGCAGACCGCCGAACGGCTCCGTGAGAAGAGTGGGGGTACGCGCCTGCGGATCTGGCGCCTGGCGTCGGGGATGTCGCTGCGGACTCTGCCAGCGTTGATTCGGCAGCACGCCAACGAGTCCAATATCGAACAGCTCACGCGAACGTCGTCCGCGTCCGGCACCGAGAAGGCGTACATCACCAACAACTACGAGGAAGGCACCGATGAGATCCGACCAAGGCCAACCTTCTAAGAGTCATCGCCACTCCCTGACCAGGGGTCCGGGTTTGACGTCGCGCAGAGCCCACGACTCGCGGATCAGATCGAGAGCCTGAACCTCGGCATGGCGGACGGCCTGCTGGACCATGCCGCCGACTTCCTCGCGGAGCACCTTTTGGCCCGTGGTTGGCCCCCGGACGGGTGAGAGGCGCACCGCTGTCGCGGTGTGACTGACTCGGGGTTGACCCTCGACCTTGTGCAGGGCCCAGAGTGCCGGGTGTGGAGAGCGACATGCGCAGCATCGGGGAGATGGCCCGCGACAGCGGCCTGGGCGTCAGTGCCCTGCGGTTCTACGACCGTGCCGGGGTGCTGGTCCCGGCCTGGGTGGATCCCGTGAGCGGCTACCGCTGGTACGAGCCCGAGCAGCTGGCGGAGGCCCGGCTGCTGGCCCGCCTGCGCAGGGCCGGGATGCCGCTGGCGGACATCCGGCTGGTGCTGGCCAGTTGGGCCGGCGCCGACACCGATCTGGTCCGGGAACTGCTCCGGGCGCACCTGCGCCGTCTCGAACAGGGGCTGTCCGATGCCCGTGGTGAGTTCTCCGCGCTCCGAGCCCTACTCGATCAACGGGAGAACGTCATGACTTCGCTTCGCACCGACACCGTCCGCCTGTCCGTCGCCGCGCCGGAGCTGGCCGCCGCGCTGGACGCCGTTCGTTTCGCGGCGAGCACCGACCCCGAGCTGCCGATGCTCGCCGGGGTCCTGTTCGACATCGAGGGCGACCACCTGCACGCCGTGGCCACCGACCGGTACCGCATGGCGGTCGCGCGGGCCGGTGTCGGCGGGCACGAGGGGAGCCGCGTGCAGGTCGTCGTGGCCACTGCGCTCGTCGACGCGATGCGGGCGCTGCTGGACGGCGAGGCACCGGTACTGCTGTCTCTCGACGGTGACCACGTGACCCTGGAGGCCGGGGACAGGCAGGCGGCCGGCCGGTGCCTGGACCACGACTTCCCCGACTACCGTCGGCTCCTGCCGCGGGCCGGCGAACGCCGCGCCGTCGTCGAGGTGGCGGGCTTCCGGCAGGCTCTGGAGACCGGTCCCGTGCGCTCCGCAGAGGCCGGGGCGGCCGACCTCAGCGTGCTCAGGGTGGCGGACGGCGGTTCGGTGGTCCTCTGCGCCGACGGCGACGACGACCCGGATCGTGTCGCCGTCAACCGTGAGTTCCTGCTGGCGGCGCTGGCCGCAGGCGCCCGGGACCGACTGATCCTGGAGTTCGGAGCACCCACGGCGCCGATCGTGATCCGCCGCCCCGACGACGAGGACGCCTTCTCGATGGTGATGCCGGTCCGCCTGGAGAACTGACCGTACGCGCCACGCAGTCACCGCGGGAAAAATCTTGAACTCCCGTACAACCCTCCCCCTTCCCCGCCTGTCATACGTGGCGTCAGGACTTTCGGAGGGGGATCCGGGGGGATCGCGGGGGTTCTGATCCGGAGGGGAAAGCCGAGGGGGGCCGGTCGACGGACCGGCCCCCCTCGAAGCATGTCCCGGCCGCTTCCGTCAGGGCATGCCCCGTACCGCCCGTCCCACCTCCGTGCGCAGTGCCGCGAAGGCGGCCGAGCCGCGGGTGGTGATCTGGTCCCGCTCGCCCGGCAGGGTGACCGGCAGGTCCCGTACGACCCGGGAGCCGGGGCCGGGGGAGAGGACGACGACGCGGTCACCCACGTACACGCTCTCGTCGATGTCGTGGGTGACGAACACGATGGTCGTGTCGTCGGCCTGGTGCACCTCCAGGAGCAGGTCCTCCAGGTCCTCGCGGGTGCCCGCGTCGAGCGAGCCGAACGGCTCGTCCATGAGCAGCAGGGACGGGCGGGGGACCAGGGCGCGGGCGATGGCGACGCGCTGCTGCATGCCGCCGGACAGCTCGCGCGGCCGGCGCCGGGCGACCCCGGGCAGGCCGACCCGTTCGAGGATGGTCTCGGCCTCGGCCCGGCGGGCGGCACGGGACAGGCCCCGGCGGCGCAGCGGCAGGGCCACGTTGTCGCGGACGGTGAGCCAGGGCAGCAGCGAGCGGCCGTACTCCTGGAAGACGACCGCGAGCCGCTCCGGCACACCGGTCACCGGTGTCCCGTCGACCGTGACCGTGCCCTCCTGCACGGGCAGCAGCCCGGCGATGGTGCGCAGCAGCGTGGACTTCCCGCAGCCGGACGGCCCGACCACGCTGAGCAGTTGCCCCTGGGGCACGGTGAGGCTGATGCCGTCCAGGACGTGCTGGTCGCCGAAGTGCCGGCCGACGGAGTCGAGGCGCAGCATCCCCTCACCCGGCCCAGGGCTCGTACAGGGTGCCCGCGCTGCCGGTCACCGCGACGTGCAGCAGGAAGGGGCCGGCGTCGTCGTCCAGGCCCAGGGCCCGGTCCAGGGCGGCCGGCAGGTCCGCCGCCTGTTCGGCGCGCGCCGCCGGGCAGCCGAGGGACACGGCCAGGGCCGTGAAGTCGATGCCCCTGATGTCCGTGCCCGGGACGGCCGGGAGGCCGATCCGGCGACCCAGCGCGCGGACGGCCGCGTAACCGCCGTTGTCCAGCAGGACGTAGGTGACCGGTGCCGTGTGGCGGGCCGCGCTCCACAGCGCCTGTACCGAGTACATCGCCGAACCGTCCCCGACCACGCACACCACCCGGCGCCGGTCGGCGAGCGCCCGGCCCACCGCGAGGGGCAGACCCCAGCCGAGGGCGCCGCTGCCCGTGGTGAGGAAGCCGCCGCCCGACGCGACGGGCACGCGCGCGTGCAGCGCGTCACGGTGGCTCGGTGCCTCCTCCACGAGCACCCGGTCGCGGGGCAGCCGGGCACGCAGCAGGTCGAAGAGCAGCTCCGGGGTGATGTCCCCGTCGGCGGGGGCCGGGGGCGGTACCGGACGGGGCGGCGGCGGATCGCGGTCGGTCTCCTTCAGCAGCTCGGTGAGCCGGGTCAGCGCGGGCCGCAGGGTGGTCACGATGCTGGTGCCGGTGGGCAGCCAGGCGGCCTGGCCGGGGTCGCAGTCCAGGTGGAACAGCTCGGTTCCGGGCGCGAGCGGCGGCCCGCCGTCCGCCACGTGGTAGGTGAACACCGGCGCGCCGAGCGCCACCACCACGTCGTACGGCGCGAGACGTGCGGACAGCGCGCGGGCGAGCGGCGGCAGGAAGCCCTGGAACAGCGGATGCGACTCCGGGAAGCCGGAACGGCCGGAGAGCGGGCTGATCCACACCGCGGCCCGGAGCCGTTCGGCCAGCGCCCGCACCTGGGCCAGCGCCTCCTCGTCGTCCACGCCGGGGCCCACCACGAGCGCCGGGCGCGCGCAGGTCTCCAGCCGGGCGGCGAGCGTGTCGAGGGCGGCCGGGGCGGCCGTGAACCCGGAGTGCACCACGCGGGGGGCGACGTGCTCCGCGGGCCGGTCCCAGTCGTCCTCGGGCACGGACACGAACACCGGGCCGCGCGGCGGCGCCATCGCGACCCGGTACGCCTCGGCGAGCACGGCCGGCACGTCCTCGGCGCGCTCGGGCTGGCGCGCGGACTTCACGTACGGGCGCGGGAACAGGGCCGGTTCGTCGGCGCCGAGGAACGGCCGCAGCTGGATCAGCGAGCGCGCCTGCTGACCCGCCACGATCACCAGCGGTACCCGGTCGCGGTGGGCGTTGAAGACGGCGCCGAGCGCGTGCCCCACCCCACCGGCCGAGTGCAGGCTGACGAACGCGGCCCGCCGGGTGCCGAGCGCGTACCCGGCCGCCATGCCGACGACGACGGACTCCTGCAACCCCAGCACATAGGTGAAGTCGGCGGGCCAGTCGCGGAACATACGCAGTTCCGTGGAGCCCGGATTGCCGAAGACCGTGGTCGTGCCGGTGTCGCGCAGAAACCGTACGACCGCCTCGCGCACCGTGGGTGTCGTCATGCCGTCCTCCTGGCCGGGGATCCCGGGCCGACGAGTCGTCTCTCGACCGCCAGCAGTCCGATGTTGAGGAGGTACCCGAGGGCACCGAGCAGCAGCAGAGCCGACCACACCGTGAGCAGGTCGGAGCGCGTCATGGCGTCGGTGAGCGTGAACCCGATGCCGTCGTCACTGCCCGGCAGCAGCTCCGAGAACACCATCAGGATCAGGCTCAGCGACAGGCTGAGCCGGAGCCCCGCAAAGATCCGGGGCAGCGCCGAGGGCAGGATCAGGAACCACAGCCGCTCGGCCGCCGTCAGCCGCAGCACGGCCGCCACCTGAAGCCGCAGCGGGTCGGTGGCGCGGGCCCCCTCGGCCGAGTTGACCAGCACCGGCCATACGGCGCCGAACACGATCGACGCGACCTGCATGGGCGTACCGACGTCGAAGACGACGACGAACACCGGCACCAGCGCGGGCGGCGGCACGGCCCGCGCGAACTGGAGCACCGGGTTGCACAGCGCGTACGCCCGGCGTGAGCGCCCTACCGCGATCCCCAGGGCGATTCCGGCGACCGCGGCGAGCGCGAACCCGGCCGTCATCCGGCCGAGGCTCGGCAGGATGGTGCCGACGGCGTCCGAGCTGAGGAACAGGTGGCAGGCCGGACCGGAGAACCACAGGTCGTGCGCGTGGCGGACGATCCGCAGCGGCGGCGGGAAGTACACGCTGCGCTGCGCCCGCGCCGCCCACTCCCAGCAGAGGGCGACCCCGAGGAACACGGACCAGCGGAGCAGGAAGGGGAGAGGGAGGGGGAGGGGGAGGGCGAGGTGGACGGAGGCGGAGGTGGTGCCGGGCCGGGGCGGGCCGGTCGCGGAGCCTGGCGGCTTGTCGGAGTACCGGTGCGGACGTGACAGTGGCCGAAGTCGTGCCTGCGGCTTTGGCTGTGCCTGCGGCTCGGGCTCCGGGCCCACCCTCGGTGTCGGTTCCGGCTGCGGCTCTGGGCCGACCCTCGGTGTCGGCGTCGGCTGCGGCTCCGGGGCCACCCTCGGTGTCGGCTCTGGCTGCGGCTCTGGGCCGACCCTCGGTGTCGGTTCCGGCTGCGGCTCTGGGCCGACCCTCGGTGTCGGTTCCGGCTGCGGCTCTGGGCCGACCCTCGGTGTCGGTTCCGGCTGCGGCTCTGGGCCGACCCT
>NZ_JBFACN010000003.1:362991-509859 GCF_040640875.1 Streptomyces sp. NPDC021562
CGGTGTCGGTTCCGGCTGCGGCTCCGGGGCCACCCTCGGTGTCGGCTCCGGCTGGGTCATGGGCGGCCCCTCCCCGGCTGTGGCCGCGGCCGCGGCGACGACGCCGTCCGCCCTGCCCTCCGTGCCCCCTCCGGCCGGGGATCCTGTGCCCAGGCGAACAACCGGCGCTCGGCGGCGACCAGTGCGCCGTTGATCGCCAGCCCTAGGGCACCCGCCCACACCACCCCGGCCAGCACGTCCCGGGTGCCGTCGGTGGCGTTCTGGGCCTGGGCGATGAAGATGCCGAGGCCCTGCCCGAAGCCGGAGAGGAGCTCCGTCGCGACGGCGACGATCAGGGCGACCGCGGCCGAGATCCGCACGCCGGCCGCGATGAACGGGGCGGTGCCGGGCAGCTCCACCCGCACCAGCACCGCGAGCCGTCCGAACCCGAAGGCGCGCAGGGTGTCCCTGGCCAGCGGATCGGTCTCGCCGAGGCCGTAGACGGTGTTGAACAGCACCGGCCACAGCGAGGCGTACGCGATCAGCGTCACCTCCGTCCGGGTGCCCGACCCGAGCAGCAGCGACACCAGCGGGATCAGCGCGACGGACGGCAGGGGCCGCAGGAACTCGAGCACGGCGCGGGTGGCGGCCTCCACCACCGGCACCGTGCCCAGCAGCAGCCCCAGCGGTACGGCGAGCGCGCAGGCGAGTCCGAGGCCGAGCGCCCAGGCCCGCAGCGTGACCCCGATCCCGTCGAGGAAGTCCCGGTCGCCCGCCAACCGGACGGCACGGACCAGGACGTCGGACGCGGGCGGCAGATAGCTGCGCCGGACGAGCCCGGCCCGGGACACCGTCTCGCAGATCCCGAAGGCCGCCGCCGCGCCGAGCAGGCCCAGCAGCGGTTCCTGACGCCCAGTCATGTCACCAGCAGGGGAGCCGGGTCGATGTCCTTCGTCAGCAGTCCCTGGCCGCGCATGAGCCGGACGAGCCGCCGCAGGACGGCCGGGTCGGCGGTCGCCGGATAGGTGGGCAGGTGGATCGACCTGGCCTGGTCCGCGGTCACCTTGGTGTACCTGGGCAGTTCGGCGCGCACCACGGAGGGGTTGCGGGCGGCCAGTCGGGATGCCGCCTCGACGGCGCGCCGGAACCCGGCGGCCGCCTTGGGGTTCTTCTTCACGAAGCCGGCGGTCGTGACGTACCCGCTGGCGGGCAGGCCCTTCGCCGGTCCCGAACCGCCGTCGAGCAGCACCCGCGCGCCCAACTCGCCCTGGACGGCGGTGTCGAAGGGCTCGACCGCGTGTACGGCGTCCACCTGGTCCCGTTGCAGGGCGGCCCCCATCTGGGGGAACAGGATCTGCCGGTAGACGGGGCGCCCGGCGTGCCGGGCGTCGAGGATCGCGTTCAGGGTCAGGGACTGGATGTTGTTGAGGACGGCGACGCCGACCTTCTTGCCGGCGAGGTCGGCGGGCGACTTCAGGGCGGAGTCCCTGGGCACGAGGACGTCCATCATGTGCGGTGCGATCCGTACGCCCTCGGCGAGGATGCGCAGGTCCAGGGTGCCCTTCTCGTACGCCTGGAGGTAGGTGACGTAGTTGGCGCTCGCGATGACGTCCACCTGGCCCTTGAGCAGCGCGGGCAGCGCCTGGATGCTCTGCTGCACGGGCTGGATGCGCACGTCCAGGCCTTCCTTGGCGAACAGGCCGCGGTCCCGGGCCAGGTAGAGGGCGGCGGAGTCGGTGAGCGGCAGGGCCGCCACGGTCAGCTGCTGCCGCCCGTCGTCGGAGTGCGAGGCGCCGCCGCTGTCGCAGCCCACCAGGATCAGCACCGCTGCGGCGGCCAGCGCGGCGAGGCGTTTCGTTCCCGAATGTGATCGACGTGACCGGTGTAACCGACGTAAAGGCATGTCGGCATCACTACCCGGATCTGTCATGATCTCTACAGGTCCGGACCGGCTTTCGGGGCTTACGGGTGAATCCGGCCGTCCGGCGACAGACGGCCGACGCGCCGGCGGGAAGGACACCCGGAGCCGACACGTCACGGGCAGGGAGCACCCGCTATGCCGAAGTTCCTCATCCAGGCCGCCTACACGTCCGAGGGCGCGAAGGGTTTGCTCAAGGAAGGCGGAGCGGGCCGCCGCGCCGCCGTGGAGCGGGTGGTCGCGGGCCTCGGCGGCACGGTCGAGACGATGTACTTCTCCTTCGGGGAGGACGACCTCGTGTGCATCCTCGACTTCCCCGACCCGGTCTCCATGGCCGCCGCCGCCCTCACCGTCAAGGCCAGCGGCGCCCTCCACACCCGGGCCACCCCCCTCCTCACCCTCGACGAGATCGACGAGGCCGCGCGCAGACAGGTCGACTTCCGCCCGCCGGGCGCGTAGGCGGACAGGCGCCGGGCCGAACACCGGCACAGGCACGGACGCGGGTCAGTGCTCCGTTCCCGCCGCCCACAACACGGTGTCGCCGGACTTGATCAGAACGTTCCCGTCGGCCTGGAACACGAGGACCGCTCCTTGGTGGCCATCGGTCCGTGACGCCCAGAGGGCCTGCCCCCCGCTGTTGTAGACCACCAGGTTGCCGTCGGGCTGGAAGCGGGCGGAGTTGCCCTCGCCGCTGGTCATCGCGGCCCAGCGCGCCTTGCCGTCCTGGTCGTAGATCACCAGGTTGCCGTCCTCCTGCATGACCAGAGTCCTGGCCGCGGTCCCCACCGACGCACCGGTGGCCAGGTCGAACGTGGCCTGCACGGTCTTGAGTGCCGCGTCGGCCGCCGGTGACTCCGGGGCCGCGGCGGACGCCGTGCCGCCGGATGCCTTGGAGGCGGCGGAGTGGGACGGTCGCCCCTGCTTCGACGGGGACGACTCGGCCGCGGAGCGCTGCGTACCGAAGTGGACGAAGGCCACCACGGCCACCACGACCGCGACCGCGGCGACGGCCGCGGCCGGCAGCCAGGCGGGCGGCCGGCGTCTGCCGGGCCCGGCCGGGGCGGCGAGGACGGACGTGTGTCCGGCTGCTCCGCTCGGAGGCGATTGCTGACCGGCGGGGAGCGTGTCGGAGTGATGGGCGAGGTCGACCACGGTGCGTGCGGCGTACTCGGCCTCGGTCACACTCGCGGTGAGCGCCGCAGGACCTTCCTGGGGCCAACGTCCGATCCGGCCGCCGAGCTCCGCCAGTCGTTCGCCCAGCCGGTCGGCGGTCGGGCGCTCGGCGGGGTCCTTCGCCAGACAGGCGGTGAGCAGCGGCACCAGTGCGGGGTCGACACCCGTGAGGTCGGGTTCCCCGTGGACCACGCGGTATAGCAGCGCGGCCGCGGAGATCTCCTCCCCCGCGCGCGAGAAGGGGCTGCGCCCCGTCGCGGCGTACACCAGCAGGGCGGCCAGCGAGAAGACGTCCGCGGGTGCGGCGGCGACCCCGCCGACGGCCTGGTCCGGGGCCAGGAACCCGGGCGAGCCCACGGAGACACCGACCCGGGTGTGCCTGCTGTCGTCGGTGGCCCGTGCGACACCGAAGTCGATCAACCGGGGGCGGTCGCGGGCCAGCAGGATGTTCCCGGGCTTGATGTCCCGGTGGGCGAGGCCGGCCTGGTGCACGGCCTGTACGGCGCCGCACAGTTCGGCGCCGAGCGAGAGCAACGCGGGTCGCGGCAGCGGTCCGTGGGCCGCGACCCAGTCGCCGAGCGAGGGCGCGGGCACGTACTCGGTGGCCAGCCACTGCGGGCGTTGGCCCGGGGCACTGTAGTCCACGACGGTCACGGTCCACGGGGAGCGGACGCGGTCGCTGTTGCGTATCTCGCGGGCGAACCGCTCCTCGAATCCCGGTTCGGAGCTGAGGTCGTCGCGGATCGTCTTCAGCGCGAGCAGCCGCCCCGAAACCGTACGGGACAAGAACACCTGTCCCATGCCGCCCGCGCCGAGCCGGCCGAGTAACGGATAGCCGCCTATGGACGTCGGGTCCGAAGGCTGGAGGTTGTTCATGACGACTGTTCTCCGGAAGTGTGCGGCAGCGCTCGAACCGTGCGCTGGGCCATGATCTGCGTAGCGGCTGAACCTGCGGTCCGCTGCCGGGAGTATGCCGGACGGCGCACACCCCGGCCCCGGAAACCGCACGCCGGGGCAGGGGCCACGGTAGGTTGGCAAGGGTGATCACCGTGGACCTGCATCCGATCTTCAAGAACAATCGTGACATTGAACTGACGTTGCGACAGACCCTCTTCAGGGCGGCGCACACGGGCGAGGACGTCGTCGAGTTCATTCCGGGCAAAGGATCGGGGCAGCTGAGGCAGCGGGTGCTGGCGTTCCTCGCGCAGAAGCACATCAAGAAGCTGTACCACGCCGTGGAAACCCCCACGGGCAACAGCGGCCGGGTCATCGTCCGCATGGTCGCGCCCGGGTCGGATCCCGCCGTGTGATCAGCCGTCCGAACGCCGGGAGTCGGCGGTGAAGGTGAGCGAACGAAGGTCGGCGTCCAGCACGCGGACCAGCTCACCCACCCGTCCGCCGCCGCTCGGCGCCGCCGGGAAGCGTCTGAGCACGTCGACCACGAGGGGCGTCGCGCGACGCACTGCCTGTTCGAGGTGCCCGGCGCCCGCGCCGCGATCGTCGCCGGCGGCGAGTTCGGCCGCTCTGGCCGCATGGGCGGCGGCTCCGAGAACGTGCTTGACCTGGGTGGCCTTGGCCAGGGGATGCAGGTAGGCGGCGCCCGCCGCGGACATCGCCGCCCACGCCGCCTCGCGCGCCGCCGCGCTGTCCGTGTCCTTGGCCGCCTTGAGGGCCGCCCACGCCGTGTCGCGCAGCGACCTCCCGCGTTCGCCGCCTCTGGCGAACTCCCACGCGGCACGGACGGCGTCCCGGGGCCGCGGGTCGTCCGGCCGGTCGGCCTCGAACATGTCGAGCACGGCCTCCGCGCACGCCGCGGCGAACGCGGTGACCTCGCGAAGGTCCTGCTTGCTCAGAGCGATCTCGGGCACGTCCGCCGTCATCGCCTCATCTTCCCCAGGGCGGCCCGGCCGTGTCAGCACATCCGCCACGGGCGGAGCATCTCGGGGTGCCCCGCTGGAGAACGTCCGTGCCCAGGCGGTCCACGGGGTGCCCAGCGCCGTCAACCGTCTGCTCGTCCTCAACGCGGACCCGCGGCCGGGACGCGGCACCGTCCTGCTGCTCCGGGAAGCCGTCGGCTACTGAAGATCCCCGCGTGGAACGCCCCCTCTGAACGCCCCCTCTAGAAGAACACCCCGCACCGCAGCAGCACGTTCGCGTACGGCCGGGCCTCGCCCGTGCGGACGACCAGGTGCGCGTCCGCCGACAGGGCCTTCAGCCGTTCGTGCGGGACCAGGGCCAGGTCGGGGAAGCGGTCGTCCAGGAGGGCTGCGGCGGCCGGGTTCGCCGCGCGGATCTCGGTCGCCGCCGTCGCGCCCTCCACGACCAGCTCGTCCAGCAGCCCCTCCAGCACCTCGGCGAAGGACGGCACCCCGGCCCGGAACGCGAGGTCGACGACGCGCGGCCCGCGCGGGATCGGCATCCCGGCGTCGCAGACCAGCACCCCGTGCCCGTGCCCCAACTCCGCCAGCGCACCGGACAGATGACGGTTGAGGATCCCGGCCTTCCTCACAGCGCCTCGACCTCCTCGGCCGTCGGGTACGACTCCTGCGCGCCCCGCTTCGTCACCGCCGCCGCCCCCACCCGGGCCGCGTACGCCGCCGCCTCCGCCAGCGGGGCGCCACCGCCGAGCCGTACCGCGAGGGCCGCCGTGAACGCGTCCCCGGCGCCCGTGGTGTCCACCGCGGCCACCCGCACGGAGGGCACCGCCGTCACTCCCCGGCCGTCGGCCACCAGCGCGCCGTCCGCGCCCAGCGTCACCACCACCGACCGCGGTCCCTTCGCGAGCAGCAGCCGGGCCCAGTCGGCCGGATCCCCGCCCACGCCCCCGTCCGCCGCACCGAGGATCACCTTCGCCTCGTGCTCGTTGACGATCAGCGGGTCGCAGGCCGCGAGCACCTCCGGGGGCAGCGGCGCGGGTGGTGACGGGTTGAGCACGAAGCGGCTGCCCGGCGCCAGGTTCCGCACCACCTCCACCACCGTCTCCAGCGGGATCTCCAGCTGTGCGGAGACCACCCGGGAGGCGCCCAGGAGGCCGGCCGCGGCCCGTACGTCCGCCGGTACGAGACGCCCGTTCGCGCCGGGGGACACCACGATGCTGTTGTCACCGGAGGGGTCCACGGTGATCAGGGCGACGCCCGTGGGGGCCCCGCCGACCAGCACGCCCGACGTGTCCACCCCGGCCGACCGCTGCGAGTCGAGCAGCAGCCCGCCGTGCGCGTCGTCGCCGACCCGGGCCAGCAGGGCGGTACGGGCCCCGAGCCGGGCGGCGGCGACCGCCTGGTTGGCGCCCTTCCCGCCGGGGTGCGTGGCGAGGTCGCCGCCCAGCACCGTCTCCCCGGCGGCCGGACGCCGCTCGACCTCGACGACCAGATCGGCGTTGGCCGACCCCACGACCAGGAGGTCGTACGCGTACATCACATGACTCCCTAAGCGAATGAGCGACGAGGCGGCCGGGCCGCACACCGAAGTGAACGGCCCGGCCGCCTCAGCGGTGCCTCAGCGGTTCGGCTGTGCCTCAGCCCGTGAAACCGGCCACGTTGGCCTTGGTGATCACCTTCACCGGCACCTTGATCATCGGGTCGACCTTCTTGTCCTTGACGGCCTTGAGGGCGTTGTCCACGGCGATCTTCCCGAGCTGGGAGGGCTGCTGCGCGACCGAGGCGTACAGCGTGCCGTCCTTGACCGCGGCCAGGCCGTCCGGGGTGCCGTCGAAACCGACCACCGAGACCGACGTACCGGCCTTGGACCCGAGCGCCTTGATCGCGCCCAGCGCCATCTCGTCGTTGGCGGCGACGACACCCTGGACGTCCGGGTGGGCCTGGAGCAGGTTCGACATCACGTCGAGGCCCTTGGTGCGGTCGAAGTCGGCCGGCTGCTGGGCCACCACCTGGATACCGGGGTAGGCCTTGAGCCCGTTGGCGAAGCCCTGCGCGCGCTCCCGGGCCGCGGAGGTGCCGGGCTGGCCCTGCAGGATCACGATCTTGCCCTGCCCGCCGAGCTTCTCGGCGATCGTCTTCGCGGCCAGCTCGCCGCCCCTGACGTTGTCGGAGGCGATCAGCGTGTCGGTCTTGGCGTTGTTGACGCCCCGGTCGACGGCGATGACGGGGATGTCCGCCTTGTCGGCGGCCTTCACGGAGTTGCTCGCCGCGTCCGAGTCCACCGGGTTGACGATGATCGCGCCCAGTCCGGAACTGGTGAAGTTCTGCAGCTGGTTGGCCTGCTGCGAGGCGTCGTTCTGGGCGTCCGTGACGGTCAGGTCCACGCCCAGCTTCTTCGCCTCGGCCTCGGCGCCGGACCGGATCTGCACGAAGAACGGGTTGTTCAGAGTGGACAGCGACAGCCCGACCCGCGGCGTGCCGGACCCGGAGCCGGTGTGCAGGAGGGAGGTGGCGGCCGCCAGCGCCACGGTGATGACCACCGCCAGCGCGTACGTCCCGGCCTGCTTCCCCTTGCTTCCGCCGATCCGGGGCGCCGCCGGGGTGGCCCCGGCCTTGCGGCGCATGGTGTCGAGGAGCACCGCGAGCGCGATCACCACGCCGATGACGACCTGCTGCCAGAACGCCGACACGTTGAGCAGGTTGAGGCCGTTGCGCAGCACGGCCAGGATCAGCGCGCCGATCAGCGTCCCGGACGCCTTGCCCGTGCCGCCGGCCAGCGAGGCGCCGCCGATGACGACCGCGGCGATCGCGTCGAGTTCGTAGCCGTTGGCGGCCTGCGGCTGCGCGGAGGACAGCCGGGCGGCCAGCACGATGCCCGCGACGGCCGCGAACAGCCCGGACAGCGCGTAGATGGCGAGCTTCTGCCGCGACACCCGCAGCCCGGACAGCCGGGCGGCCTCCTCGTTGCCGCCGATCGCGTACATGGAACGGCCGATGTAGGTCCGGCCGAGCACGAAGGCCGCGATCAGCCCCATGGCGATCATGACGAGGACCGGCACCGGCAGCCAGCCGCCGAGCGTGTCACCGAGGTGCGAGACCGAGTCGGGGAAGGCGATCGGGGAGCCCCCGGAGATCACCAGCGCCAGACCGCGCGCCACCGACAGCATCGCGAGCGTCGCGATGAACGACGGCAGCCTGCCGTACGCGACGAGGAACCCGTTGACGAGTCCGGCCGCGACACCGGTCAGGACCGCGAGGACCACCGCGATGACGACCGGCACCCCGTTCTGGGTGGCGCTCCAGGCCAGCACGGTCGCCGACAGGGCCGCGACCGAGCCCACCGACAGGTCGATGCCCGCCGAGACGATCACGAAGGTCACGCCGAAGGCGAGGACGGCCGTCACGGCCGCCTGGACGCCGACGTTCAGCAGGTTGTCGGTGGTCAGGAAGTCCCCGGACAGCGCCGACATGGCGATGACGAGGACGATCAGCGCGGTGAGCGCGCCGTTGTCGAGGAGCAGCCGGCGTACGCCACCGGCGCCCGTAGTGCTGCCCTTGAGCGTGTCAGTGGCCACGAGCGGCCTCCTTGTCGGTCGTGGTGGGGTTGCTGACGGCGAGCGCCATCACGGCGTCCTGGGTGGCCTCGTCCGCGGTCAGTTCGCCCGCGAGCCGGCCCTGGGCCATCACCAGCACCCGGTCGCTCATACCGAGCACCTCGGGCAGATCGCTGGAGATCATCAGTACGGCGGCCCCGGCGGCCGTCAGCTCATTGATCAGTTGGTAGATCTCGACCTTGGCGCCGACGTCGATGCCGCGGGTCGGCTCGTCGAGGATCAGCACCTTGGTGTCGGCGAGCAGCCACTTGCCGATGACGACCTTCTGCTGGTTGCCGCCGGACAACGTGCGCACGTGCTGGCCGAGGCCCGCCATCCGGACGCCCAGCTGCCCGGCGATCCGCTCGGCGGCGGCGTGCTGCGCCCTGAGATCGACGATCCCGGCCCGGGTCGCCCTGCGCAAGGTCACCAGGCCGAGGTTCTCCTCGACGGAGGCGTCCAGGACCAGCCCCTGCCCCTTGCGGTCCTCGGGGACGAGCCCGATCCCGGCGGACATGGCCGCGTTCACGTCGTGCCGCCGCAGCGCCGTACCGGAGACCTTCACGGTCCCCTCGTCATAGGGGTCGGCGCCGAACACGGCCCGTACGACCTCCGTACGGCCCGCGCCCACCAGGCCCGCGACCCCGACGACCTCGCCGGCGTGCACCTCGAAGCTCACGTCGTGGAAGACGCCGTCCCTGGTCAGGCCCTCGACGGTGAGCAGCGCGGCACCGGTCTCGGCCCGCTCGCGCGGGTACTGCTGCTCGATGGAGCGCCCGACCATCAGCCGGACCAGCTCGTCCTCGGGGGTGGTGGCGGGCACCTGGCCCACGCTCTTCCCGTCCCGGATCACCGTCACCCGGTCGCCCAGGGCGGCGATCTCCTCCAGGTGGTGCGTGATGAAGACGATCCCGACGCCGTCCGCGCGCAGCCGGCGCACGATCGTGAAGAGCTTCTCCACCTCCTCGGTGGTGAGCACCGCGGTCGGCTCGTCCATGATGAGCACCCGCGCGTCCAGGCTGAGCGCCTTGGCGATCTCCACCATCTGGAGCCGGGCGATCCCGAGCTCCCGGACCCGCGCCCGCGGTGACACGTCGACCCCGACCCGGCGCAGCAGGACCTCGGCGTCGGCCTCCATCCGCTTGCGGTCGATCACCCCGAACCGGCGCGGCTGCCGGCCCAGGAAGATGTTCTCGGCGACCGTGAGGTCCGGTACGAGGTTGAACTCCTGGTAGATCGTCGCGATCCCGAGGCGCTCGGAGTCCTGCGCGCCGTGGATGCGCACCTCCTCGCCGTCGGCCAGGATCCGCCCGGCGTCGGGCGTGTAGGCGCCGGAGAGCATCTTGATGAGGGTGCTCTTGCCCGCGCCGTTCTCACCGAGGAGTACGTGCACCTCGCCGCGGCGCAGATCGAAGTCGACCCCGTCGAGCGCGATCACGCCCGGGAAGGACTTCCTTATGCCCTCGATGCGCAGCAACTCGTCCTGGTTGCTCACGACTGGCTCCTGTTCTGAACGTTCTGGACCGGGCTCGCGCCGCACGAACGGCGGACGACGAGCCGGGCGGGGAGGGTCACGGACTGCGGAGGCCGGCCCTCGATACGGTCGACCAGCGCCCGTACGGCGGCGCGCCCCAGTTCGCCGGTCGGCTGGGCGATCGCCGTGACGGGCGGGTCGGTGTGCACGAACCACGGGATGTCGTCGAACGCGGCCAGCGCCACGTCGTCCGGCACCCGCAGGCCGCGCGCCCGGACGGCGTCCAGCGCGCCGAGCGCCATCAGGTTGTCGGCGGCGAAGATCACCTCGGGCGGTTCGGGCAGGTCGAGGAAGCCCTCGGTGACCCGCCGGCCGCTCTCGGCCTGGAAGTCGCCCTGGCCTATGTAGGCCTCGGGGAGCGGGACGCCGTACTCGGCGAGCGCCTCCCGGAAGGCCCGCACCCGCTCACTGCCGGTGGTGGTGGCCGCCGGCCCGGCGATGATCGCGAGCCGCCGGTGCCCCAGCCCGTGCAGGTGGGCCACCAGGTCCCGGACGGCGGCCCGGCCGTCCGAGCGGACCACCGGCACGTCGACGCCCGGGATCCACCGGTCGACGAACACCATCGGCGTGCCGCCGCGCGCCGCCTCCAGCATCAGCGGCGAGCCGCCGTCGGTGGGGGAGACGAGCAGCCCGTCGATCCGGCGGTCGAGCAGGGTCCGTACGTGGTGGTCCTGGAGCTCGGGCCGTTCGTCGGCGTTGCCGATGATGACGCTGTAGCCGAGGGCGCGGGCCGCCTCCTCCACGGAGCGGGCCAGCTCGGTGAAGTACGGGTTGAGCACGTCACTGATGACCAGGCCGAGGGTGCGGGTCTGGTCGGTGCGCAGGGAACGGGCGACGGCGTTCGGGCGGTAGCCCAGCGCCGCGACGGCGGCCAGCACCCGGGTACGGGCGTCGTCGCTGACCGACGGATGGTCGTTCAGGACGCGCGACACCGTGGCGACGGAAACACCGGCCGCGGCAGCGACGTCCTTGATGCTCGCCATCGCCGCTCCACCTCCTCGTGGAACTCGGGCCCCGTGCGTGGAATCGATTACACGGGTGCGTGTACGGAGGATTGGAATCGATTACACGGGGGTGGGGCAAGAGGGCGAAGGTGGCCGAAACCGAATCGTGACTGATCGGGCCGTCGGGGCGCGCCGGGGCGCCGGCGCCCTCGGGGGTCAGTCCCCCGCGGTGACTCTCACCAGCGCACCGCGGTGAAGTCCACCGGGCGGGGGTGCAGGGTGTGGGTGCGGGCCGCCAGGCGTCGGAGGCGGGCGGTCATGTCGTCGGCGGGCAGGCGGCGGCGGTCGCCGTGACCCGGGAGCAGCCACTCGAAGCGCAGCCGGTCCGCGGTCCGGGTCAGGGAGGCGGCCAGTTCGCGGATCGAGTACCAGGTGACGCTCTCGGCGACCTCGATGTCCGCCGTCGTACGGGACCAGTAGAAGCTGTCGCCGCTGAAGCAGTACCGGTCGTCGGCGAGGTAGAGCACGCTGCCGCGCGTGTGGCCGGGGAGGGGGAGGGCGAGGACGCCGTCCGCGATCCCGGTCGGTGCGGTGCCGCGCAGCACCCGGTCGGCGTCCGGGGCGGCGTCGAGGTCGCCCTCGTGGATCCAGAGCCGGGCGCCGAACCGGTCGGCGTACCGGCGGCCGTGCGCGGCGTGGTCGCGGTGGGTGAGCAGGACGTCGGTGACCGGGCCGGACGCCTCGTAGCGGGCGGCGAGGGCCGGGCTCCAGCGGGGCGTGTCCACCATCATCGACGTGCCGCCGGGGCGGCGCAGGAGGTAGGAGTTGGCGCCGGCGGTGTGCGGGGAGTTGTGCCCGCACAGCGCCACCGTGTCGTCCAGGGCCAGCGGGAACGGGTCCCGTGCCGCGTCCAGCCGGCCGCCCGGAGGACGCACGGACCGGGTGGGGCAGGCGTGCGCGGCCGCGTGCAGCAGCCCGGCCTCCGCGGCGTCGCGCGGCTGGCGCACCACCGCCGAACGGCCGCCCACCTCGGCGATCAGCCCGGGGGCCAGCTGCCGCGCGACGTCGCAGTTGGTGCAGCGCGCGTCCACCTGCCAGCCGTGTGCGGCCTGTTCGCTTCCCGCCATGACCCGGTCCCCTTCCGCATCCGTACCGCCGGTCGTCTCAGGGGTATCCCCGGCGGAAGCGAAAGCGGAAGGGGGGCCAGGCCTGTTGCTTTCGGCGCGGGGCTGCTCTGCGTGTCAGGCCATCGGCTTCGGCTTGAGGACCGCGAAGACCGCGCCCTGCGGGTCGGCGACCACGGCCATCCGGCCGGCCATCATGTCGAAGGGCGGTGCGAGGACCGTGCCGTTCCGCTTGACCAGGGCGTCCACGGTGGAGTCGACGTCGTCCACCGCGAAGTACGTGAGCCAGTGCGGCGGGGTGCCGGGCCGGTCGTCACCGAGCCGGGCGGCGCCGCCGACGCCCCGGCCGCCGACGTTCAGCGCCCAGTAGTTCCCCTCGGCACCCTCCATCGGCTGGATCTCGATGCCGAAGCACTCGCCGTAGAAGCCGGTGGCGCCGGGCACGTCACTGGTGTTCAGCTCGTTCCAGATCAGCGCGCCCGGCTCGTTGACCACCCCGGCGCCGTGGAACTCGCCCGGCTGCCACACCCCGAACACCGCGCCCTGCGGGTCGGCGGCGATCAGCATCCGGCCGATGCCGCCGACGTCCATCACCGGGGCGATCAGCGTGCCGCCCGCCGCGACGACGGCGTCCTGGGTCGCCTGGGCGTCGGTGCTGGCCAGATAGGTGGTCCACACGGTCGGCGGCTCCGGCTGCCCCTCCGGCGCCATGGCCGCGCCGATGCCGGCCACCGGCCTGCCGTGCAGCGTGCAGACCGCGTACCCGCCGAAGTCGGCCCCGCCGACCTCGCCCTGCCAGCCGAAGAGGTCCCGGTAGAAGTCCAGCGCCGCCTGCTGGTCCTGCGCCATCAGATCGACCCAGCACGGGGTGCCGGTCGGGTACGGAGTGGTGATCTCGGGCATCTGAAGCTCTCCCTGCGCGCGAAGAAGTTCCCCGCCGCCCACCATCACCGTAGCGACGGTTTCCCGCCACCGGAACGACCGCGGTCCTACGCTCGCCTCACCTGTGCACCGGCTCCCCGCACGCGGAACTCGTTGCCGTCGGGGTCGAGCATCAGGACGCCGTCGAGGCCGCCGTCGCCCGCGCCGCCGTCGCCCGCGCCGCCGTCCGTGCGCGTCGCGCCCAGCGAGACCAGGCGGCCGATCTCCGCCTCCCGGTCGGCGCCGACGGGAATCTCCAGCTCGACGTACAGCCTGTTCGGACCCGTCTTCCGGGCCACGGGCGGTCCGCCCCACGTGATCTTCGTACCGCCGGCGGGCGACTGGATCGCGGTCTCCTCGTCCTGGTCCCATACCAGCGGCCACCGCAGCGCCTCGCTCCAGAAGTAGCCGACCTCCTGCGTGCCGTCGCAGGCCAGCGCTCCGATGGAACCGGTGCCTGCGAGGAACTTGTTGCCCGCCTCGATGACGCAGAACTCGTTGCCGTCCGGATCGGCGAGCACGACATGCCCCTCCTCCGGGAGCTGTCCCACGTCGATGTGGCTCCCGCCGAGCTCCAGCGCCCTCGCCACCGTCCGCCGCTGCTCCTCCGGGGAGGCGCTCGTCAGGTCGAAGTGCGCCCGGTTCTGACCGGTCTTCGGCACCTGGCTCGGCAGGAAACGGATGCGGAAGCCGGAGCCGTCGGGCGGAAGGATCGCGACGCCGTCGCCCGGTCCCGCGGCCGGTTCCCAGCCCAGGACCCCGGACCAGAACCGCGCCAGGGCCGACGGCTCGGTGGCGTTGAAGCAGATCGCGTACAGCTGACTGGTCATACCCCGCGCATCTCCGATCCACCGACGGCCGACACGGTCCCTCGCCTCATCCGGGGGCGCAGCCTAGGGCGGCCGCGGGGCCGCCCGCATCCGGGTTTCTCACCGGGTGGGCCCGGCGGTCGGCGCCTGTGCCTACGCCGCGGCCACCTCGCACCACACGTACTTCCCCCGGTTGCCGAACCTCGACAGCGGCTGCCAGCCCCACAGGTCCGAACAGGCCCGCACCAGCGCGAGCCCTCGCCCCTCCTCCACCTCCCCGAGCCGCTCCAACGGCACCGGCGGCTCGGGTGCTCCGGGGTCCGCGTCCCACGCCCCGATCCGGAGGGTGCCGGGCGGCGACCAGCGGATACGGAGGGCGGCGGGGCCCTTGGTGTGCCGTACGGCGTTGGACACCAGTTCCGTGGCGAGGAGTTCGGCGACGTCGAGGCAGGGGGTCAGCCCGTGCGCCGTGAGCACCAGTCTCAGCGTGTGACGGCTGACGGTGACGGCACGGAGGTCGTTGGGGATGGTGAGCGTGTACTCCCAGCCTTCGGGCATGCGTCATCAACTCCGGTGGTGGTGGGGGACTTTCCGCAGGGTGGCGTTGCCGCCCCCCGTCGTGGCAGGACGGGGCGGTGCACTTCCGCTGCGTGTTCGGTGCGTCACTGACGGTATGGGTAACTTGTTACCCGTGGCAAGCTGATCGCGTGATCCGCCCCTGAAAGAAGGAGAGCAACTCGTGGTCCAACGACCCGATCCGACAGCGCGTCAGGTGCGCCTGGGCCTTGAGTTGCGCAGGCTCCGTGAGGCGGCCGGCATGACCGGTGCGCAGGCGGCGGCTCTACTCGGGGCGAACAGGGTCCAGATCAGTCACATCGAGCTGGGGCTCACAGGCGTGAGCGAGGAGCGGGTACGCCGACTGGCGTCTCATTACGCCTGTACGGACCGGGAGTTCATCGACGCCTTGGTCACGATGGCCACCGATCGAACGCAGGGTTGGTGGGAGGAGTACCGGGGGCTTCTGCCTAATTCGTTCCTGGATCTGTCGGAGCTGGACCACCACGCCGCCTTCCAGAGGGATGTGGCGATCCTGTACGTGCCGGGCCTACTTCAGACGGAGGAGTACGCTCGCGCGGTCTTCTCCTCCCGGCTCCCGGAACTGACGCCCGACGAACTTGAGTTGCGCGTCAGTCACCGAATGGCACGCCAGTCCAAGGTCGGTTTCCCGCATGAGATCGTGATCCACGAGGCCGCGCTGCGCATGCGGGTCAGCGACCGTGCCGCCGCGCGGGCTCAACTCCTCCGGCTCTTGGAGCAGTCCCAAGCGGATCACATCACCTTGCGGGTCATCCCTTTCGACCTGGACGGCTTCGCCGTGGCGTCGAGCACGATGACGTACGTGGGCGGACCTGTGCCGAAGTTGGACACGGTCTCACGCGACGCTCCCCATGGCTCGGTCTTCCTTGATTCCGAGGCCCAGCTCAATACCTACCGGACACGCTTCCATAGGGTGGAGGGCGTATCGCTCGAACCGGATCGGTCGCGCGACTTCATCAACCGGCTGCTGAAAGAGCTGTGAGGCCCCGATGGACAACTGGCGGAAGTCGTCCCACTCCGGTGAGGGTGACGGCAACAACTGCGTCGAGATAGCCACCACCCCCACCCGCACAGCCGTCCGCGACTCCAAAGCCCCCGCCCGCGCCACCCTCACCTTCCCCGCCCCCGCCTTCAGCGCCTTCCTCGGCGTCTTGAAGCGAACCCCGGGGCGCTGACCCCGGTTCACCGGCCCTCTGTCAGAGCCTGCGGGTACCGTCGGATCATGGCTGACCAGGCGGGGACCCCCACAGGTGAGCGGCGGCTCGCCACCCTTGAAGGCGTGCTCGAACGCATCACCTACGCCAACGAGGACAACGGCTACACCGTCGCCCGTGTCGACACCGGCAGAGGCGCCGGCGACCTGCTCACGGTCGTCGGCGCGCTGCTCGGTGCCCAGGTGGGGGAGTCGCTGCGGATGGAGGGGCGCTGGGGCTCGCACCCGCAGTACGGCAAGCAGTTCACCGTCGAGAACTACACGACGGTGCTGCCGGCCACGGTGCAGGGGATCCGGCGGTACCTGGGGTCGGGGCTGGTCAAGGGGATCGGCCCGGTGTTCGCGGACCGGATCACGCAGCACTTCGGGATCGACACCCTGCGGATCATCGAGGAGGAGCCCAAGCGGCTGATCGAGGTCCCCGGGCTCGGGCCGAAGCGGACGAAGAAGATCGCCGATGCCTGGGAGGAGCAGAAGGCGATCAAGGAGGTCATGCTCTTCCTCCAGACCGTCGAGGTGTCCACGTCGATCGCGGTGCGGATCTACAAGAAGTACGGCGACGCGTCGATCTCCGTCGTGAAGAACCAGCCGTACCGGCTCGCCGCCGACGTGTGGGGCATCGGGTTCCTCACCGCCGACAAGATCGCCCAGTCGGTGGGGATCCCGCACGACAGCCCGGAGCGGGTGAAGGCGGGGCTTCAGTACGCGCTGTCGCAGTCCGCCGACCAGGGCCACTGCTACCTCCCCGAGGAGCGGCTCATCGCGGACGCGGTCAAGCTGCTCCAGGTCGACACCGGTCTCGTCATCGACTGCCTCGCCGAGCTGGCGGCGCAGCCCGAGGACGGGGAGGACCCGGGCGTCGTACGGGAGCGGCTCCCCGGTCCCGGCCCGGACGCCGAACCCGTCACCGCCGTCTACCTGGTCCCCTTCCACCGTGCCGAAGTCGCCCTCGCCGCCCAGCTGGTGCGGCTGCTGCGGACGGGTGACGACCGGATGCCCGCGTTCCGCGACGTCGCCTGGGACAAGGCGCTGGCCTGGCTGAGGGACCGGACCGGCGTCGACCTCGCCCCCGAGCAGGAGGCGGCCGTCCGGCTGGCCCTGACGGAGAAGGTGGCCGTGCTGACCGGCGGGCCGGGCTGCGGCAAGTCGTTCACCGTCAGGTCGATCGTGGAGCTGGCGCGGGCGAAGAAGGCCAAGGTGGTGCTCGCGGCCCCCACCGGCCGCGCCGCCAAGCGGCTCGCCGAGCTGACCGGAGCCGAGGCGTCGACCGTCCACCGCCTGCTGGAGCTCAAGCCCGGCGGGGACGCGGCCTACGACCGGGACCGGCCCCTGGACGCCGACCTGGTCGTGGTCGACGAGGCCTCGATGCTGGACCTCCTGCTCGCCAACAAGCTCGTGAAGGCCGTACCGCCCGGCGCGCACCTCCTCTTCGTCGGGGACGTGGACCAGCTGCCCAGCGTCGGGGCCGGAGAGGTGCTCCGGGACCTGCTCGCCGACGACAGCCCGGTCCCGGCCGTCCGCCTCACCCGGGTCTTCCGGCAGGCCCAGCAGTCCGGCGTGGTCACCAACGCGCACCGGATCAACGCGGGGCAGCAGCCCGTCACCGACGGCATGAAGGACTTCTTCCTCTTCGTGGAGGACGAGACGGAGGAGGCGGGCCGGCTCGCGGTCGACGTCGCCGCCCGCCGTGTTCCGGCCCGGTTCGGGCTCGATCCCCGGCGGGACGTGCAGGTGCTCGCGCCGATGCACCGCGGGCCCGCCGGGGCCGGGGTGCTCAACGGGCTGCTCCAGCAGGCCATCACCCCGGCCCGCCCCGGCCTCGCCGAGAAGCGGTTCGGCGGCCGGGTCTTCCGGGTCGGCGACAAGGTGACCCAGATCCGCAACAATTACGACAAGGGCGAAAACGGCGTCTTCAACGGCACCGTGGGCGTGGTCACCTCGCTCGATCCGGTCGACCAGCGCCTGACGGTGCTGACCGACGAGGACGAGGAGGTGCCGTACGAATTCGACGAACTGGACGAACTGGCCCATGCCTACGCGGTGACCATCCACCGTTCACAGGGAAGTGAATATCCCGCGGTGGTGATCCCGGTCACCACCGGGGCGTGGATGATGCTCCAGCGGAACCTGCTCTACACGGCGGTCACCCGCGCCAAGCAGCTGGTCGTCCTCGTCGGTTCGCGCAAGGCGATCGGCCAGGCGGTGCGCACGGTGTCGGCAGGCCGGCGCTGTACGGCACTGGACTTCAGGCTCTCGACGGCCCGCCTCGCAAAAAATGATCGATCAAATGAGTCGTGAAGGTCACAAGGCACTTCCAGATGGGGAGACAAGGGGGCAGGATGAGCAGGTTGGCGGCACTGAGTGCCGCCAATAGGCCCAATGGTCGACCCCGAGTGCACTCTCCTGAGCCAAATGGGGGATGGTAGAGACAGTCAGGGCACCTCGAAGATGAGGCACTACGTCGGTGAGGGAAGACGTGAGCGACAACTCAGTAGTACTGCGGTACGGCGACGGCGAGTACACCTACCCGGTGGTCGACAGCACCGTCGGCGACAAGGGCTTCGACATCGGGAAGCTCCGGGCCCAGACCGGTCTCGTGACCCTGGACAGCGGCTACGGCAACACGGCTGCCTACAAATCCGCCGTCACCTACCTCGACGGCGAGGCGGGCATCCTCCGGTACCGCGGCTACCCGATCGAGCAGCTGGCGGAGCGCTCCACCTTCCTCGAGGTGGCGTACCTGCTGATCAACGGCGAGCTGCCCACCGTGGACGAGCTCACCACGTTCAAGACCGAGATCACGCGGCACACCCTGCTGCACGAGGACGTCAAGAACTTCTACCGGGGCTTCCCGCGTGACGCCCACCCGATGGCCATGCTGTCGTCGGTCGTCTCGGCGCTGTCCACCTTCTACCAGGACAGCCACAACCCGTTCGACGAGAAGCAGCGCGACCTCTCCACCATCCGCCTGCTCGCCAAGCTTCCGACCATCGCCGCGTACGCGTACAAGAAGTCGGTCGGCCACCCGTTCGTCTACCCGCGCAACGACCTCTCCTACGTGGAGAACTTCCTGCGCATGACGTTCTCGGTGCCCGCCCAGGACTACGAGCTGGACCCGGTCGTCGTCTCGGCCCTGGACAAGCTGCTGATCCTGCACGCCGACCACGAGCAGAACTGCTCGACGTCGACGGTCCGGCTGGTCGGCTCGTCCCAGGCGAACATGTTCGCGTCCATCTCCGCCGGCATCTCCGCGCTCTGGGGCCCCCTGCACGGCGGCGCCAACCAGTCCGTGCTGGAGATGCTGGAGGGCATCCAGGCGAGCGGCGGCGACGTCGACTCCTTCATCCGCAAGGTGAAGAACAAGGAGGACGGCGTCCGCCTGATGGGCTTCGGCCACCGGGTCTACAAGAACTTCGACCCGCGCGCCAAGATCATCAAGGCCGCCGCGCACGACGTGCTCTCGGCTCTCGGCAAGTCCGACGAACTGCTGGACATCGCCCTGAAGCTGGAGGAGCACGCGCTCTCCGACGACTACTTCGTCTCGCGCAGCCTCTACCCGAACGTGGACTTCTACACCGGCCTGATCTACCGCGCCATGGGCTTCCCGACCGAGATGTTCACGGTCCTGTTCGCCCTCGGCCGGCTGCCCGGCTGGATCGCCCAGTGGCAGGAAATGATCAAGGAGCCGGGTTCCCGCATCGGCCGCCCGCGCCAGATCTACACGGGCGTCGTCGAGCGCGACTTCGTCCCCGTCGAGGAGCGCTGACCCGTTTGCCGAGGGGGCGCCGTCCAGCACGGTGCCCCCGCCCCGGCGCAGCAGAAGGCGCCCTGGAGCACCGGTCCCCCCACGGGCCGGCGACCAGGGCGCCTTCCCGTGTCCCGGTGCGGATTCCCCCCACGGGATCCGGCCGGGCGCTCGGTGCGGCAGCGCCTGAATCGCTGCGTTGAGCACAACGGGCACCGCCCGCCGTACTACGTGTCGTGCCAACAGTGATGCGGTGCGATCTGCCGGGACCCGTACGGCACGGGAGGGCCGCTCAAAGCTTCCCGACGTACGTGCCCCGGCAACGCATCTCTGAGGAAGTCCCCCAAGACATCCCCAGATGCCAGGTCAGCGCCCCCCAAGACGCTTCTCTGACATCGCCAACTTAGACCTTCGAACCCCTTCGATGGTTACGTTCACATCACTGTGATCTGCGTCTCTTGCATATGTCCGATAGATGCGCAAGAGCCCCGATACAGCGATCGGAGCTCAAGCGTAAGGATGATGCGCGAGCCTTGTGAAGAGCTTATGTGAGGTGCGCGCCGGACTCCAGGGGGACTTCTACATCCGGCGCGGTGAAGAGTTGGCGACTCTCACCGGAAGGCGCGCAGCCGCAGGCTGTTGGTCACCACGAACACCGAGGAGAAGGCCATCGCCGCCCCCGCGATCATCGGGTTGAGGAGTCCGGCGGCCGCCAGCGGGAGCGCGGCCACGTTGTAGCCGAAGGCCCACCCGAGGTTGCCCTTGATGGTGGCGAGGGTCCGCCGGGACAGCCGGATCGCGTCCGCCGCCACCCGCAGGTCCCCGCGCACCAGGGTCAGGTCGGCGGCCTCGATCGCCGCGTCCGTCCCCGTGCCCATCGCGAGCCCCAGGTCGGCCGTGGCCAGCGCCGCCGCGTCGTTGACGCCGTCGCCGACCATGGCGACCGTCCGCCCCTCGGCCTGCAGCCGCCGTACGACCGCCACCTTGTCCTCGGGCAGCACCTCCGCGAACACGCGGTCCTGGTCGATCCCGACGGCCCGCGCGACCGTCTCGGCCACCGGCCGGTTGTCCCCGGTCAGCAGGACCGGCGTCAGCCCGAGCGCGCGCAGCTCGCGCACCGCCTCGGCGCTGGACTCCTTGACCGCGTCGGCGACCGCGAGGACCCCGCGGGCCGCCCCGTCCCAGCCGACCAGGACCGCCGTACGGCCCTCCCGCTCGGCCCTGGAGCGCGCCGCGGCCAGCTCCTCGGGAACGGGGCCGGTGATCTCGGCGAGCCGCCCCACGGCCACCTCGCGGCCTTCCACCCGCCCGCGGACGCCCCGGCCGGGGACGTTCTGGAAGTCCTCGACGCCGGGCAGTTCCCCGACCCGCTCCCCGGCCCCCGCGGCGATCGCCCGCGCCACCGGGTGCTCGGAGGCGTGTTCGACGGCGCCCGCGAGCCGCAGCACCTCGTCCTCGTCGGTGCCCTCGGCGACGTACACCTCCTGAAGGCTCATCCGCCCGGAGGTCACCGTCCCGGTCTTGTCGAGCACGACGGTGTCGACCCGGCGCGTGGACTCCAGCACCTCCGGGCCCTTGATCAGGATGCCGAGCTGCGCGCCCCGCCCGGTGCCGACCATCAGCGCGGTCGGCGTGGCCAGGCCCAGCGCGCAGGGGCAGGCGATGATGAGCACGGCGACGGCTGCCGTGAACGCGGCGGCCGGGTCCCCGGTGACGCCCAGCCAGACCCCGAAGGTGCCCAGCGCGATCAGCATGACGACGGGCACGAAGACGGCGGAGATCCGGTCGGCGAGCCGCTGCACCTCGGCCTTGCCGTTCTGCGCGTCCTCCACCAGCCGTGCCATCCGGGCCAGTTGGGTGTCCGCGCCGACGCGGGTGGCCTCGACGACCAGCCGCCCGCCCACGTTGACGGTCGCCCCCGTGACGGCGTCGCCGGCGCCCACGTCCAGCGGTACCGACTCACCGGTCAGCATCGACGCGTCGACCGCCGAGACGCCCTCGACCACGGTCCCGTCGGTGGCGATCTTCTCGCCGGGCCGTACGACGAACCGGTCGCCGACCGCCAGGGACCCCACCGGAACCCGCACCTCGCGGCCGTCGCGCAGGACCGCCACGTCCTTGGCGCCCAGCTCCAGCAGGGCCTTCAGGGCCGCCCCCGCCCTCCGCTTGGAGCGCGCCTCCAGGTAGCGGCCGAGCAGGATCAGCGCGACGACCCCGGCGGCGACCTCCAGGTAGATCGTGGACGCGCTGTCCGTGCGCGAGACCGTGAACCGGAACTCGTCGTGCATGCCGGCCATGCCCGCGTCGCCGAAGAACAGCGCCCACAGCGACCAGCCGAACGCGGCGAGCGTGCCGACCGAGACCAGCGTGTCCATGGTGGCCGCGCCGTGCCGGGCGTTGGTCCAGGCGGCCCGGTGGAACTGCAGGCCGCCCCAGACGACCACCGGTGACGCCAGGGTCAGCGACAGCCACTGCCAGTTGGCGAACTGCAGCGCCGGGACCATCGCCAGCAGCACCACCGGGGCGGCGAGCAGCGCGGAGACCAGGAGGCGCCGGCGCAGCCCGGCGAGTTCGGGATCCGGGCCGGAGGCGGTGCGGGACACAGGGCCGGAGGCGGTGTCGGACGCGGCGTCCGGCTCCGGCCGGGCCGGCTCCGGGGGTGCCGGTTCCTCGGCCGTGTACCCGGTCTTCACGACCGTGGCGACCAGATCGGCGACCTGGACCCCCCGGGGGTATGTGACCTTCGCCTTCTCGGTCGCGTAGTTCACGGTGGCCGTGACGCCGTCCATGCGGTTGAGCTTCTTCTCGACGCGGGCGGCGCACGAGGCGCACGTCATGCCGCCGATGAGCAGCTCGACCTCGGCCGTGCCGGTGGTCGGAGGCGGCGGGGCTATCGATGTCCTCGCGGTGGATGCGGTGCCGGTGGTGCTGGTGGTCATGTCCGGACTCCAGACAACGGACCGGACCGTACGGAGCCAGTATGAGCTGGTCGGCACGGCCCGGCGGAGAGGTGTGTGTCAGACGTGCGTACTGCTGCGCGGGGCTCTCAGACGCGGCCGACGAGCTCGAAGCCCGCCTCGTCGACGGCGGCGCGGACCGCCTCCTCGTCGAGCGGGGCGGCGGACACGACCGTGACCTCGCCGCTGGCCGCGACGGCCGTCACCGAGCTGACGCCGGGGAGCTCGGAGATCTCTGCGGAGACGGAACCCTCGCAGTGTCCGCAGCTCATGCCGGTCACCTTGTAGACGGCGGTCACGGAGCCCGAAGTGTCGGTCTGGGCGGTCATGTCGTTCTCCTCGTCGAGGCGGGTGGGGCCGATGGGGCCCAGGAGGGGGCCCACTCTGGTCACACTATACCCCTAGGGGGTATTTCTCCAAGAGGGGTCCCGGCGCGCCAGCGAGCCCACCCAGGCCACCCCCGCCAGGGAGACGAGTATCAGCAGGCCCACCGAGAACAGCGTGAAGAGGTGCTCCTGTGCCGCGGTCGGGTGCGGGATGTACCCGTCGGCGAACAGCTCCCTGTGCACTCCGGTACCCACCAGGCGGGCCACCAGCCAGATCGCCACGCCGTGCGTGGAGTCCCACAGGGCGTGCAGCAGGGCGACGCCGAGGCAGCTGCCGGCCACCTGCGCGGTGAGCCGGAAGCGGCCGTTCGGGCGACGGGAGGCGAGCAGGACGGCGCCCGCGATCGCGGTCCACAGGCCGTGCCCGAACGGGGCCAGGACGCCGCGCAGGATCTCCGTCTCGATCAGCGCCCGCAGGTCGACGCCCTCGGTGGAGACGGCGGCGTTGAACGCGTACCCGGAGCTCTCCAGGGCCGCGAAGCCGAAGCCGACGGCCCCGCCGAGCACCAGTCCGGCCCGTATGCCGCGGATCCCGGGCAGCCGGCGCAGGACGAACACCAGTGCGCCGAGCTTCACCGCCTCCTCGATCAGGCCGACGCAGACGAACATCCCCCAGGACGGGCGGACGAGGTAGGACTCCATCACCGAGGCGCCCAGCACCCCGAGCGTGCCGCCCGTCAGGAAGCAGCCGAGGATCGCGCTGACGCCGAGGTCGCGGCCGTGCCGCTCGTAGGCCCACAGGACGAAGACGACCGGGACGAGGAAGCTGCCGAGCAGGATCAGCGTCGGCAGCAGCGTGGTGTTCCCCGTCGTGTACGTGACCATCGCGGTGAGCGCCCACAGGGCGAGCCCACCGCCGAGGCAGCGCTTCCACAGGCCCGCGCGGATCCGGGGGTACGGCGGGGGCGGCTGCTGCGGACCCGGGATACGGGCCTGCGGCCGGCCGGGGAACGGAGAGTGGGTCACGGCGGGTCCCCTCGTGCTCCGGCAGGCGCGGATGGCGCCCGCCGGAACCGGTCGATTTACCCGAACTTTAGGCAGAAGTCCGGCATGTCGCAGTCCGAGAGCCGCGGGGGAGTGGCCACCGCCCGGGCCGACGCGCGGGGCGCCGCTCAGGGGCCGGCCCGCCCGGACGCAGAACCCGGCACACACCCGCGCCCACCGGGCCGCGCGCGTGCCCTCGACGACGCCGCCGGGCGTGTCGGGACGTCCGGCCCTCTCGCGTGCTCGTGCCTTGAAGGTGAGGTGCTCGTTGAGTGTGTCGAGTCGCAGATGACGGAATCGGATAGTGGGGGACGGCGTGGAAGTGGTGGGCGTGCACCATGCGTACCGCCGACGGGCGGTGTTGCGCGGGGTGGATCTGCGGTTGCGTCCGGGGATCATCGCCGGGGTCGTCGGGGAGAACGGTGCGGGCAAGTCGACGCTGTTGAAGATCTTGGCCGGTGAGCTGCGGCCGAGCCGCGGAACGGTGCGTCACAGGGGCAGCTTCGGCTACTGCCCGCAGCAGGTGGTGCTCAACGACGCGTTGACAGTCGCCCAGCACCTGGAGTTCTTCCGGGCCGCGTTCCGGCTCGCTGATCTGAAGTACGCCGAGGAGCTCGTGGACCTCCTGGGCTTCGCCGACCACGCCGGCGAGCGCGCGGGCGTGCTCAGCGGCGGGACGCGGCAGAAGCTGAACCTGGCGCTGGCGCTGATGCACGATCCGCAGGTGGTCCTGCTGGACGAGCCGTACCAGGGCTTCGACTGGGAGACGTATCTGCGCTTTTGGGATCTCGCTGCCCGGTTGCGGACCGCGGGCCGGTCGGTGCTGGTGGTCTCCCATCTGGCGTGGGACACCGAGCGTCTGGACGAGCTCTGGCAGCTGGACGCCGGCACGCTGCACCTTCGAGAGGAGGCGAGCGCGGCGTGAGAAGGCATGCGAGGCTGTTCGCCACGGCCACCCGCTTCGTGTTGATCGAACACGGCCGTAACCGGTTCGCCATCGTGCTGGTCGTCCTGTTTCTTCCCGCGTGGACGACCCTGGCCTACCTGGCCATGCCGGCCGGCCGGGCCAGGATGCAGCTGCAGGCCACCGGGCAGTGGCTCACCCCACACGGCAACGAACTGACCGCGGTCAGCGGTGCGCTGAACGCGGTCACACTGATCACCGGATTCCTGATGTTCGCCGCCACCTTCAATTCCGGCAGCTTCGACAAGCGCCTGGCCCTGGCCGGCTTCCCCCGACCGCACCTCGTCGCCGCGAAGACCACCGGGCTCGCCGTGGCCTCCGCGCTGGTCGCCGCCTACGCCACCGCCGTCACCTGCCTGACCTGGTCACCGCGCCGGCCCGTCCTGCTCATGGCAGCCCTGTTCTGCGCCGCTCTGACCTACGGCATCCTCGGCATCGGCTTCGGCTCCCTGCTGCGCCGCGAGGTCGAGGGCATGTTCGCCATCGTCATGACCAGCATCATCGACCTGGCCCTGCAGAACCCGGTGACGAGCTCCGGCGCCGACAGCCCCGGACTGCGCCTGCTGCCCTCCTACGGAGCGATGCAGGCCGCCACCGCCGCCGGATTCTCCACCGAGGCCGTCCCCGGCTGCCTGGTCATCCAGCTGGCCTGGTTCACCGCAGCCGCCGCAGCCGGCCTGCTCGCCTTCCGGTACCGCACCCGCACCGCGCTGCCGGCGCACGCCCGCTCCCTGCCGGCACCACGCCAGGACACCGACGGGGAGAGGCACCCCGCACAGTCCCGCGGCACCCCACGCTGAGCGGCCCCGAGAGAGATCGAACTCGCAACCTCCGCCCCTGCCGCGTCGTTGACCCCAACGTGCCGGCACCGAACATCTCTTCCGATCACCGCCGATCCCTCATGCGCGGCAGCACGGGCGACCCCGTGCTACGAGCCGCGTACCAGGCCTGCCGGCGGCAGACCCGACGCGACCCGGTCGAGTACGCGCTGATCCAGCTGGTTCCGGCCGTGCTGCGCCCGGCCTGCTGTGCACTGTGGGCAGCCGCGAACGCCGTCGACGACCTGGCCGACGACCCTGACGCCACGGCCCGAGAGCGGGCCGCCCGGGTCGAGGCATGGACCGTCGCCCTCACACGCGACCTGGCCACGGGGAAGAGCACGGACCCGGTCCGGTACGCCCTGGTCGACACCGCGGTGCGCTGGCGCCTGGACCTGACCGGACTGCGCGGTGCACTGGAACTGGTGCGTGACGACACGGCCGGACGCCGCTTCACGGACTGGGCCGGCTGGCGGGCCTGGGGGCGCGGGACGCTGCTGCCGTGGTTCGAGCAGATGCGGGACCTTTTCGGCCGGGCGGGCATCCCTGTGGCCCTGCGCCTGGACAGTCAGGACGCTTACGAGCAGTTCCTCGACGGTGTCCGGCTCACCGACATCCTCACCGACCTCGCCGCCGACCTCGCCCAAGGAGACCTCCTCCTGCCTCTGGAGGCTTTGGCACATCATCCCGGCGCCGAACAGGACCTGCTGGACCGCCGCTGGAGCGAGCAGGTCGCAGCGCTGATCCCCCACCTGACGGCAACAGCGCGCCGTTGGACGACCCAGCCCCAGCTGACGCGCGGCATGCACCCCGGACCGGCCACCGTCATCGACACCATGGCCGCCCTCCTGCGCGCCCAGCTCGATGCCATCGACCGGGCCGGTCCCAAGCTCCTGCGCACAGCACCGCGCCCACACCTCCTCACCGGCGTCCGCATCCTCGCCCCTGCCCGGCTGCGTGCCGCGCTGGCCTGGAAGCTCACCCCTCTGATCACTCCTGGCCCGCGCCGGGCCGTCCTCCCCCACAGCGACATCACGCCACGCCCCATCCCGGCCGCCCGTACCCGCTACCGCAAGCCGCCGCCCCACCCCGAAGGCCTCACACCGCCGCGCATCCCCGCCGACCGGATGCCCGGCCATGTCGCGGTCATCATGGACGGCAACGGACGCTGGGCCCAGGAACGCGGACTACCCCGCCACGAAGGCCACCTCGCCGGCATCCGAACCTTGCGCGACACCGTCCACGGTGCCCTGGAAATCGGGCTGCCCCACCTGACCCTCTACGCGTTCTCCACCGAGAACTGGCGGCGCGACACCGAAGAAGTCGGCCGCATCCTGTCAGCGATGCGCGACGAACTCGACGCAGACCCCTACCGCGACCTGGACGTCCGCCTGCGCTGGTCCGGCCGGCCCGAAAGGCTGCCCGGCGACCTCGTCGAAGCCCTGCGCCGGCAAGAACACGCCACCCGCACCCGCAGCGCCCTGACCCTGACCTTCTGCATCAACTACGGAGGCCGCGACGAGATCACCCGCGCCGCCGCCTCCCTCATCCGCGCCGCCCAGGCAGGCCACATCACCCCGGACCTGCTCAGCGAACGCGACGTCGCCGCACACCTGCCCCACCCCGACCTGCCCGACGTCGACCTGCTGTGGCGTACCGGAGGTGAACGACGCACCTCCAACTTCCTGCCCTGGCAAGCCACCTACGCCGAACTGCACTTCACCGACCTGCACTGGCCCGACGCCGACCGACGCCACCTGTGGCAGGCCGTCATCGCCTACAGCCGGCGCCAACGCCGACACGGTGCCACCCCACCAGCTGACAGCCCTCCCGCAGGAACCACTCCGGCAGCCGGACAGAAGGACGCCCCAGGTCGCTGCATTGATGCCACCGACTGAGGCTCCAGCAGGCCGAACGACCACCGTGGCTTGCGACAGACCGCGTCGAAGCAGACCAGAGCAGGCGCCGCCCCGATCACCGCCATACGGCACCCCGCAGCCTCGCCAACTGCCAGGCCGGAGCGCCTACCCTTCGCGCAGTCCCCGAAAGGAGCACGCGCGTATGCGAGCCGTCGTCTTCGAGAACTTCCGCGGCCCCGCCGAGGTGAGGGAGGTCCCCGATCCGTGCCCCGCGCCCCACGGTGTGGTCGTCCGGGTGGAGGCCACCGGCCTGTGCCGGTCCGACTGGCACGGCTGGATGGGCCACGACCCCGACATCACGCTCCCGCACGTCCCCGGTCACGAACTCGCCGGCGTCGTCGAGGCGGTCGGCGCCGGGGTGACCGGCGCGCGCCCCGGCGACCGGGTCACCGTCCCCTTCGTCTGCGCCTGCGGCACCTGCCCGTCCTGTGCGGCCGGCGACCAGCAGGTCTGCGAACGCCAGACCCAGCCCGGCTTCACCCACTGGGGTTCCTTCGCCCAGTACGTGGCGCTGGACCACGCGGACGTGAACCTGGTGGCGATCCCGCAGGACATGTCGTACGCGACGGCCGCCTCCCTCGGCTGCCGCTTCGCCACCGCCTTCCGCGCGGTGGTGCAGCAGGGCAGGGCCGCGGCCGGGGAGTGGGTGTCGGTGTACGGCTGCGGAGGCGTCGGCCTGTCGGCGGTGATGATCGCGGCGGCCTGCGGGGCGCGCGTGGTGGCGGTCGACGTCTCGGCCGGGGCGCTGGACCTGGCGAGGGAGTTCGGCGCGGCCCACTGCGTGAACGCGGCGGACACCGGGGACCCGGCGGCGGCCGTCCGCGACCTCACCTCCGGCGGCGCCCACCTCTCCCTGGACGCCCTCGGCTCCCCGGCCACCGCGGCCGCCTCGGTCAACTCCCTGCGCCGCCGCGGCCGACACGTCCAGGTGGGCCTGCTGCCGTCCCCGGAGGGCACCACCCCGGTACCGCTGGCCCGGGCGATCGCCCTGGAACTGGAGCTCCTGGGCAGTCACGGCATGGCCGCCCACGCCTACCCCGCCCTCCTCGACCTGGTCGGCGCCGGCACCCTGCGTCCCGACCTCCTGATCGCCAGGACGATCACCCTGGACCAGGCCCCGCGGGCCCTGGCGGCGATGGGCACGGCTCCGGCCGCGGGGGTGACGGTCGTCGAGCCCTGGTCCTGACGCACACGCGCCCCGCCGCTCGGCGGGCGGGGCTCCGGCGCGGGGGAGTGGTTCAGAGGTCTCTGCGGCCCCGGTTGCCCGGGCGGGAGGCGACCCAGGCGCGGACCGTGTCCGCGTACCAGTAGGGCTTGCCGCCCTCGACGTGGTCGGGCGGCGGGAGCAGCCCGTGTTTTCGGTAGGAGCGGACGGTGTCGGGCTGCACGCGGATGTGCGCAGCGATCTCCTTGTACGACCAGAGCCTTCGGTCGGTCATGGGACGCACCTCCCTGCGCGCACCGCGGGGGCGACCGGAGGCGGTCACCGGGGGGAACCGGGCGCGGCGCTGGCGATCACAAAGCCTGTGCCCGGTGAACGACGCAGAGTGACCGTCCGCAAGCGGCTGTCGTCCTGGTGTGACCGACAACCCGCGTATGCGTGACATGTGTGACACAACGGGGGCGGTTGTGACAGAGCCGGAGCACAAGCACCCGTCGACTCCCCGGCGGGTCGGGTTGACAGGGGTTGCCCGGCCCCCTCCCTCCCGGGCGTCTCGCATCCTGTCGTCCGAATGTCCGGACAAAGCATTGACACGACGTCCCGCGCAGGGCTACAAACCACGGGAGAGCCATGACGAAGGGATGCCGATGGCGTACGACCTGATCACCATGGGGCGGATCGGGGTGGACCTCTATCCGCTCCAGACCGGTGTCCCGCTCGCCCAGGTGTCGTCCTTCGGCAAGTTCCTCGGCGGGTCGGCGACGAACGTCGCGGTGGCCGCCGCCCGCCTCGGCCGCGGCACCGCCGTCATCACCCGCACCGGCGACGACGCCTTCGGCGCCTACCTGCACCAGGCGCTGCGCGACTTCGGCGTGGACGACCGCTGGGTCACCCCGGTCCCCGGGCTGAACACCCCCGTCACCTTCTGCGAGGTCTTCCCGCCGGACGACTTCCCGCTGTACTTCTACCGGCAGCCCAAGGCACCGGACCTGGAGATCGACGCCCACGAACTGGACCTCGACGCCGTCCGGGACGCCGGGATCTTCTGGGTCACCGGCACCGGCCTGAGCGAGGAGCCCAGCCGCACGGCGACCCTCGCCGCCCTCGCCCACCGTGCCAAGTCGGGCACCACCGTCTTCGACCTGGACTGGCGGCCGATGTTCTGGACGGACCCGGACGCCGCCCGCCCCTTCTACACGGAGGCGCTCAAGCACACCACCGTCGCCGTCGGCAACCTCGACGAGGTCGAGGTCGCCACCGGCGTCCGCGAACCGCAGGCCGCCGCCCAGGCCCTGCTGGACGCGGGCGTCGAGGTGGCGGTCGTGAAGCAGGGCCCCAAGGGCGTCCTCGCCGTGAACCGCGACGGCGACCGCGCCGAGGTACCGCCGCTGCCCGTCGACGTCCTCAACGGACTCGGCGCCGGTGACGCCTTCGGCGGTTCCCTGTGCCACGGCCTCCTCGCCGGCTGGGACCTGGAGAAGATCATGCGGCACGCCAACGCGGCCGGCGCCATCGTCGCCTCCCGCCTGGAGTGCTCCTCGGCGATGCCGACCGCCGAGGAGATCGCCGCCGCGCTCGCCGCCGGAGCGGTGCGGTGAGGGCCGGCCGCGTCACCGGCGCCCACCGCGAGGGCGGCGCCCCCGCCAAGGAGACGACCGTGGACATCGCCGCCCTCGTCCACACCCGTACCCACCACCCCGAGGCGATCGCCGAGGCGGCCGCCCGGCGCGCGCGCCGCCCGCTCCTCAACGAGGACGGCAAGCTGATGATCGTCGCCGCGGACCACCCGGCCCGCGGCGCCCTCGGCGTCGGCGGCGACCGGCTCGCCATGGCCAACCGCGCCGACCTGCTGGAGCGGCTGTGCCTGGCGCTGTCCCGGCCCGGCGTCGACGGCGTCCTCGCCACCGCCGACATCCTGGACGACCTGCTCCTGCTCGGCGTCCTGGACGGCAAGGTCGTCATGGGCTCGATGAACCGGGGCGGGCTCCAGGGCGCCTCCTTCGAACTCGACGACCGGTTCACCGGCCACCGCGCCGAGGACATACAGCGTCTCGGGTTCGACGCCGGCAAGCTGCTGCTGCGCATCGACTACGACGACCCCGGCTCGCTCACCACGCTGGAGTCCACCGCGCGCGCCATCGACGACATGGCCGCGCGCCGGCTCCCCGTCTTCGTCGAGCCGTTCATCAGCCGCCGCACCCCCGAGGGCAGGGTCAGCAACGACCTGTCCGCGGAGGCGGTCACCAGGTCCATCGCCATCGCCTCGGGCCTCGGCGGGAGTTCGGCCTACACCTGGCTGAAGGTGCCGGTCACCGCCGACCCGGACGACATGGCGCAGGTCATGGCGACGTCCACGCTCCCCGCCGTGCTGCTGGGCGGCGAGGTCGGGGACGATCAGGACGGCGCCTACGAGAAGTGGCGCGGCGCCCTGCAACTGCCCACCGTGCGCGGCCTGGTGGTCGGCCGTTCCCTGCTGTACCCGGCGGACGGCGACGTGGCCGCCGCCGTGGACACCGCCGTCGGACTCCTGTGAGGGCGAGAAGATGACGACCAACGAGCTGCATCTCACCAAGGGTTCGACCGCGAACGCCCAGTACGCGCTCGACATCGACCCCAAGCGGGCCGGTTGGACGCACAGCAGCCTGCGGATCGTCGAACTGGCCCCTGGTGGAACGCATTTGTTCACCACCGGGGACAGCGAGTGGATCGTGCTTCCGCTCCAGGGCGGTTGTACGGTGCGAACAGAGGGACAAGAGTTCCAGATCCTGGGCCGGGAGAGCGTGTTCGGCGGAGTCTCGGACTTCGCGTACGCGCCCCGGGACGCCCAGGTCCAGATCGCCTCCGGCGCGGGAGGCCGCTTCGCCCTGGCAGGAGCGAAGTGCGAGCGACGACTCCCCGCCCGCTACGGCCCCGCGCCGGAGGTCCCCGTCGAAGACCGCGGCAGCGGCACCAGCGCCCGGCAGGTGCGCAACTTCGCCTCCGCGGACGCCTTCGACTGCGACAAGCTGATCGCCGTCGAGGTGGTCACGCCCGGCGGCAACTGGTCCTCGTACCCGCCGCACAAGCACGACGAGCACCGGCCCGGCGAGGAGTCGGAGCTGGAGGAGATCTACTACTTCGAGATCGACGGACCGAACGGTATCGGGTACCAGCGCGTATTCCCCTCCCGTGAGGGCGGTACGGACGTCCTCGCCGAGGTCCGCTCCGGCGACGCCGTGCTCGTTCCCGACGGATGGCACGGCCCGTCGATCGCGCAGCCCGGGCACGACATGTACTACCTGAACGTCATGGCGGGGCCGGGCGCGACGCGGGAGTGGCGGATCTGCTTCCACCCGGACCATCTGGAGGGTTACCGATGACGATTCGGCTGACCGTCGCGCAAGCGCTTGTCCGCTTCCTCGCCGTCCAGTTCACCGAACGGGACGGCGAGCGCCGCCGCCTGATCGGCGCCACCTGGGGCATCTTCGGCCACGGCAACGTGGCCGGCCTCGGCCAGGCGCTCCTGGAGTACGCGGACGACATGCCGTACCACCAGGGCCGCAACGAACAGGCCATGGTGCACGCGGCGGTCGGCTACGCGCGTCAGTCGAACCGTCTCGCCACGCACGCCGTCACCACCTCCATCGGCCCCGGCGCCACCAACCTGGTCACCGGCGCCGCCCTCGCCACCATCAACCACCTCCCGGTCCTGCTCCTGCCCGGCGACGTCTTCGCCGCCCGCCCCGCCGACCCGGTCCTGCAACAGCTCGAAGTCCCGTACGCGGCCGACGTGTCCGTGAACGACACCCTGCGCCCGGTGTCGAAGTTCTTCGACCGGATCAACCGCCCCGAACAGCTGATCCCCTCCGCCCTCGCCGCCATGCGGGTGCTCACCGACCCCGTCGAGACCGGCGCCGTGACCCTCGCCCTCCCGCAGGACGTCCAGGCCGAGGCGTACGACTGGCCCGAGCAGTTCTTCGCCGAACGGGTGTGGACCGTACGACGGCCCGCTGCCGACCGGACCGAACTCGCCGCGGCGGTGACCGCGATCAGGAACGCCCGCCGTCCCCTGGTCATCGCCGGCGGCGGCGTCCACCACAGCCGGGCCGAAGCGGTGCTCGCCGACTTCGCCGAGGCCACCCGCATCCCGGTCGCGTCCACCCAGGCGGGCAAGGGCTCACTGCGCTGGGACCACCCGCAGGACGTCGGCGGAATCGGCCACACCGGCACCGCCACCGCCGACGAACTCGCCCGCACCGCCGACCTGGTGATCGGCGTCGGCACCCGCTACACCGACTTCACCACAGCCTCCGGCACCCTCTTCGAGAACCCGGACGTCCGCTTCCTGAACCTCAACATCGCACCCCACGACGGCCACAAGCTGGCCGGGCTGCCCCTGGTCGCCGACGCCCGCAGCGCTCTCACGGAGCTGCGCGGCGCCCTGGACGGCCACCGGACCGCCGACTCCTACGTCACCGAGTACACCGAGGACAAGGAGCGCTGGGAGCAGCGCGTCGACGCCTGCTACGAGGCCGACGAGCCCGACGTCCGGCCGACCCAGCCGCAGATCCTCGGCGTCCTCGACACCCTCGTCGACGAGACCGACGTCATCGTCAACGCGGCCGGCTCCCTCCCCGGCGACCTGCACCGGATGTGGCGGACCCGCTCGCACGACCAGTACCACCTGGAGTACGGCTACTCGTGCATGGGCTACGAGATACCGGCCGCCATCGGGGTGAAACTCGCCGCGCCGGAGCGCACCGTGTGGGCGCTGGTCGGCGACGGCACGTATCTGATGATGCCGACCGAGATCGTCACCGCCGTCCAGGAGGGCATAGCCGTCAAGGTGCTGCTGGTGCAGAACCACGGCTACGCCTCCATCGGCGGCCTGTCCGAGTCGGTGGGCGGCGAGCGGTTCGGCACCGCGTACCGCCTCCCCTCGGACGACGGGACGCTCACCGGCGCCCCGCTGCCCGTGGACCTCGCCGCCAACGCGGCCAGCCTCGGCATGCGGGTGCTGCGCGCGAAGACCGTACGGGACCTGCGCGCGGCGCTGGCGGAGGCGCGGGCCGCCGACGCTCCCACATGTGTCTACGTCGAGACGCAAACGGCAGACACTGTGTCGGGCCCGCCTCCGGCGCAGGCCTGGTGGGATGTACCCGTGGCCGCGACCGCGACCCGAGCCGCCGCGGTCAAGGCACGTGAGCTCTACGAACGGCACGTCTCGACCCGACGCCGCCATCTGTGAAGGAGTAACCGGTCATGACGAAGATCGTCAACCACTGGATCGGCGGCAAGTCCGTCGACGGCACGTCGGGCACCTACGGTCCGGTCACCGACCCGGCCACCGGCGCGGTCACCACGAAGGTCGCGTTCGCGTCGGTCGACGAGGTCGACGCCGCGGTCGCCGCCGCCGAGGACGCCTACCTGAGCTGGGGCCAGTCCTCGCTGGCCAGGCGCACGGAGATCCTCTTCAGGTTCCGCGCACTGCTCGACGCCAACCGCGACGCCATCGCGGAACTGATCACCGCCGAGCACGGCAAGGTGCACTCCGACGCCCTCGGCGAGGTCGCGCGCGGCCTGGAGATCGTGGACCTGGCGTGCGGCATCAGCGTGCAGCTGAAGGGCGAGCTGTCGACGCAGGTCGCGAGCCGGGTGGACGTCTCCTCGATCCGCCAGCCGCTGGGCGTCGTCGCGGGCATCACGCCGTTCAACTTCCCGGCGATGGTGCCGATGTGGATGTTCCCGATCGCCATCGCGTGCGGCAACACGTTCGTGCTGAAGCCGTCGGAGAAGGACCCGTCCGCGTCGATCAAGATCGCCGAGCTGCTGGCCGAGGCCGGACTGCCCGACGGCGTCTTCAACGTCGTGCACGGCGACAAGGTGGCGGTGGACCGCCTCCTGGAGCACCCCGACGTCAAGGCGGTGTCCTTCGTCGGCTCCACCCCGATCGCCCGATACATCCACACCACGGCCTCCGCCAACGGCAAGCGCGTGCAGGCCCTCGGCGGCGCCAAGAACCACATGCTGGTGCTCCCGGACGCCGACCTGGACGCGGCGGCCGACGCGGCCGTCTCCGCGGCCTACGGCTCGGCCGGCGAGCGCTGCATGGCGATCTCGGCGGTCGTGGCGGTCGGGGCGATCGGCGACGAGCTGGTGGCGAAGATCCGCGAGCGCGCCGAGAAGATCAAGATCGGCCCCGGCAACGACCCGACGTCGGAGATGGGCCCGCTCATCACGGCCGTGCACCGGGACAAGGTGGCCTCCTACGTGACCGGCGCGGCGGCCGAGGGCGCGGAGGTCGTCCTCGACGGCACCGGCCACACGGTCGAGGGCTTCGAGGACGGTCACTGGATCGGCATCTCGCTGCTGGACAAGGTGCCGACGACCGCCAAGGCGTACACCGACGAGATCTTCGGCCCGGTCCTGTGCGTGCTGCGCGTGGACACCTACGAGGAGGGCGTGGCGCTGATCAACGCCTCCCCCTTCGGCAACGGCACCGCGATCTTCACCCGGGACGGCGGCGCGGCCCGCCGCTTCCAGCTGGAGATCGAGGCCGGCATGGTCGGCGTGAACGTCCCGATCCCGGTGCCGGTGGGCTACCACTCCTTCGGCGGCTGGAAGGACTCGCTCTTCGGCGACCACCACATCTACGGCAACGACGGCACGCACTTCTACACCCGCGGCAAGGTCGTCACCACCCGCTGGCCCGACCCGGCGGACGCCCCCGCGGGCGTCGACCTGGGCTTCCCGCGCAACCACTGAGCATGAGCGCCTGACCCCGTCGGGGCCGTCCGGAATCCGGACGGCCCCGACTTTTTTTGGCGGCTCACCTTCGGTTCTCGTTTCCGTGGGAGGAAACGGGTGACTTAAGTTCTTTGCGTTCATGGCCTTCGAAAGCAAGGTCATGCGGCGAACAGTCTTGATGATTGCGACGTTCGAGGATTCGATCCTAAGAAAGTGATGTGGCGCGGCTTGCTTTAAGACTGCGGAATCCGAAGGTAAACAGCCATTGACGCCATGGTTTTCGTCGGGGTTCCATGCAGCGCAGCCCAACCGCCGGAGGCATCCGCACAAGTCGATCGGAACCGCCGCATGACCGACACGCTCCGCCCTGTCGACCACGCCGTCACCGAGGCGCCCGACAGTCCCCAGACGCTCAAGCGCTCCATCGGAGTGGTAGGCGGCACCCTACTGACCCTCTCCTGCGTCACCCCGGCCTCCACGCTCTTCGTGGTCGTCCCCGACCTGTTCGGCACCCTCGGCACCGCCACCGCCCTCACCATCGCCATCGGCTCCCTCCTCTGTATCGCCGTGGCGTTCTGCTACTCCGAGCTCGGCACGCTCATCCCGAGCGCGGGCGGCGAGTACGCGATGGTCTCCACGATGGCGGGCCGCCTCGCCGGCTGGCTGGTCTTCGTCCTCTCCCTCCTCGTCGTGATGATCGTGCCCCCGGTGATCTCGATGGGCACGGCCGACTACCTGGCGCCGATCGTCCACCTCGACCCGGCCATGACCGGCGCGGGCGTGATGCTGCTCGCGACCCTCGCGGGCCTGCTGGACCTGCGCGCGAACGCCTGGATCACCGGCATCTTCCTGGTCCTGGAGGTCATCGCGGCCGGCGTGGTCGCCGTCCTCGGCTTCTCCCACAGCCACCGAGGGGTCGGCAGCCTCACCTCCCTCCAGGTGGCGGACACCGGCGGCCACACCACGACGGTCACCGCGATGCTCGTCGTCTCCGGCCTCGCCATCGCACTCTTCGTCACCCAGGGCTTCTCCACCGCGGTCTACCTCTCCGAGGAACTGGAGGACCCGCGCCGCAACGTCGCCCGTACGGTCCTCGCCACCCTCGCCATCTCCACGGTGGTCATCCTCGTCCCGGTCGCCGCGATCACCATGGGCGCGACCGACCTCAAGGCCCTCACCGGCGGCGACATCAGCTCCATGGTCACCGCCTGGTCCAACTCCGCGGTCGGCACGTTCGTCAGCCTCTGCGTGGCCCTCGCGATCATCAACGCGGGCATCGTCATGGTCATCCAGAACTCCCGCGTCCTGTTCGCCTCGGCCCGCGACAAGGCGTGGCCGAACCCGGTCAACCGCGGCCTCTCCCGCCTCGGCCGCTTCGGCTCCCCCTGGGTCGCCACCCTCGCCGTCGGCGTCCCCGGCGCCCTGCTCTGCTTCGTCAACCTGGACACCCTGTACGGCGTCACGGGCGTGTCGGTGACGGGCATGTACCTCCTGGTCGCCGTCGCCGCGCTGCTGTCCCGCCGGGGCCACCACAAGCACACCCCCGCCTGGCGGATGCCGCTCTGGCCGGCGATGCCGGTGCTCCTCATCGTGGTGCTGGCGTACATCCTCACCCAGCAGGAGACGACGTACCTCCTGTGGACCGGCGGCATCACGGCGGCGGCCACCCTCTACTGGGCCTTCTACCTCCGCCCTCGCAAGAACACCCACTGGGTCGTCTCCATCCCCCAGGACGCCCAACCGTAAAACCCCCGACCCGCCCGGCGCCCCAAGGGGCGCGGGGCTGTGTCGATTGCGGCTCCGCCGCGCGGGCGCGAGCAGCCCCCACCGGCCCGCACCCACCCACTGCCCGGCTCGGCACCGCCGGACTCCGCCGCGGTGGCGGATCGCCGCGGCGGCGGGAGGGGGTGGAGCGGCAGGGCTCGACGTGCACCGGAGAGAGCGGCCGAGGTGGAGCGGCAGTGGTCCACGTGCGCCGGGCAGGGCGGCCGGCCCAGGGGCGCGGGGAACTGCGCGAGCAACCCCCACCGTCCTGCACGCACCCACTGCCCTGCACGCCCCTGCTACCCGGCACGCGCCCCCTGCCCCGCGTGCACGCACCCCCGGCGCCCCCCGGTGTACCGCGCCCGAAGTACACGGCGAGGGGCCCCTACTCCTCGGGGATGGCCCGCTGTTCAGACCAGCGTCGGCATCCGTTGTCCGTCCGGCGCCGTACCGTTGAGGCATGGATCTTCGACTGCCCGCCTGGCGAGCCCTGCTCCGGCGGCCGCGACGGCTTCTGCCCGCCGCGGCCGCCGTCGTGGTGCTGGTCGGCGCCGGCACCTGGACGGCCGTCGCCGCCTCCGACGACACACCGGCGGTGCGCCGTACCGACAGGGTGATGGCGGTGGACGGCGTACGCCTGGACACCTCGTTCTTCACCACGCCCGGCACCGCCCGCCGCCCCGCGGTCCTCCTCGCCCACGGCTTCGGCGGCAGCAAGAACGACATGCGCGCCGAGGCCGAGGACCTCGCCCGGGACGGCTACGCGGTCCTCACCTGGTCCGCCCGCGGCTTCGGCAGGTCCACCGGACAGATCGGCCTGAACGACCCGAAGGCCGAGGTCGCCGACGTCTCCCGGCTCATCGACTGGCTGGCGAAACAGCCCCAGGTACAGCTCGACAAGCCCGGCGACCCGCGCGTCGGCATGGCCGGCGGCTCCTACGGCGGCGCCATCTCCCTGCTCACCGCCGGCCACGACGACCGCGTCGACGCCATCGCCCCGTCGATCACCTACTGGAACCTCGCGGACGCCCTGTTCCCGGACGGCGTCTTCAAGAAGCTGTGGGCCGGCATCTTCTTCAACACCGGCGGCGGCTGCGCGAAGTTCGAGCCCGCGCTGTGCGCGATGTACGACCGGGTCGCCGAGTCGGGCACGCCGGACGCCGCCGCCGTCAAGCTCCTCGAAGAGCGTTCACCCTCGGCCGTCGGCAGCCGCATCAAGGTGCCCACCCTGCTCTTCCAGGGCCAGACCGACTCCCTGTTCACCCTCTCCCAGTCGGACGCGGCGGCGAAGGCCGTCAAGGCCAACGGCGCCCCCGTCGACGTCGACTGGATCGCCGGCGGCCACGACGGCGGCGACCTGGAGACCAGCCGCGTCGAGGCCCGCGTGACCTCCTGGTTCGACCGGTACCTCAAGGGCGACAAGGCCACCGACACCGGCCCGGCCTTCCGGATCACCCGCACCGGAGGCGTCGACTCCACCAACGGCACCGCCCAGCTGCGCGGCGCGACCGCCGACAGCTACCCCGGCCTGGAGAGCGACCGGAAGGACATCGCCCTCAAGGGCGGCACCCAGCGCGTCCAGAACCCGGCCGGCGCCAGCCCGCCCGGCGTCTCCGCGCTGCCCGGCCTCGGCGGCGGCGGCCTCGCCCAGCTCTCCTCCCTCGGGGTCGGCGTCTCCCTGGACTTCCCGGGCCAGTACGCCCGCTTCGACTCCGCACCGATGACCGACAACGTGCAGATCACCGGCACCCCGACGGCCACCGTCCACCTCACCTCGACCAGCGACGACGCCGTGCTCTTCGGCAAGGTGTACGACGTCGGCCCGGACGGCACCCGGCAGGTGCTGCCCTCCCAGCTGGTCGCCCCGGTCCGCGTCACGGGAGCGAGGGCCGGCAAGGACGTCACCCTCACCCTCCCGGCCATCGACCACGAGGTCCAGAAGGGCCACCGGCTGCGCCTGGTCCTCGCCTCCACCGACCTCGGCTACGCCTCCCCGACCGCCCCCGCCACCTACACCGTCTCCCTGGAAAGCCCCCTGAGCGTGCCCACGGCCCCGCAGGTGGACACCGCCGCCGCGGCTCTGCCCGCCTGGGTGTGGTGGCTGCCGCTGGCCGGCGCGCTGGCCGCCCTGGCCCTGCTGTTCGGCGGCCGCCGCCGCACCGCGGGCCCGGCCCCCGCCCCGGAACTCGCCGCGGTCCCGCTCCAGATAACGGACCTGAGCAAGCGCTACGCCCGCTCCACCGACCGGTACGCGGTACGCGACCTGTCCTTCCGCGTCGAACAGGGCCAGGTCCTCGGACTGCTCGGCCCCAACGGCGCGGGCAAGACCACCACCCTGCGCATGCTGATGGGCCTGATCAAGCCCGACGACGGCGAAATAAGGGTCTTCGGGCACGCCATCCGCCCCGGCGCGCCCGTCCTCTCCCGGGTCGGCGCGTTCGTCGAGGGCGCGGGCTTCCTGCCCCACCTGTCCGGCCGGGAGAACCTGGAGCTGTACTGGCAGGCCACCGGCCGCCCCGCCGAGGACGCCCACCTGGAAGAGGCCCTGGAGATCGCGGGTCTCGGCGACGCCCTCGCGCGCGCGGTCCGCACGTACTCCCAGGGCATGCGCCAGCGCCTCGCCATCGCCCAGGCCATGCTCGGCCTGCCGGACCTGCTCATCCTCGACGAACCGACCAACGGCCTCGACCCGCCGCAGATCCGCGAGATGCGCGAGGTGATGATCCGCTACGCGGCGGCCGGCCGCACGGTGATCGTCTCCAGCCATCTCCTCGCCGAGGTCGAGCAGTCCTGCACCCACCTCGTGGTGATGGACCGCGGCCGGCTCGTCCAGGCCGGTCCGGTCGCCGAGATCGTCGGCTCCGGCGACACCCTCCTGGTCGGCACCGGCACCCCCGTCGAGGAACCGGTCGTGGAGAAGGTCGCCGCACTGCCCGGCGTCGCCTCGGTGACCCGCACCGACGACGGCCTGCTCGTCCGCATGGACCCCGGCGGCACCGCGTCGCGCCTGGTCGCCGAACTCGTCCGGCTCGACGTGCCGGTGGCCTCGGTGGGCCCGCACCGCCGGCTCGAAGACGCCTTCCTGACCCTGATCGGAGGTTCCGCATGAGCACCGTCACCGAGAAGGCGGCGGTCGCCTCCGGCTACCGGGCGGGCCGCACCCTGCCGCTGCGCGTCGAACTGGTCCGCCAGTTCAAGCGGCGCCGCACCCTGGTGATGGGCGGCATCCTGGCCGTCCTGCCGTTCGTGCTGCTCATAGCGTTCGCGGTCGGCGGGCAGCCGGGCCGGGAGAACGGCCAGGTCACCCTCCTGGACACGGCCACCGCGTCGGGCGCCAACTTCGCCGCGGTCAACCTGTTCGTGTCGGCGGGCTTCCTGCTGGTCATCCCGGTCGCCCTGTTCTGCGGGGACACCGTCGCCTCCGAGGCCGGCTGGTCCTCCCTGCGCTACCTGCTGGCCGCGCCCGTGCCGAGGGCCAGGCTGCTGTGGTCCAAGCTGGTCGTCGCGCTCGGCCTCAGCCTCGCCGCGATGATCCTGCTGCCGCTGGTCGCCCTGGCCGTCGGCACCGCCGCCTACGGCTGGGGGCCGCTCCAGATCCCCACCGGCGGCGCCCTGGACACCGGCACCGCCGCCCAGCGCCTCGCCGTCGTGGTCGGGTACCTCTTCCTGTCCCAACTGGTCACCGCGGGACTCGCGTTCTGGCTGTCCACGAAGACCGACGCGCCGCTCGGCGCGGTCGGCGGCGCCGTCGGCCTGACCATCGTCGGCAACGTCCTGGACGCGGTCACCGCCCTCGGCCACTGGCGCGACTTCCTGCCCGCGCACTGGCAGTTCGCCTGGGCGGACGCCGTGCAGCCGCACCCCGAGTGGTCCGGCATGATCCAGGGCCTGGCGGTCTCCGTGACGTACGCCCTCGTCCTGTTCGCACTGGCCTTCCGGGGCTTCGCCCGCAAGGACGTGGTCTCCTAGGTCACATGGTCCGTGGCCGCTTCGAGACCCATCCGCAACCCGCCGGGGCGCACGTTCCGGACCCCCGCGCCGTCGGAGTCGGCAGAGAAGTCAGGCAGTCGACTCCGACCGGCACAGGGGGCGCACGATGGCACGACACCGGACCCGACGACAGGCTTACGGGGCACTGCTCGCCCTCACCACCGCGGTCACGCTGCTCCTGACGGGCTGCGGCGCGGACGAGAACCACACGAGCGACGGCCCGAACCGCAGCATCGGCCTTCCGGCCCCGGCCCCGGCCCGGACACGGGACGACGACTCCGGCCGCCTCTCCACCTTCGCCCTCGACGTGGACACCGCCTCCTACGGCTACGCCCGCCGCACCCTCGCCGACGGCGGCCGTCCGGACCCCTCGACCATCCGTCCGGAGGAGTTCGTCAACAGCTTCCGCCAGGACTACCGGACCCCCGAGGGCAACGGTTTCACGGTCACCGTCGACGGCGCCCGCACCGACCGCCCGAACTGGTCCCTGGTCCGCGTCGGCCTCGCCACCCGCCCCACCGACGACACCGGTGAACGCCCCCCGGCCGCCCTCACGTTCGTCATCGACGTCTCCGGCTCCATGGACGAGCCGGGCCGTCTCGACCTCGCCAGAAAGTCCCTGGACACCATGACCGACCGACTCCGGGACGACGACTCGGTGGCGATCGTCACCTTCAGCGAACACGCCCGGACCGTCCTGCCGATGACCCGCCTCGGCGGTCACCGCGCCGAGATCCACGACGCCGTCGACCGCCTGCGGGCGCTGTCCTCCACCAACCTCGGCGCGGGCGTCGAGACCGGCTACGCCACCGCCGTCGAGGGCCTGCGCGGGGACGCCACCAACCGCGTCGTACTGATCTCCGACGGCCTCGCCAACGACGGCGAGACCGACCCGAACGCCATTCTCAGGCGCATCGACGGCGACCGCCGCGCGTACGGCATCACCCTGTTCGGTGTGGGGGTCGGCAGCGACTACGGCGACGCGCTCATGGAACGCCTCGCCGACAAGGGCGACGGCCACACCGTCTACGTCTCCGACCCCGCCGCCGCGAACGACGTCTTCTGCCGTCAGCTCCCGCGCAACATCGACCTGGTGGCCCGCGACGCCAAGGCCCAGGTCGCCTTCGACCCGCACACGGTCGCCGAGTCCCACCTCATCGGATACCAGGACCGCAGGGTCGCCGACGAGGACTTCCGCGACGACCACGTCGACGGCGGCGAGGTCGGCCCGGGCCACACGGTCACCGCCCTCTACGCGGTCCGCACCCACCCCCGCACGGACGGCCACCTGGCCACGGCCACGATCCGCTGGCTGGACCCCACCACCCGCACCCCGCACGAGAGCACGGGCTCGATGGAGACCGACGCCCTGCACGACTCGGTCTGGACGGCGTCCCCCCGCTTCCAGGTGACAGCGGTGGCCGCCTACTTCGCGGACGCCCTGACGGGAGGCGAGTACGACATCCCGGGCAGCATGAGTCTGAGCAGGCTCCAGGACCGCGCCGCGACCCTGGCGAGGACGACGGAGGACAAGGACGTGACGGACCTCGCGACCGCCATCCAAGAGGCGAGCTGAGGCACCCCTGCCCGGCGAACGACCGTGATCTCCACGGCGAGACCCATTGACCCGCCCTTACTTCTGAGTAAGTTGACGCCCCATGGGCGTACGCAGGGACCTCAGACGGGCAGGACGACGCACCGACTTGGCCGACCGGAGCAAGGTCCAGGTCACCAGGGACGCACAGGGAGCCGTCCGGGAGGCGGGGCTGCCCCCGCTCGCCCCGCCCCTCACCACCGGCTCCCTCGCCGACCTCCCGTACACCAACGCCGCCGGGCACCCCCACGCCACAGCCCTGCGACGCCCCGACGGCCCGGTCACCGCACAGGCCTTCGCCACCCACGTCACCGCCGTCGCGAAGGGGTTGATCGGCGCGGGTCTCGCCGTGGGCGACCGCGTCGCCCTCATGTCCCGCACCCGCTACGAGTGGACCGTCCTCGACTTCGCCGTCTGGGCGGCCGGCGGCGTGACCGTCCCGGTCTACCCCACCTCCTCCGCGGCACAGGTGGACTGGATCGTCAGGGACTCCGGCGCCCGGTACGTCGTCACCGAGACCCCGCAGAACACGGCCACCGTCACCACCGGCACCGCCGGCCACCCCCGGGCCCCCCGGATCTGGGAACTGGACGCGGACGCCCTCACCGACCTGACCGCCCTCGGCCGGGAGGTCCCGGACGACGAGGTCGCCGAGCGCCGCGCCACCCTCACCCCGGACACCGTCGCCACCGTCTGCTACACCTCCGGCACCACCGGCCGCCCCAAGGGCTGTGTCCTCACCCACGCCAACCTGCACGCCGAGGCCGCCAACACGGTCGAGCTGCTGCACCCGGTCTTCCAGGCGGTCACCGGCCGGACCGCCGCCACCCTGCTGTTCCTCCCGCTCGCCCACATCCTGGGCCGCACCCTCCAGATCGCCTGCCTGCTGGGCCGCATCGAGATGGGCCACTTCCCGAGCGTGAAGCCCGACGAACTCAGGCCCGCACTGCGCGAGTTCAAGCCGACCTTCCTGGTCGGGGTGCCGTACCTGTTCGAGAAGATCCACGACACCGGGCGGGCCACGGCCGAGCGGATCGGCCGCGCCGCCTCCTTCGACCGCGCCGAGCGGATCGGCGTGCGCTTCGCCGAGGCCCACCTGAACAGGTTCCTCGGCACCGGCAAGGGCCCGGGGCCCGGACTGTACGCCGCCTGGGCCCTCTACGACCTGCTGGTCTACCGCCGGATCCGCAGGGAGCTCGGCGGCCGGATGCGGTACGCCATCAGCGGCGGCTCCCCGCTCGACCGGGACCTCAACCTGTTCTTCCACGCCGCCGGGATCGTCGTGTACGAGGGCTACGGCCTGACCGAGACCAGCGCCGCCGCCACCATCGTGCCGCCGCTGGCCCCGCGGCCCGGCACGGTCGGACAGCCCGTGCCGGGCACCGCCGTCCGGATCGCCGACGACGGCGAGGTGCTGATCAAGGGTCCGGTGGTCTTCGGGTCGTACTGGAACAACCCGGCCGCCACCGCCGAAGTGCTCCGGGAGGACGGCTGGTTCGCGACCGGCGACCTCGGGGCGCTCGACGAGGACGGCTACCTCACCATCACCGGCCGGAAGAAGGACATCCTGGTCACCTCGGGCGGCAAGAACGTCTCCCCGGCCGTCCTGGAGGACCGGCTGCGCAGCCGGGCGCCCGTCGGCCAGTGCCTGGTGGTCGGCGACAACCGGCCGTTCGTCGCCGCACTGATCACCCTGGACCCGGAGGCGGTCGCCCACTGGCTGTCCGTGCGGAAGCTGCCGCCGGACACCCCGCTCGCCGAGCTGGTGCGCGACGACCGGATGCGGGCCGAGGTGCAGAAGGCGGTCGACCACGCCAACCAGGCCGTCTCGCGCGCCGAGTCGATCCGCGCCTTCGCCCTGGTCGAGGGCGAGTTCAGCGAGGACAACGGACTGCTCACCCCGTCCCTGAAGGTCAAGCGGCACGCGGTGAGCGCCCGTTACGCGGCGGAGATCGAGGCGCTGTACCGCGGCTGAGCAAAGACAGAGGCGGCGGGCCACCGGAGGAACCGGTGACCCGCCGCCCGTGAAGCGTCCCGCTCAGCCGTTGCCGGTGCCGTTCGCGGAGAGCGCCGCGATGTCGTCCAGGATGTGCGACAGCGGCTCGTCGCCCTTGGCCTGGGTGGAGTTCTCGACGCACTGCTGGTTCTGCGGCGCCGACAGGATCGGCACGTCCTGGGCGACGCCGACGGCGACCGCACCGACCAGACCCTGCAGGTTCGCCTTGGCCGGGAGACCGATGCACGGCTTGTTCAGCGAGCCCTGGACCAGCGACAGCTGCGGGCTCTGGTCGCCGAACGTGGCCGAGTTGCCGAACTCCGACTTGGCGTCGTTGCCGCTGAAGGAGGTGGTGCCGTTGTCGTTGCCGGTGGCCAGGGCCTGGGGAGCGGCCGTGGCGGCGAAACCGGCGACGGTGACGGCGACAGCCGCGGTTGCCCACAGCTTCTTCATGTTGGTTCCCTTTCGAAAGGCGGACTCCGGGGAGGAGCTGCGTGATCGTCAACGGCCGCGGCCCCGCCGGGGTTGCATGGTTTGCCCCATTCGGCGCAGCGCAGTCCGATCAACGGACTCGCGCCCTCGCAGGGGCCCGGAGAACTCCCGGTACTACTTGTTGCCCGTGCCGTTCGCGGACAGCGCCGCGATGTCGTCCAGGATGTGCGACAGCGGCTCGTCGCCCTTGGCCTGGGTGGAGTTCTCGACGCACTGCTGGTTCTGCGGCGCCGACAGGATCGGCACGTCCTGCAGGACGCCGACGGCACCGAGGCCGACCAGGCCCTGGAGGTTCAACTTCGCCGGGAGGCCGATGCAGGGCTTGTTGAAGGAGCCCTGGATGAGCGCCATCTGGGGGCTCATGTTGCCGAACGTGGCGGAGTTGCCGAACGCCTGCTGGGCGTCGTTGCCGCTGAAGGAGGTGGTGCCGTGGTCGTTGCCGGTGGCCAGGGCCGGCGAGGCGGCGGCAGCGGAGGCGCCGACGACGGAGGCGGCGACAGCGGCGGCGGCCAGAACCTTCTTGATCACTTGTTCAGTTCCCTTCTGAGGACACCCCGTCCACCGGAGCGCACTGGTCAACTGAACGCGCTCCGTTTGGTTGCTCCGCTTCACTCCAATGGCCCCCTGTCCGACAATCTCCCGAATTCGCGAACGGGTGACGTGACGCCCCGTGCCGCAACCAATCCGGTCGCATGCGGTTGATGCCGGACAGGAACGTCCGTCTTGGCCTGGAGCCAGGAAAGGAAAAGCGAAATGCTGAAGAAGGCAATGGCCGCGGCGGCGGTCGCCGTGTCCGTCGTAGGCGTGTCGGCGGCGGCAGCCCCCCAGGCGCTTGCCACCGGGAACGACCACGGCACCACCTCCGCCAGCGGCAACGGGGCCACCGAGACGTTCGGCAACCAGATGACCAAGGGCAAGATGAGCCCGCAGGCCACCCTGGTCCAGAGCTCGCTCAACAAGCTCTGCGTCGGCCTGCCGGTGAAGGCGAACGCCCAGGGCATCCTCGGCCTCATCGCCGCCGTCGGCGTGGCCCAGGACATCCCTGTCCTGTCGGCTCCGCAGAACCAGCAGTGCGCCGAGAACTCCACCCAGGCCAAGGGTGACGAGCCGGTCTCGCACGTCCTGGACGACATCTCGGTCCTCGCGGCCAACGGCGTCGCCAACCAGTGACCCCCGGTCCCGTGGAGCCCGCCCGGGCGGTGCGCGTTCTTGCGCCGCCCGGGCGGGCTTTCGTCGTGTCCGGTGATTTCCGCTGTGAGCAGAAGCGTTTCCTCTCTTTGTGTCAATTCTCGGAGTGCGTTCGAGTGAATTGACCGGCGGCGCGCGTTCCTCAGTTTCTTCGACTGTCTATTCCTCGTTCTACAGCCTGCCGGTCATGGTGCGAGCCGTTCATGCTGTGCTCGCTCGGTTTCGGCCGACATACGGGCATGACCGCAGAGAAGGGAAAGTTCATGAAGAAGACCGCTGCTGTGGTCGCCGGCGCGCTCCTGGCGCTGGGCGGTGCCGTCCCCGCCTTCGCCAGTGCCGGTGCGGAGGGCGCCGCCGCCAACTCTCCGGGCGTTGTCTCCGGCAACGTGATCGAGGTTCCGGTCCACGTCCCGGTCAACGCGTGCGGCGACACCGTCGACGTCATCGCGCTGCTGAACCCGGCGCTCGGCGCCACCTGCGCCAACAGCTGACGTCGTCACTCAGCTCACCAGCCTCCCGGCTGTCCCGGCCGGCCTCGGATCGTCGATCCTTCGCATCTGCGTTCCGAGGCCGGCTTTCCCACTTCTTCAAGCAGGAAGACCACGAGATTGCGACAGACCCTCAGCAGGGGGATGCTCGCGGCCGCCGCCGCGACGGGCATCCTGTCCCTGTACGGCAGTCCCGCGCTCGCGGGCACGGACGCGACCGGGGCCGCAGCCGGCCCGCCGGGTGTCGTGTCCGGCAGCGACGCCCATGGACCGGCGAGCGTTCCGGCCGGTGCCTGCGGCAACTCCTGTGCGATCGGCTCGGGTTCGGAGGAGCACACCGCCGACCGCGCCCCCGAGAAGCCCGCCGCCCCCGAGGCCGCCGCTCCCGACACGGCGGCCCACGAGAAGACCGACCGCGTCGAGGCCGCTCCGGCGGAGGCCGCTCACGAGGCGGAGGCCCCCGCGGAGGCCGCTCACGAGGTGGCCGCTCCGGCGGAGGCCGGTCGTGAGGTGGCCGAACGTGTCGAGGCCGCGGAGGCGGCCGCCCACGAGGTGGCCGACCGCGCCGGGGCCGCCGCGGAGGAGGCCGCTCACGAGGTGGCCGACCGCGCCGAGGCCCTCGCCCGGGAGGTCTCGACCCCCGAGAAGACCGGCCGCGCCGAGGCCGCCGCCGAGGAGGCCGCCGGCATCAAGGCCGGCCCTGCCGACCCGGGCAACGGGAACCAGGCCGGCGGCACCACGGGGCACGGGTCGGAGGCGACCTCCGGCAGCGAGTCCGGCGCCACCCCGCCCGCCGCCGGCCGTGAGACACCCGCGGCCTACGGCGACAAGGCACCCACCGGTTACGGCGAGGAGACCCCGCCCGCGTACGGCGAGCAGTCCCCCTCCGCGTACGGCGACCACACCCCGCCCGCGTACGGCGAGCAGTCCCCGTCCGGGTACGGCGACCACACCCCGGGCTACGGCGACCACACCCCGCCCGGCTACGGCGACCACACCCCGCCCCCGCACACCTCTCCGCCGCCGACCACGAAGCCGCCGACGTCGCCGCCGCCCACCACGAAGCCGCCGACGTCACCTCCGCCGACCACGAAACCCCCGACGTCTCCACCCCCGACGTCGCCCCCGCCGTACACGCACCCGCCGAAGCCGCCCCACCACGGGCACCACCACCACCGGCCCACCCTGCCGCACACCGGCAGTACGGCCATGATCGCGACCTCGGCCGCCAGCGCCGTGCTGATCGCAGCCGGGGCGTTCCTGTTCCGCCGGGGCCGGACCGCATCGCGCCGGCCGTAGCGGAGACCGGGTGCCGGACGCCCCAAACGCCCGGCACCCGTCCGTCAGCTTCCCACCGGTTCCGGTGCGGACTCCCGTCGCCCCGCCGGGACACCCCGGCCCGCGCAGTACCCGTACAAGATGCCAACTCGCCCCGTCGGCCCAGAGGTTGACAGGCCAGAGCGCGTCCGGGCGCCATCGGGCGGCTGAACGCCCGCACGTCCGGACCCGCGCACACCGCCGGCCGGCCGTACCTCAGCAGCCGCTCGCCGTCTCGTCACCGGACACCCCGGAGAGTTCCCCGGCCGGGGCGGCGGCCACGGTGGGCTCGCCGGCCTGGCGGACCACGGGGGAGTGCGCGGTCCCCACCCGACCGGCCGCCCCGCGGCGCAGCCGCTCCAGGACCCGGCCGAGGAGCCGCTCCGTCACATGGCGGCCCCACAGCGCCCACATCGCCAGGGCCGGCCCCCGGTCGTCCGAGGCGCTCCAGGCCAGTTCCCGGCCGCCCGGCGCCGGGCGCAGCGCGCTCAGCGGCGCGTAGTTCTCCACCACGAACGCCCGCCCGGCCAGCGGTGCCCCGGCCGCCAGCGGACGGTGGGTCAGGTCCAGGTGCAGGGCGCGTACGACGTCCAGCCCGGCGCTGTCGGCGAAGAGCCGGAACTGGGCGCCCGGCCGCGGGTTGAAGTCGAGCAGGTGGTAGCGGCCGGTGCTGCCGCAGCGCCGGAAGTCCAGGTCGAAGATGCCCCGGAAGCCCAGTTCGCCGATGAGCCGCTCGGCCAGCGTCTGGACCTGGGGGTTGGGCGTCCACCGGCCCACCGCGGTCAGTCCGGCGTCGCGCGGCCAGGACCGCTGCTTGCGGCCCGGCCCGCCCGCGCGCACCGCCCCGGTGCGGTCGGCGTACCCGTGGAAGAACCAGTCGCGGTCCGGGCCGGGCGGCAGGAACTCCTGGAGCAGCAGCCTGCTGCCCGCCTCCTCGGCCCGCAGGAACAGCTCCCGTGCCTCCCGCGCCGAGCGCACCACGACCGTGCTGCGCAGGCCGGACCCGGCCGGCACCAGCCAGGGCCGGCTCCACTTGGCGACCACCGGCAGCCCCAGCCGCCACGCGGCGGCCGCCGCCTGCTCGGCGCTGCCCGGGACCAGCGTCCCGGGGTGCGGGATCCCGGCCGCCGCGCACACCTCGGCCAACTCCGCCTTGTCGGCGACACGTTCGGGCAGCGCGCCGGGCTGCCGCGGCAGCAGGTAGTCCGGCGCGAGATCCTCGCGGAACCGGCCCACCGCGATCGCGCTCGCGTCGTCCATCGGGATCAGCACCGCGGGACGGCCGATCCGCGCCGCCACCCGGCGCAGCACGGTCACGATCTCGGCGGCCGACGCGCCCGCCGGCGGCGGCGGATGCAGCTCCCGTACGAACCGGGAACTGCGGACCGGACTTCCGGCGGAGTCGGCGACCACATGGACGTCGACACCGGCTCTGCCGAGTGAGCGTACGGCTCCGAGAGTGCCGTGGTGAAAGGGATTCCGGTCGATCCGCAGCAGCACCGCGGGGACCCGTACGTCCAGCAGGGACACGGACCTCTTCCTTCGCGTCGGTTCACCCGTGCGGGCTCCGGGGGCACCCGAAAGCCGCAGCCGCACTGGCGGAATTCATATTGATATGACTGAGTGTCAGTACCGGTGGAGAAAGGAGCGGTCATGGCTCCACAGAGCAGAAAGCGGCCCAGGTTCCGGTCGTCCCGTGTGGCCGTGGTCGCGGCGGCGGTCGTCGCCTCGGCGACCCTGACGGCCGGTCTGGGATTCGCCGCGGGCCCGGGGGTGGTGCGGGTCGTCCCCCCGACACCGGCCGCCACGCCCGTTCCGGCCGTCACCCCCACGACGTCCGTCCCGCCGTCGGCGGCTCCTCTGCCGGTACCGGCCCGTCCCACGCCGTCCGGGTCCGGCACCGTCCGGGCGGCCCCGCCGGCCTTCGGTGCCTTCCTCGACTCCGGACCCCTCGGGGTGGCCCGTATGGCACAGCTGAGCAGCTGGCTGGGGGGCACCGAGCTGAAGGTCGCGCACACCTACCTGCCCGGCGACCGCTGGTCCGACATCGAGGGCGCCCCGGGCTTCCTGGACGTCTGGGCGCACTGGCGGCGGCAGCGGGCCGACCGGATGCTCGTCCTCAACGTGCCCATGCAGGAGCGCAACGAGGACGGCATCGGGGACGCCGAGGTCCGCTCGCTGCTGCGGCAGGGTGCGGCCGGCGCGTTCGACCAGCACTTCCGGGCCCTGGCCGAACGGCTGGTGGCGCTGCGGGTGCCGGACACGGTCATCGTGCTCGGCTGGGAGATGAACGGCATCACCTACACCCATCGTTGCGGGCCGGACCCGGAGGCCTGGAAGAGGTACTGGAACCGGATCGTCGCCACCATGCGGGCGGTACCGGGCCAGAAGTTCCGGTTCGACTTCACGCCGAGCCGGGGCCGGGACGCCGTACCGTGGACGCAGTGCTATCCCGGGGACGCCACGGTCGACATCATCGGCATGGATTCGTACGACCAGCCGACCGGGCTTTCCTTCGACGAACAGGTGCGGGAGCCGTACGGACTCCAGCAGCACGTGGATTTCGCGAAGGCCCACGGAAAACCCATCTCCTATCCGGAATGGGGCCTCTTCCGCAATGGTGACGACCCCGAGTACATGCGGCGGATGCTCGCCTGGCTGGACGAGCACAAGCCGCTGTACAACACGCTGACCGACTACTGCCCGCACGGTGTCTGGCAGTGCTCGGCCAACCCGCGCTCCTCGCGGATCTACCGCTCGGAGCTGTTCGGCAGAACCGACCCCCCGACACAGACCCCGACACCGACCCCGACGCCGGTCCCGACTTCCACGCCGGACGTCACCGCGAGCCCGACCCCGAAGCCGGCCGTCACACCGGCGCCCGTGCCCACCGCCACGCCCTCGCCCGACTGCACCCCCATGGACCTGGGTGACTGGGTCGAGTACTGGCTCGGCGGGGAGCTCTGCGTCGGCCTCGACTGGTGACCGCCCGCGCGGGATCAGTCCTGCCGGTGTTCCTTCCAACGACGCAGCACCTCCTTGACCCGCTGCCGGGCGGCGGCGTCGCACAGCGCCGCCGTCAGCAGCGGGGCGGTGCGCCGCCGGGCCAGCAGCAGCCGCTGGTTGACGACCGGCCGGGGCCGCCAGTGGTGCTTGTACGGCTCGTCGCCGCGCAGCAGGCTCAGCGCGCCCCGCTCGCTGGTGCCGGTGTGCTGGGTGCAGGCGTCCAGCAGCATCACGGCCACGTCCGCCTTGTGCTCCCGCAACCGCGGATGCGCCCCGTACAGGTAGCCGCCGGCCAGGCTGGGCGACAGCAGGGTCAGGTCGACGGCGACCACCTCACCGTCCAGCCGGAACTCGGTGACCACCGCGTCCCCGGAACGCACCATCGGCCCCACCGAGCGCACCAGATGCTCCCGGAACCGGGGCTGGAGGTGCTCCGTGGTCACCTTCCGCCCCTGCCACTGGAGCCGGTGCAGTTCGAGCAGCCGGCCGAGCGCCGCGTCGACACCCTCCGGCGGCACGGCGGCCCGGCACACCCCGAGCGAGCCCAGCTTGCGCAGCTTGGCGCGCACCCGCTGGGCCTTGTTCGACGGCAGCCGGGTGACCAGTTCCTCCATCGACACCGCGGGCAGTTCCAGACAGAGCGAGTCGGGCACCTTCCGGCACGGCCCGCGCCAGCGGTCGTAGACCCGTTCCATCGCACCGCCCGGCCGCACCTCGCCGAAGTCGATCAGTGCCGTCCGGGCCGCCCGGGCCAGCTCCTGGGTGAGGGCGCCGACCGCCCGGCCGTCGTCCGCGTCGGTGAGCAGCACGTCCGCGTAGTCCGAGATCGCCCCGCCCAGCGGGACCAGCGCGGGCAGCGGCCGGTGCACCAGCATCAGCGGGGCCACGGCGACCAGCTCACCGCCATGACGGACCAGGACCAGCCGGAGCCGGCCCGGGACACCGTAGGAGCGCCACCAGGAGTGCAGCCAGGCGTGGCTCTGGAACGGGGTGGCCGTGCCGCACCGCTGGTAGAGACGGTCCCAGGCGGGGCCGAGGGCGGCGAAGGCGGCCTCGTCGGTGACGAGTTCGGTGGTGTGCGCGGCGAGCGTCCGGTGGGCCGTCGTCGTCACAGCTGACCGTGTACGTCGGCGGCGACGGCCGGACCGGGGACGGAGGCCTGCAGCGCGGTCTCCTCCGGGCGGCGCCGGGGCCGCACCAGCAGGACGAGCCCCGCCAGCAGGCCGCCCGCGCTCGCGCCCACCAGAGCGGTCACCTTCGGCGACGCCGAGGTGGGCGCGGCCGGCTTCGAGGCGCGGGAGAACTGGAGGAGTTCGACGTGGGTGTCGGCCTTGGTGCCGTTGGCGTGCTGGGTGAGCGAGCGGGCCACCGCGTTGGCCATGTCGGCGGCCTGCAGGGCGTGCGGCGAGGTGGCGGAGACGGCGACCATCGGCGCGTCCGGCGAGGTCTCCGTCTGCACGCTCTGCCGCAGGGTGTTCACCGGCACCCCGGCCCACATCTGGGCGTCCGCGAGCACCGCGAGCTGGGTGGCGACCCTGCCGTAGGCCTGCGCGAAGCCCTGCGCGGTGGCGGTGTCGGACCCCTCGGTGGGGACGGCGATGACATAGCTGGTGGCCGTGTAGGTGGCCGGCTCGACCACGCCGTAGGCGCCGCCCAGCAGGCCGCCCGCGACGATCCCGGCCGCCAGCAGCGACCAGGGCGGCAGCTTGCGGGCGAAGGGGCGCGGTGCTCGGACGGGGTTCTCGGTCATGGCGTACTGACTCCCTGGGGTGTGGTGGCGAGTGCGGCCGCGTAGACGTCCATCAGCTGGGCGGCGCTGCGGGTGATGCAGTAGTGGCGGGCGGCGTCCGGCACGGTGCGCGGACCGCGTCCGGCGGCCCGGGTGGCGGCGAGCGCCTCCGCGTAGGCGCCGGCCCCGCCGCGGACCCGGCGGGCGCGCGGGGCGGCGGCGGGCGGCAGGTCCTCGACCGCCGGGCAGGAGCTGTAGAGCACCGGCAGCCCGGCGGCCAGCGCCTCGACGACCGCGAGTCCGAAGGCCTCCTCGGCGGACGGCGAGACCAGGACGTCCATGGCGGCGGTGAGCGCGGGCAGGTCGGGGTCGTCGGGGCTGCCGGAGACGTACGGCCGCTCACCGGTGAACAGCACCCGGCCGGCGACCCCGGTGGCCTCGGCGACCCGGCGGAGCGCGTGCTCCTCGGGCCCCGCGCCCACGAGCAGCAGCCAGTGGTCGCGCGGGAGCCGGGCGAGCGCCCGGACGGCGACGTCGAACCGCTTGCCGGGCGCGAGCCGTCCGACCCCGCCGACGACATAGGCGTCCTCGGGGAGCCCGAGCCGGGCCCGGGTGCGCTCCCGGACGGCCGGGTCGAAGCGAAAGCGTTCCAGGTCGATGCCGTTCGGGACGACCTCGATCCGCGGCCCCGGCACCCCCCACCGGCGCAGCCGCTCGGCGACGGTCGGGGTGACGGCGACCGTGGACCGGCCGAGCCGCTCGCCCGCGAGGTACAACGCCCGCACTCCGGTGGTCAGTTCACGCCCCTCCAGCTGCGAGTCGCCGAGCGAGTGCTCGGTGGCGACGACGGCCCGGACCCCGGCGAGACGGGCGGCGATCCGCCCGTACAGGCAGGCCCGGTAGAGATGGGTGTGGACGAGGTCGTAGCGGCCCCGGCGGATGAGCCGGACCAGCCGGGGCAGCGCGGCCAGGTCCCGGTTCCCGGCCATCCCGAGGTGGACCACCCGCACCCCGTCGGCGGCCAGTCCGTGCGCGACCGGCCCGGGGTTGGTGAGCGTGACCACGTCGCAGGGGACCGGCAGGTGGCGGAGCAGCAGCCGCAGTTGCTGCTCGGCGCCGCCGACGCCGAGTCCCGTGATGACGTGCAGCGCCTTCATTCACACCCCCTCCACCGGGCGCCGGCGCAGCCGGTGCAGCCGGTACTTCAGGAACAGGCGCAGCGCGTTGTCGTTCTGGCCGATGTGCAGGCGGGGCAGGGCGTGCACGCTGTTCAGGTCGCCGGGGTCGATGGCGCAGGCGTAGCCGTAACCGGCGTCCCGCACCGCGTCGACGGTGCGCCGGTCGACGGCGCCGTACGGGTAGCAGAAGCCCGCCACGGGTGCCTGGGTCAGGTCTTCCAGCAGGGCCCGGCTGCCGGCCACCTCGGCCCTGACCGTGTCGGCGTCCGCCCGCGTCAGGTCGACGTGGGTCAGCCCGTGCGAGCCGATCTCCACCCCGCTCGCCGCGGCCCGCCGGATCCCGTCGGCGGTGAGCAGCGGTCTGCGCCGGCCGAGGGGGTCCCAGGCGTTGTTGCCGCCGAGCCGGCCGGGCAGCACGAACAGGGTGGCGCCGCAGCCCCAGCGGTCGAGCAGCGGCAGGGCGTGGTCCAGGAAGTCGGCGTACCCGTCGTCGAAGGTCAGCCCCACCAGCCGGCGCCCCGTGCCGCGCGCCCGGGCGGCGAGCAGTTCGCCGACCGACACCCCGCGCAGCCCCCGCCGGCGCACCCAGCTCAGCTGTCTCTCCAGCCGTTCGGGGGTGACGGTGATCCGGTACGGGTCGTCGGAGCGGTCGCCCACGGAGTGGTACATGGCGACCCAGGGGACCGGGCCGGTGCGGGGCACGGCCTTCTCTGCGGACTCAGTGGAACACGGCATGCGCGAGCCTTCGGGTGACGGTGCCGACGGAACGGAGTGCGGGGGCGAAGCCCTGGGCGTCCAGGGCCCAGCCGAGGAGGACGAAGACGACGGTCACGGTCGTGACCCCGGCGGCCAGACCGGTCAGCGGATCCGCCGGGCGCCCGGCGGCGAAGGTCCCGACGACCGCCGCGATCACGGCGGCCCGCACCGGCCGGCTCAGCTCCGCCAGCACCCGCCGGGTGTGGATCGGGACGCTGCGCGGGCCGGTGCCGGCCAGCAGCAGCACGGCGGTGACGGTGATACCGGTGGCGTTGGCGGCGGCGATGCCGGTGACGCCGTACCGGCCGACCGTGAGAGCGCCGATCCAGGAGGTCACGGCGATCCCGGCGACCATCGCGCCGACCGGGTACCAGGTGGCACGGCCCGCCGAGAAGTAGGAGCGGACCAGCGCGCCGACCATCGTCTGCCCGAGCAGCCCGAGCGCGTAGACCCGCATCACCCCGGCGGTCGCGGCGGTGTCCTCGGCCGTGAACGCCCCACGCTGGAACAGCAGACGGATGAGTTGCGGCGCGCAGGCCACGACCACGGCGGTGCCGAGCAGCACGACGGCCGCGGCCACCGCGAGGTCCCGCTCCACCCGCAGCCGGGCCCGCTCGGTGTCGCCCTCGGCCAGCGCCCGGGCCACCACCGGGAAGGTGACCGTGCACAGCATCAGCGACATCGTCATCGGGATCTGCGCGACCTTCTGCGCGTAGTTGAGGTGCGAGATGGCCCCGGACTCCAGGTGCGAGGCGAGGAACCGCTCGATCAGCACCTGCGACTGCCGGCACAGCGCGAAGAGCAGCACGGTGGCCATCAGCGTGACGTCCAGGGGCTGCGCCGCGGCGCCGGCGGCCGCCCCGGACACCCGGGACCCGTGCCGTAACTGCTGGACCAGGAAGGGAAGTTGTACGGCGGTCATCAGCACGCCGCCGGCCGCCACCCCGAACGCCGCCGACCGCACGCCCCAGTGGCCGCCGAGCGTGAACATCGCCGTGATGATGCCGGTGTTGTAGGCGACGTAGATGGCGGCCGGGGCGAGGAAGCGGCGGTGCGCGCGCAGGGCCGCGCTGCAGTACCCGGCCAGCCCGAAGGTCAGCACGCAGGTCGCCGTGAGCCGGGTGCAGCCGACGGCGAGTCCGGGGTCGCGCAGGCCCGGCGCGAGCACCTGCACGAGCTGTGGGGCGCCCGCGATCAGCAGGGCGCCGACCCCGGCGAAGGCGAGGGCCAGCTTGGGCAGCGTCCCCGCGACCAGGGCCCGTACGGGGTCGCCGGGCGCCCCCTGCGCCCGCCGGGCCAGCGCCAGACTGAAGGCGGGGACGAGCGCGAAGGCCAGCCCGTCCTCGATGAGCAGGGTGGCGGCGAACTCGGGCACCGTCCAGGCGACGAGGAACGCGTCGGTGTCCCGCCCGGCCCCGAAGAGCCGCGCCAGCGACTGGTCCCGGACCAGCCCGAGCACCGACCCGAGGATGGAGAGGACGGCGGTACCGAGCGCGGCCTTGGCCAGGAAGCCGCCAGTAGGCGGTGCCCCTTCGACTCCGGTGCCGTCGGCGTGCCCAGGAGCGCGGGGAACCGCGCGCCGAGCCCCCACCGGCCGGCAGTCGACCTCCGGCCCCTCCGGCTCCCGCACCTCCGGAATCACGCCGCCCCCACCAGCGCCCACCAGGCCACCGCCCCGAACACCACCGCCGTCAGCACCGTGGACGGCCCCCCGATGTCGGCGTACGCGAAGTCCACGAGCTGCCAGATCAGCAACCCGCACGCCACCAGCGCGCAGTCGAGGCCCCGGCCGTCCCGGCGGACCCGCCACCACCCCCGCACCCCGCACACCAGCATCGCCAGCCAGCTGCCGCCCAGCGCCAGCAGCCCGAGCAGCCCCTGCTCGCTGAGCACCAGCAGGTACATGTTGTGCGGCGACAGCAGCGGCTGTTTCCGGTACGCGGCCCCCGCCCCCTCCGTGTCGCTCCCGGAGGACAGCGCCAGCGAGGCGTGCCCGTCCCGGTACGCCGGGAAGTTCTTCAACCCGACGCCGGTGACCGGGTGTTCACGCCACATCCCGGTGGCCGCCGCCCACAGCGTGTACCGGTCGACCACCGACTGGTCCGGGGCGTCCGTGACCTGCCCGATGCTGCTGAGCCGCTCCTGGAGCATCGCCGTACCCACTCCGAAGCCGCCGACCAGCACCACGCCCGCGGCGACCGCGACCGCCGCCACCTTCAGCGCCTGCCGCAGTCCGGCCAGCGCCAGCTGGGCAGCGCAGGTGAGCACCGTCGCGATCCAGGCCCCGCGGCTGAAGGACACGGCCAGCGGCACCAGCAGCCCGAGCGCGCAGACGCCCGCGGCCAGCCGCTGCCGTACCGGCGCCCGCCCCAGGGCCAGCCCCACCGCGCACACCAGGCCGAAGGCCACCACCGTGGCCATGCCCATCACGTCCTGCGGCCCGAACGTGCCGACCGCGCGGATCTCCTCACCCTGGTACGAGGCCCCGGTCCCGGTGACGTACTGGTGCACCCCGACCGCGCCCTGCCAGCCCGCCAGGCCCACGAACGACCAGGCCAGCAGCCGGAAGTCGGCGCGGTCCCGGACCAGCAGCAGCACGGCGGCCGGCACCAGCACGAACACCTGGAGGTAGCGGCCCAGACCGGTCAGCCCCGCCCCCGGCGAGGCCGCGCCCGTCGCGGCCACCGCGAGCCCCACGACCGGCATGCCGAGGACCACGGCGGCGGTGGCGGACAGCGGGCGGCGCCGCTCCCGGACCACCCGCAGCGCGGCGTACAGCACGACCAGCGCGGACACCGCGTCCGCCGGTCCCGCGCCGCCCTCCGCGCCGCCCGGGGCGAGCGGCAGCGCGAGGACCGCGAGCACGGCGACCGCGGCCAGGACCGGCGGCAGCCGCAGCGGCCTGGCCGGCGACAGTGCGAAACTCATCGTCAGCTCCCCGTCGAGCGCACGAGCGCGGCCGCGGTGCGCAGCAGGATGCAGACGTCCTGCCACAGCGACCAGTCGTCGATGTAGGCGTTGTCGAAGCGGGCGCGGTCCTCGATGGAGGTGTCGCCGCGCAGCCCGTGGATCTGGGCGAGTCCGGTGATCCCCGTCTGCATCCGGTGGCGGGCCGCGTAGCCCGGGTAGGCCTGGCTGAACTGCCCGACGAAGAAGGGCCGTTCGGGGCGCGGGCCGACCAGGCTCATGTCGCCGCACAGCACGTTCCACAGCTGGAGCAGCTCGTCGAGCGAGGTCTGGCGCAGGAACCGGCAGAAGCGGCTCATGCGGACCTCGCCCGCGACGCTCCAGCGGGTCGCGGCCTCGTGCTCGTCGACCGGGCGGTGGGTGCGCAGCTTCAGCAGCGTGAAGGGACGGCCGCCCTTGCCGATGCGCTCCTGCCGGAAGACGACCCCCGGCCCGTCGGTGAGCCGCAGCACCGCGGCGCACACCAGGAGCAGCGGGCTGACCAGGACGAGCGCCGTCCCGGACACGACGATGTCCAGGATCCGCTTGCCGACGCTGCCGCGCCGCCGCGACCCCATGTCCAGCCGGCGGCAGGAGAACCCGGCGAGCTGGTCGCGCATCTCGTACGCCGGTGAGTCGGCCTCGACCTCCCAGACCACGCAGCCCGACTCGGCGAGCGCCCGCAGCAGCGGGCCCTGTTCGGTGCGGACGGCGGGGTGGACGGTGAGGACGGCCCGGACCCCGTTCTGGATGAGGGCCCGCTCGACCTCCTGCCCGGTGGTGAGCACGGGCAGGCCCCCGGGGCCGTCGGGGTGCTCGGCGACCACGCCGACCGGGCGTACCCCGCAGTCCGGGTGGCGCAGCACGGCGGCGGCGACCCGTTGGGCGGTCGCGGCGGGGCCGATGACCAGCGCGGCGCGCGGCCGGCGCAGCAGGGCGACGCGGCGGCGCCGGTGGACCAGTCCGCGGCCCGCGCCGGCCGCCGCCGCGTGCAGCGCGAAACCCAGCAGCAGGACGTGCGCGGACAGCGCGCGGTCCGGGTCCCAGGCGGCCAGGGCGGCGGCCAGGCCCAGCCAGACGACGGCGATCCGGCCGCAGACGGCGGGGAGTTCGTCCAGGACGCCTGCCGTCCGCCGGGGCGTGGGCGGGCGCAGCAGTATCGCCCCGGACACCAGCAGTCCGATCAGCACGGGCCGGCGTACGGCCGCGTCCAGGGCGAGCGCGCCGAGCAGGGCGGCGCACAGGTCGGCGGTCAGCAGCGGCACCGGGGAGGCCTGCCGCGCGCGCGGGCGCCGCGGCGGGAACCGGAAGCCGCCGACGGCGCGGGCCGGCAGCACGGAGACGGGTGAGAGTGCGTGGTCCCGTGGCTGCGGGCCGGGGGAGGGGACGGTGCTTTCCGCGGTCACGAGTGGATGGACTCCCTGCGCTCGAAGGACACGAGCGGGCGCCCGCCGAGGAGTTCGCGGTACAGCTCCGCGACCGCCTCCGCCGTGCTCCGCACGTCGTGGGTGGACTGGACGTGCCGCCGCCCCCGGTCGCCGAGCGACGCGCGCAGCTCCGGGTCGAGCAGCAGCCCGGCCACGGCCCCGGCCAGCGCGCCCGGCCGTCCCGGCGGGACGAGGCAGTGTGCGGCGTGCGTGGGCGGCAGGCTCTCCCGGGCGCCGTCGACGTCGGTGACCAGCACCGGCCGCCCGCAGGCCATCGCCTCCAGCGGGGCCAGCGCCATGCCCTCCCAGCGGGAGGGCAGCACCACCAGGTCGGCGGCCCGGTACCAGGGGCGGGCGTCCGCGACGGCGCCCGTGAACTCGACGCGCGCGGGGGCGAGTCGGCCGAGCGCGTCCCGGTCGGGGCCGTCGCCGACCAGCGCCAGCCGGGCCCCCGGCACCCGCCGCAGCACCTCGGGCCAGGCCCGCAGCAACAGGTCCTGTCCCTTCTGCCGGCACAGCCGTCCGACGCAGACCACCAGGGGAGCCCCGGTGGACCGCTCGTCCGGGGTGGGGGGACCGGGGGTGAAGTGGGCGGTGTCGATGCCGTTCGGGACCACGGTGTAGCGCGCGCGGATCCCGGCGCGCACGCCGGTCGCGCGCTCGGCCTCGCTGACGCACACCACCCGGTGCGCCCAGCGCGCGCCCCACCGCTCCCACCTGAGCGCCAGCGCCGCTGTGGCGCCGTCGACCGCCTCGAAGGACCAGGCGTGCGGCTGGAACACGGTCGGGACGCGGCCGCGCACGGCCAGCCGTCCGGCGAGCCCCGCCTTCGCGCTGTGCGCGTGCACCAGTTCGGGCCGTACCTCGTCGAGCAGGCGCGCGAGCCGTCGTACCTCGTCCGGGAGACCGGCGCCCGGGGAGCGGTCCGCGTACCACTCGCGCACCTCGGCGCCCAGGTCCCGCGCGCGGGCCGCCAGTTCTCCGCCGGGGCAGGCCACCGTGACCCGCAGCCCGGCCGTGAGCTGGGCCTTCACCAGGTCCAGGACAACCCGGGCCACCCCGCCCTCGACGGGTTGCGTCAGGTGCAGGACCCGTGGCCGAGGGTCGGTGGCTGATCGGTGCATACGGGGATTCCTCGCTCACGGGGGCGCTCGGGACTGCGGGCGGGAACGCGCCGCACTACTGCACGTCCGCGGCGGCGAGGAGCGCGCCCGCCCACGCCGCGTCGGGCTGGGAAACGAGCCTGAACGTCGGCTGGTCACCGCCCTGGCCGAGACCGGTGCCGAGATCGAACACATCCGGGACACGGCCGAGCGTCCGGGCGTACGCGGGCTCACGCGGGGGGCGTACCGGGCCGGGTCCGTCGATCGTGGAGTCGAGTACGTCGCCCGCCGGATCGGCGTGGCGGCGGAGCGGGGCCGCCGAGCGGTCGGCGGTGGTCAGGGTGAGCGAGTCGCCGGTGGGCCTCCGGCCGCCGTTGTAGGGCACCGCACCCGCCCGGTCGTCGGCGCCACGCGGACCGGGTCGCCCGTTCGGCCGAGCGTGCGGTGCCGCCGCACGGCGCGGCCGCGGGCCCAGGGGATTGCGCATGACCGGCTTCGCTCTTTCCGGGAGAGGGGGACACGGCAAGAGTGCGATGTGCTGCCAATACGGGTAAGTCAGGCGGTTGGCAACTCTAGTCGCTATCCGTATTAATTCGCCAAAACCGGACAAGTGTGTCGGAGTGGTGAAGGCGGCTCCCCGGGGATCACTCCTTTGGCGGCACAACCCGGGCCGGTGCCACGCGTTGACACAGCGCTGGGCATCCGCCCGAATGTTTGTCTCGACCCCAAGGAGACCTCTCCATGTCGCGTATCGCGAAGGGCCTGGTCCTGTCCACCGCCGCCGTGGCGGCCGTTGCCGGCGGTGCCGGTGTGGCTGCCGCCGACAGCGGTGCGAACGGTGCCGCCACCCACTCCCCGGGCGTGGTGTCCGGCAACGTCATCGAGGTTCCGGTCCACGTCCCGGTCAACGTCTGCGGCGACACCGTCGACGTGATCGGCCTGCTGAACCCCGCCTTCGGCGACACCTGCCTCAACGACTGACGCGGGCAGTTCCGTCCGGCCGGCCGTCCGCCCGCGCATTCCGCGGGTGGACGGCCGGTCCGCTTTCCCCGCGTCGCCGTGCAGGCGCACGTCTGCCGGCATCTCTTCCGGGAGCGGGGTTTCCGGCTCGCCCGGACGTCGTTAGACACGACGTCAGAAGTCCCCCGGGCGGCTTGCGTTGCGAAAGCCGCCGAAGAAAGGAACATGATGAAGTCGCTGAAGGCCGTCGCCGTCGTCGCCGGTTCCGTGGCTCTCGCCGGCGTCGCCGCGCCCGCGTTCGCCTCCAACTCCGCCGATCTCACGCCCACCAGCCTCAACGGCGCCGTGAACACCCTCACCAAGGACGGCCTGGACCTGAACCAGGCGATGCCGCTGCGGCACCAGTCGAACGCGCTCAGCACGGAGAACAAGCGCTCCCCGCTCAACACGGTCAAGACCGCGACCGGCGCCCTCAACCAGCACAACCCGCTGCTGGGCGGTCTGCCGCTGCAGGGCTGAGACGCCCCGGGCCGGGACCGTCGATGGGCCGTTCGAGGGACACCGAGGGGTGTCCCTCGTTCGTGTGGCCCGGCCGGCCGGCGTCCGCCGGTCGGGTGAGCGGGCACCCGGCCGCCCCACGGCCCGTCGATAGGGTCACGCGGTGACCTCAACCCCAAGCGAAACCCGCCCCTTCCGCCCCGCCGACCTCGGCACGCTCTCCGTGCTGGCCTGGAGCGGCGAGGCCCCCGACGGCAGCGACATGCCCTACCTGCTGGCCTACTCCCTCGGTGACGCCGAAGGCGGTCCCGAGGCCACCGCGGCCGCCGTCGGGGCGCTGCTGGAGAACAACGGACTGCCGGTCGGCGGCGACCTCGTCGACGGCACCGACCGCCCCGGTCTGCCCGTCACCCTGCTCGTCGAGGCCGGCCACGCGGTTCTCAGCCTGGCCCCGCTCAACGCCCAGTGCCCCGCGCCCGAGGAGTGGCTCGCCGCCGTCGCCGAACGGGGTTACGCCTACCTGGTGTTCACCACCCGCCCCTGGCCCGCCGCCGAGCCCGGCAAGCCCGTCACACCCGAGGCCCTGAAGGAGTTCGCCGGGGCCGAGGAGACCCTGACGGCCGCCGCCCACGTGGTGCTGCCCGCCCGCAGCCTGCGCGGCTGATAGCGAGAGCCGCGGGCACCGGCCGGGGCTTCGCACTGCTGACGGCGGCCGCGGGCGCGGCCGGTCTGCTCGCCTCCTGGGTCATCACCCTCGACGAGTTCGCACTGCTGAGGAACCCGCGCTTCGTGCCCGGGTGCAGCCTGAACCCGGTGGTGTCCTGCGGCAGCGTGATGAAGAGCCGGCAGGCCTCGGTGTTCGGGTTCCCCAACCCGATGCTGGGCCTGGTGGCCTACGCCGTCGTGATCTGCGTCGGCATCAGCCTGCTGGCCGGCGCCCGCTTCCCCGCCTGGTACTGGCTCACCTTCACCGCCGGCTGCGCCCTCGGCATCGGCTTCGTGTCCTGGCTGCAGTTCGAGTCGCTGTACCGGATCGACGCGCTGTGCCTGTGGTGCTGCCTGGCCTGGGTCGCCACCATCCTCCTGTTCTGGTACGTCACCTCCTTCGCCGTACGCCACCGGTTCCTGCCCGCGCCGCACCGGCTGCGCGCCTTCCTCGACGAGTTCACCTGGGTGCTCCCCCTCCTGCACACCGGCGTCGTCGGCATGCTGATCCTGACCCGATGGTGGGATTTCTGGACGGGCTGAACAGCGGAATTCCGGAATCACCGAAGAGCGGACCGGTGACCGGCCGGCTGGTGAACAGCCCACTAATGCTGCACCCGGGCGAATTGTGAGCTGATGCCGACAGTGGCTCGTTACCCGGTACGGACGTCGCTCCTCCCGTATCCGAAAGGCCCGTACCTGACATGAAGCCGACCACCCGAGGAACCCTCGCCGCCGTCGTCACGGGCGTCGCCGTCGCCGTGGGCGCCGGCGCCACGCCCGCCGCCGCGACCGGCACCGTCCCCGTGCCGGTGCCCCTGGACGGCGTCGAGAAGTCCCTCCACATGGAGATGCCCCAGCTCGGTGTGGAGCTGCCGCTGCTGATCCCCGGCGTTCCCGAGACGCCGCGCTACGTCCAGGGACGGCTCATCCCGGAGCACGCGCTGCCGCGGGTGCCGCTGAACGGCGTGCTGCCGGGCGTCGACCTCAGGGTCCCGCTGCCGCACGCCCTCGGCCCCGGCTTCGACCACGTCGGCGTCGACCTCCCCGCCTCCGACCTGCGCACCCTCACCCCCGGCCTGGCCCTGGACGCCCCCCTCACCGCGCCCGACCCGCAGCATTACGGCATGCCGCAGCTGAAGACGCCCGAGATCGGCGTGCTCGGCCCGGTCCTGCAGACGGTCGTCGGCGGCGACCTGGGGGCCGGCCCCGGCAAGTGAGCACCGCCGTACGAGCGCTTTCGGCCGTTCCGTGGGCCGGATGACGGCGCGGCGGTGACCGGGCGGCCCCTCGGACGGTTACCGGTACCGACACAGGTCGGTGAACCGGACGAGGAGTGAGCATGGTCGTCGGAGTCGGTGGTGTGGCGGTGGGCGCGGAGCCGGGATCCGGGCGGCCCGGCAGAGCCGCGCCGGGGGGACCGACGCGGCGCGAGCTGACCCGGGGGCTGTTCGCCTCCGCGGCCGCCCTGGCCCTCGCCCCGGTCGTCGCCGCGTCCCGCCCGGTGCTCCCGGCGGGCGGCCCGGCGGGCACCTCCTTCGACGAGACCTACCGCGGCCGCCGCATCCGGGGCGCCCTGGTACCGGCGGCCGGACCGGCCGCCGGCGACGGCGAGTGGCAGGTCACCGTGGACGGCCGGCCGCTGCACCTGATGCGGCGGGCCGACGGAAGCTGGCTCAGCATGGTCGACCACTACAGCTCGTACCCCACCCCGCTGGCGGCGACCCGGGCGGCCGTCGACGAGATGGGCCCGGGGCAGCGGCTGCGCGATGTGGCGCCGGGCCCGATGGGCGGGGGACACATGCACACGGGGGCGGCGCATGGCGTACGTGCGTAAGGACGTCAGCAGGCTGACCGCGGCCGAGCGCAAGCGGCTCGTCCAGGCGTTCCTGGAGGTGAAGCGGCGGGGCGAGTACGACGACTTCGTGCGGACGCACATCGAGTACTACACCCCCGACGGCGAGGACGGACTGCGCGCCGCCCACATGACGCCCTCCTTCCTGCCCTGGCACCGCCGCTTCCTGCTCGACCTGGAGCGTGCCCTGCGCCGGGTGGACCCGTCGGTGACGGTGCCGTACTGGGACTGGACGAGGAACCGTTCGGCGTCCGGGGTGCCGTGGACGCAGGACCTGCTCGGCGGGACCGGCCGGGCCCGCGACCAGCAGGTGATGACCGGTCCCTTCGCCTACGCGGCGGGCCACTGGACCATCAGGGAGGGTGTCACCGACGGCGAGTTCCTCACCCGGGACCTGGGCCGTGCCCGCGACCCCTTCGACCTGCCCACCCGGGCCGAACTCGACCGGGCGCTGGCGGACCCCGTTTACGACGTCGCGCCGTGGGACTCGACGGCCACCCGGGGCTTCCGCAACAAGCTGGAGGGCTGGGGCGCCGGCAGTGGCAAGGCGTCCTGGCACAACCACAACCGGGTGCACCGCTGGGTCGGCGGCGCGATGGCGGGCGGGGCCTCCGTCAACGACCCCGTCTTCTGGTTCCACCACGCCTTCGTCGACCTCCAGTGGGAGCGCTGGAAGTCCCGGCACCGGGGGCAGCGCTACCTTCCGGCGAAGCCGCCGGGCCCCCGCGACCCGCAGCACGGCAGGATCGTCGCCCGCACCGAGAAACTGCCCCCGTGGGACGTCACCCCGGAGTCCCTGGAGGACATGAGCCGGATCTACCGGTACGCGTGAGGGGTCGCGGGGCTACCGGTACCGGTGAGGCGGCGCTCGGGTCTGCCGGTGCCCGTGAGGCGCTCGGGTCTGCCGGTTCCCGTGAGGCTTCCCTGGAGGGACGGGAAGAGCCCCGGTGCGCCGGGCGCCGGGGCTCCTCGTGGGCGGTGGCTCAGGAGCCGTAGCCGCCGTTCTTGCCGTCGCCGCTCTTGAGGTGGCCTTCGTTCGTGCAGTGGTCGCCGAACGCCGGGTTCAGCAGACCGATCACGTCGACCGTGTCGCCGCACACGTTCACCGGGATGTTGACCGGGACCTCGATGACGTTCCCGGACAGCACGCCGGGCGAGGCGACGGCCTCGCCGTTGGCGCCCGCGTCGGCCAGGGCCAGGCCGGCTCCGCCGATCACCACGGCGCCGGTGCCGAGGGCTACGACGGCGGCCTTCGCGATGCGAGACATCACGTTCTCCTTTGGTTGCCTTGTTGCTCGGGGAGTGCGCCGGCAGGACCAGCCGCCGCACTCCCCTTTCAACGCCGCCACCTGTGGCTGGTCACGCCGATCACCGGACGATCACTCCAAGGGCCGGGGGCGGGCGCCGCCGCCGTACCCGGCGGTCGCGCCCGTGCGGCCCGCCCGGGCGCCCCGGGTGCTTCCTGCCCCGCGCCCCGGCCGTCGGCGTGCCATGCTGGGGCGCGACTACCCGGAGGTGGCACAGGAGATGGACTGGGCTCGGTTCGCGCAGCAGTTGGCGTCGATGGCACGGGACCTGCTGGCGCAGGAGTCGGTCGACGCCACCCTGGCGAGGATCACCGCCTCGGCCGTGGAGCTCGTGGAGGGCTGCGACGCGGCCGGCATCCTGGTGCTGCACGGCGGCAAGGTGCAGTCGCTCGCCCCCACGGAGCAGCTGGTCGTCGACAGTGACCGGCTGCAGGAGCGGCTGGGCGAGGGACCCTGCTTCGACGCGGTCCGCACCAAGGAGGGGGAGCGGGTCTTCCGCATCCCGGACTTCAACGAGGAGCAGCCGCGCTGGCCCGCCTACGGTCCCGCGGCCCACCGGCTCGGCGTCGGCAGCATGATGGGTTTCCTGCTGTACACGGAGGACGAGGAACTCGGCGCGCTGAACGTCTACTCCCGCAGGCCGGGCGCCTTCACCGAAGCCGGCGAGCTGGCCGGCTGGCTGCTGGCCTCCCACGCCGCGGTCGCCTTCTCCAGCGCGCGTACCCACGCCCAGCTGGAGCGGGCCGTCGCCACCCGCCACCTGATCGGCGAGGCCATGGGCATCCTCATAGGGAGCCACCAGCTCACCGAGGAGCAGGCGTTCGCCGTGCTGCGCCGCTACTCGCAGGAGAACAACATCAAACTCCACGAGGTCGCCCGCCGGGTCTGCGAACAGGGCAGCCTCGCCTGACCGCTCCGGGGGGGGGCGTCGACAACCAGCCCTTTTGGCGGGGGACCGGCGACGGACGCGCCATGACCGGCGCGTCCCCGCCCGCATCGAACCTGACCTGCGCCCCCGGCAGGACTCGAACCTGCGGCCAAGCGCTTAGAAGGCGCCTGCTCTATCCACTGAGCTACGGGGGCCGGGTGTGCTGGCCTCGTACGAACTGCCCTGGTGCGGGCCGGTCCGTGACGTTGCCGGGGACAAGGATAGAACTCCCCGCTCCTTGTCCCTGTCGCTTCGCCTCCGTGGCTCAATGTGGAGGTTCAGTGAAGCGGTCCTGATAATCGCAGGCAGGTACGAATCGTGCATCGCTTTTGACGTCCGACGCACCGGGTGTTGTGCACTCGTTATGCCTGGACTGTGCCTCCGTCCCAGTCGTCCCTTCCGTCCGTTGTGTTCTATCGGCGCGCAGACATGTCTATATGCTTCAGAATTCCCCTAAAATTGGGCATTCTTCGCATGTGGTGACCTTGGACGTACGGCCTCAGCTGCTCGACACACTTTCCGCCCTGCGCGACCGTGTCGCGGCCGCACGCTTCCCGCTGCCCCTGGCGGGGGCCGCACGCGCGCGCGCCAACCGCGACGAACTCCTCGCCCAACTCGACGACTATCTGGTGCCCCGCCTCAAAGAGCCCGAAGCGCCGGTTCTGGCCGTCGTGGGCGGATCCACCGGCGCCGGCAAGTCGACCCTCGTCAACTCCCTCGTGGGGCGCCGGGTCAGCGAGGCGGGCGTGCTGCGCCCGACCACCCGCACACCGGTGCTGGTCTGTCATCCGGAGGACCACCACTGGTTCAGCGGGATGCGCGTGCTGCCCGACCTCGCCCGGGTGTGGGAACCGCACCGGGACCCCGGTGACGAACCCATCCTGCCCGCCGAGGACCCCCGGCACGTGCTGCGCATCGAGACCGCCGACAGCCTCCCGCGCGGCCTCGCCCTCCTCGACGCCCCCGACATCGACTCCCTGGTCGTCGAGAACCGTGTCCTCGCCGCGGAACTCATGTGCGCCGCCGACGTCTGGGTGATGGTGACCACCGCCGCCCGCTACGCCGACGCCGTCCCCTGGCACCTGCTGCGCACCGCCAAGGAGTACGACGTCACCCTGGTGACCGTCCTCGACCGGGTGCCCCACCAGGTCGTCTCCGAGGTCTCCCGGCAGTACGGCGCGCTGCTCACCAAGGCCGGACTCGGCGACGTACCCCGGTTCACGGTGCCCGAGCTGCCCGAGTCGGCCTGGGGCGGCGGACTGCTCCCCGGCACCGCCGTCGCCCCGCTGCGCGCGTGGCTCGTGCACCAGGCGCAGGACCCCGGCGCCCGCCGGCAGACCCTGGCCCGCACCGCCCACGGAGTCCTCGACTCCCTCAAGGCCCGGATGCCCGAACTGGCCGGTGCCGCCGCCGCCCAGTACGCCGCCGCCCTGCGCCTGACCTCCGCCGTCGACGCGGCGTACGACAGTGAGCACGCGCGCGTGCGGGGCCGGCTGCAGAGCGGCGCCGTCCTGGCCGGCGACGCCCTCAAACGCTGGCGCGCCTTCCCCCTCGACTGCACCCCCGGCGAACTGCTGGACGCCCTGGTGGAGAGCCTCGCCGCGCTGCTGCTGTGCTCCGTCACCGCGGCCGACGAGCGGATCGACGACGCCTGGCGCCGGGAACCCGCCTCCGCCGCCCCGGGGCTCTCCGACCGGGACCCGTCCCTGGAGAGCGCCGAGCACCGCATCGGACTCGCCGTCCGGCGCTGGCGGCGCGAGCTGGAGGAGTACGCCGAGGACGAGGTGCGTGAGCTCGACCGCAGCGTCGCCCCCGACCCCGAGACGGTCGCCGCCCTGGTCGCCACCGCGCTGCTCGGCGGGCGCCGCACCCGGGCGGCGGGGGAGCGGCTCGGCGAACGGATCGGCGCGCACGGTGCGCTGCGGCTGCGCGACCGCGGGGGACGGCTGCTCACCGAGCACGTGGACCGCGTGCTGCTCACCGAACGCGAGCGCCGACTCGCCCCGCTCGACGCCCTCGACATCCATCCCGAACCCCAGGCCGAACTCATCGCCGCCCTGTCCGTCCTCCAGAAGGAGAGGTGACCGGTGACCGCCGTCACTGACCACGACCACAGGGATCACCTGAAACGCATGGATCACACCAGTGATTACCCCAGCGACGTAGACCCCGCCCCGACCACCCCGAACCACCCGGCCGCGGACCCCGCACCGGAAGCACCCAGGGAACAGGGCCGGGGTCCCGTCCGGGACCAGGGCCGGGATTCCGTCCGGGACCAGGACCGGGGCTCCGCCCCCGATCGGGGTGAGGGCTCCGCGGGACGGGACTCTGCCGGACGGGACTCGGCCGGACGGGACTCGGCCGGACGGGACTCGGCCGGACGGGACTCGGCCGGTCGGGACGCTGTCCGGGAGCAGGGAAGGGCGCCTCTCCGGGAACAAACCGGAGAATCCCGCCGGAACCAGGCCCCTGGCTTCGGCAGGGACCAGGCCCCCGACGCCCGCCTGGACCAAGTTCCGGGTCCTGTCCGGGGCCGGCGCAGAGATTCCCTCGGGGACCGTGCCCACGATCCTCTCAGGGACCCGGTCAGGGAGCCCGCCGCGGACCCGGCGCGCAACCCGGCGCGGGGCTCCACCCAGGACTCCGTGCGCGGCCCCGCACCGGACGCCCCGCCGGACGCCCGACCGGATGCCCCGACGGTCGAGCCACACGGCCGGGACGGCGGAGCCGAGAAGTCCGCGAACGCGCGCACACACACGAACCCGCACATCCCCGCGAACACGCCCACGCACGCCGACCCGCACGCCGCCCCGCACTCCGACGCGCACGCGCACGCGGACCACGCCGACGAGGACGCCGACGCGGACCTCGCCGACCTGGTGGAGATGACCGTCGAGGCGGAGAACGTGCCGCACGCGCGCGTACGGGACCAACGCGTCCAGGGCCGGCGAGAGCGCACCGGCGACACCCCGGACGCCGACGGCACCCCGGCCCCGGCCGAATCCCCCGGCGCGGCCGACGACGTCTGGGACGACGGCCTCATCGCCCGCCGCAGCACCGAGGCCACCGCCAAACCGGCCGTCCCCGTCGTGGAGACCAGGGGCCCGGGCGCCCCCACCCCCGTCCCACTGGCGTACGAGGGCCCCCTGCGTTCCCGCCTCGACGCCCTGCGCGAACTCGTCGGCCTCTCCCGCACCCGCCTCGACAGCCACACCCTCGCCGAGGCCGGCCGGGTCCTGGACGAGGCGGCCGCCCGGCGCAAGCTCTCCGGCCAGCACACCGTCGTCGCCATCGCCGGCGCCACCGGCAGCGGCAAGTCCCAGCTCTTCAACGCGCTCGCCGGCGTGGCCATTTCGGAGACCGGCGTACGCCGGCCCACCACCGCCGCTCCCATCGCGTGCAGCTGGAGCGACGGCAGCGCCGCCCTCATCGACCGGCTCGGCATCCCGGGCCGGCTGCGCCGCCGCCCCGTGCACAACCCGGAGGCGGACGCCCAGCTCCGCGGACTGATCCTGATCGACCTGCCCGACCACGACTCGGCCGCCGTCCAGCACCGCGAACAGGTCGACCGGATCCTGAAACTGGTCGACGCGGTGATCTGGGTCGTCGACCCCGAGAAGTACGCCGACGCCGTCCTCCACGAGCGCTATCTGCGGCCCATGGCCGGCCACGCGGAGGTCATGTTCGTCATCCTCAACCAGACCGACCGGCTCCCCGGCGAGGCCACCCACCAGGTCCTGGACGATCTGCGCAGGCTGCTCGACGAGGACGGCGTGGCGCTCGGCGAGTACGGCGACCCGGGTGCCACCGTGCTCGCCCTGTCCGCGCTCACCGGCGACGGCGTCGGCGAACTGCGCGAGGCGCTCGGCCAGTTCGTGTCCGAGCGGGGCGCGGCGGCCCGGCGGGTCGCGGCCGACGTGGACGCCGCCGCGGCCCGGCTGCGGCCCGTCTACGCCACCGGGCGGCGCCCCGGACTCACGGAAGAGGCGCGCGACGAGTTCGCCGCGCGGCTCGCGGACGCGGTGGGCGCCACCGCCGCGGGCGACGCCGCCGAGCGGGCCTGGCGGCGCAACGCCAACCGGGCCTGCGGCACCCCCTGGCTGCGGCTGTGGCGCTGGCACCAGGGGCGCGGTGGACCCCCCACGGGGCGCCTGCAACCGGCGCCGCCGGAGGAGGAGGCCACCGCACGGCAGCGGGTCGAGCATGCGGTGCGCGCCGTCTCCGAGCGGGCCTCGGCCGGGCTGCCGGCACCCTGGGCGCAGGCGGTGCGCGAGGCGGCCCTGCGCGGCTCGCAGGGCCTGCCGGAGGCGCTCGACGAACTCGCGGCACGGGCGGGACTGCCGCCTGGGCGGCCCCCGCGCCCGGGCTGGTGGCCGGTGGCGGTGCTCGCGCAGGCCGCGATGACGCTTCTTCAGGTGGTCGGTGGGCTGTGGCTGGTGGGGCAGATCGCCGGGTTGACGGCGCCCAACCTGGGGGTTCCGGTGCTGCTGATGGTCTCCGGGATCGTCGGCGGACCGCTGGTCGAGTGGGGCTGCCGGATGGCGGCACGGGGACCGGCCCGGCGGTACGGCCTGGAGGCGGAACGCCGGTTGCGGGAGGCGGCGGCCGGCTGCGGACGGGCCCGGGTGCTGGATCCGGTGGCGGCGGAGCTGCTGCGGTACCAGGAGGTCCGCGAGCAGTACGCGAGGGTCGCTCGGACCGGTGCCGGAGTGGGCTGAGGCTGTCCCTGTCCCGGAGGACGTGGATCACCCGTCCGGGTGGTGGAGTTGTCCACAGCCCGGACGGCCGTCCACAGCTCCCCACGGGCCCGGCCCGGCGGCGGCACTCTGGTCCCGCGGCGATCACGACGGGCGAGGTCCCGGCCCGGTCGCCGCGGTGGACACAGCCGTACGGGACGGGCCCGTGCGGGCATCCGCCCGGCCGCGGCGGCCGGACGAGGGAGGGGTTCGTGATGAACGAGACGATGGTCTGCGCGGTGGGCAACGTGGCGACGCGGCCGGTGTACCGGGAGCTGGCGGCGGGGCCGTCGGCACGGTTCCGGCTGGCGGTGACCGCGCGCTACTGGGACCGCGAGAAGAGCACCTGGACGGACGGCCACACCAACTTCTTCACGGTGTGGGCCAACCGGCAGCTCGCCACCAACGCGGCGACCTCGCTGTCCGTGGGCGACCCGGTCGTCGTACAGGGCCGGCTGAAGGTGCGCACCGAGACCCGGGAGGGCCAGCAGTGGACCTCCGCCGACATCGACGCCGTGGCGATCGGCCACGACCTCGCGCGCGGTACGACGGCCTTCCGGAGGCCCGCCAAGCCGGACACGGCGGCCCCCGCACCGCCCAGCCCGGAACCGGAGTGGGAGACGCCGGCGGAATCCCCGGAACCGGTACCGGCGACGTGAATCCGCCCCCTCCGGCCGCTTCTTGACGGCTTGTCGGCGAATACGCTCCGAAATGCCCACCGGCACGACCGGATGGATTTGTCGACAAGAACGGCCCGTTCGCGCTTCCGCGATAACGATTGCGGCTCGGATCGCTCATCCGACCATCTCACCGCGAAAGGCGGGTCCGGCTGATCCATAGGATGCCGGGCAAGGCCCCTGGGGCCGCTGATTCTGCTGGTGGGACCACCCCCCCCGCGTCCAACGGGTCCTGCTCGAAGGGGAATTCTGTGCTCGCTGCGTTCTCTGGTCCCTCGGCGCCCCGCGCGTCCACCAGGCACTCCGGCACGACCGTGTCCGCGAGAGGCGTGGGCCGCCTCGCCGCCGTGACACTGGCGTCCGGTCTGGTGGCCGCCGCGGTGCTGACCGGTGCCGGCCGGGCGGCGGCCGACGACGGGACCACGCAGAGCCAGAGCGGCGCGTCCGCCACCATGAACGGCCTGAAGACCTACGGCGAGGCCGTGGTGCACGGTGACAGCGGCGACGAACAGGTGGCCGCGGGCCTGTTCGAGATGTCCGTGGACGGCGGCGGCATGCTCCAGACGTACTGCGTCGACCTGCACAACCCCACGCAGCGGGACGCCAAGTACCACGAGACGTCGTGGAGCGGCACCTCGCTGGGCGCCAACAAGAACGCGGGCAAGATCCGCTGGATCCTGCAGAACTCCTACCCGCAGGTCAACGACCTCGCCGCGCTCGCCCGCAAGGCCGGGGCCGGCAGCCTCACCGAGCAGGACGCGGCAGCCGGCACCCAGGTGGCGATCTGGCGCTACTCGGACGGCGCGGACGTGGACGCCGTCGACCCGCAGGCCGAGAAGCTCGCCGACTACCTGGAGAAGAGCGCCGACGGCCAGAACGAGCCGCAGGCCTCCCTCACGCTGTCCCCGTCCGCCGTCTCCGGCCGCCCGGGCGCCCTGCTCGGCCCGGTGACGGTCCGCACCAACGCGCGCACCGTCACCGTGGTCCCGCCGGCCGACGCCGCGCTCAGCGGTGTCCGGATCACCGACAGGACGGGCAAGCCCGTCACCACCGCCCAGAACGGCACCGAGCTCTACTTCAAGGTCCCCGACGACGCCCAGGACGGCTCCGCCGAGCTGACCCTCCAGGCGTCCACCACCGTCCCGGTCGGCCGCGCCCTCGCCTCGGACGGCCGCAGCCAGACCCAGATCCTGGCCGGCTCCAGCGAGTCCACGGTCGCCGCGACCGCCAACGCGACCTGGGCGGACCAGGGCGCCGTACTGGCGCTGTCGGCGGACAAGGACTGCGCCCGGCGAGGCCTGGACGTCACCGCGGCCAACACCGGGGACGAGCCGTTCACCTTCGAGCTGATGAACACCGAGTACACGATCGCCGCCGACACCAGGCGCACGGTGACCGTCCCGCTCCAGGAGGACCAGCCCTACGACTTCACGATCACCGGCCCGCACGACCTCGAACGCCGCTTCACCGGGGTCTTCGACTGCAAGACCCAGGGCACCGACGCCGGCCTCACCACCCAGACCCTCAGCGAACCCAGCCCCGCCTCGGTGGGCGGCACCACGACCGCCAACCTGGCCGCCACCGGCGGCGACTCCGCCACCGGCGTGATCACCGGCGTGGCCATCGGCCTGGTGGTCATCGGCGGCGCGGTCCTGGTGATCCTCCGCCAACGCGAATCCGAACAGACCGACTGACTCCCGTACCCGCAGCGGCAGCCCAACGGCCGACCTGGCGTCCGATCACCCCTCGGGAGTGGGCTCCAGCCCGTAGGAGGGCCTTTCGTCGGCCGGGATGCGCCGGCGGCGCGGCCTGCGCGGGCCGAGGGCTTCGCTGAACGGGCCGGCGATACTGCTCGCTGTCACGAGGTGGCCGGCGATCAGTATCGCGAGGGTCACCTTTTCGCCCAGCGTGCCGGGTACGGGCGGCCGCGGCCCGAGCCGTGCGTCGGCCTTTCCCCGAGGATCGGACGTGACCTGCACGGTGCGGCCGACTTGCGGGTGGTCCTCGACGTCGGCGAAGACGTTGACCGTCGTGCCGTCGGCCAGGCGGACATCGGTATCCACTCCGGTGACGTGGCCATTGTCGGCCGTCACGTCCTCGGCCCTCGTGATCACGCCGGTGGCCGTCACCCCCCGGTCGTGCAAAGCCTGCTGGTCGCCGTCCGCCCCACCTCCCATGACACCGCTGAACACGCCGAGGAACACGACGGCGACACCGACGAACCAGACCGCGGCCCTCCCGTTGCCGACCCGCTCGGCCCGGTGCCTCTTGGCGTACCGGAACATCAGCACCGGCACGCCGAGATAGACCGGCAGGCACCCCAGGATGAGAAAGAGGATGGGAACGTGGAAACCCTCGCGCCACACGAAGACCAGGAACCATTGCGACAGCAGCGAAAGCCCCAACGGGACGGCTGTCGCCACCGCGCACCACACCGACCACCGCAGCGCCCGCGCCGCCCTCCGCACCAGGATGCCCCCCATCCAGCCAGGGTGACCGGCCGCCGGGGCATCCGCAAGATCTCGGCCCGTCCGGAGCAGACGCCCAGGACACGAGCATGACCCGATGGTGCGCCGGTCCCCGACTTCCCCGCTTCCCTGACACCGTGCCCGATGTCCGCCCCCTGTGAGGGAGGCGCCGCAGGAGGGGCAGGGCATCCTCGCCGGGGACCGCCGCGGCCCGGATCATACAGACGGCGATCGTAGAGTCTGGGGGCATGCAACTGCCGCTGAACCATGGCGAGACCGAGCTCATCGAGGTCGTCCGCATCACCGACCCCCTCCGGCACCTCAGCTCGCAGGACCTGGCCGGCGACACTGCCGCGCTCTGGGAGGGAGACCAGGCCCAGCAGGCCCTGTCCCTGATCGCCGACCTCCCAGAAGGTGAGCTGTACCGCTGCTTCCTCCCGGGCTGGGGGATCCGGGCGCACAGCTCCACCCGTCAACTCTTCGAAATAGCCTTCTGCTTCCGCTGCCACGGTGCCCGTCTCTGGGGACCGGGTCTTCCTGCCGGACAACAGGGCCAGACCTTCGACGCGAAGAGCCCTGCCGCACGCGAACTGCTCGACCGATTCAGCTCCTGCCTGCCGAACTGAAGTGGCTCTTACGGCCCAGCAGCCGCCGCACCGTCGCCTCCGCCGGCGGGCACCGCTCCGGGGGATCGGCAGTGATGCGTCGGCAGGCACGGTCTTCCACGGCCGTCCTTGTGCTGTCCTGGAGGACTCCGCGTGCGGAGTCGAGAACCGGACTTCCATCACTCCGGCAGCTTCGTCATCGGCCGCCGACTTTGATCTCGGTCAGATCCGGGACTTCCTGCCCAGACGGGCAGCGCGCACCGCGTTCCCCCCCCGGACCCAGCTCTGACACCCGCACGCGGATCACGACGCCGCGTTGCCCACCCCCGTCGTAGAAGAATGGAAGGGCTTCCACGTACGCGGTGACATGAAGGGGCACGTGATGAATGAGGTCTCGCGGTCGGGACGGCCGACGCTCGACGAGGTGGCCGCGCTCGCCGAGGTCTCCCGCTCCGTCGCGTCCCGGGCACTCAACAACGCTCCGCATGTCAGCCGCGCCAAACGCGAGGCGGTGGAGCGGGCCGTACGGGAACTCGGATACGTGCCGAACCCCAAGGCCCGGGCGCTGGCCACGCGCCAGGCGGGAGCGGCGGCTCTCGTCATCTCGCAGCACGATCCCTCAGTGCTCGCGGACCCCTTCTTCGGACAGGTCATCGCCGGAGTCTCCAGTGTCCTCGAAGAGGCCGATCTGCATCTCATGCTCTGCCTGGCCGCCTCCGACCGGGGCCGCAAGCGGGTGAGGGACCTGCTGTGGTCCCGAGGCGTGGACGGCGTGATGATGATGGCGCTGCACGCCGACGACCCCCTGGCGCACCTGGCAGCGGAGACGGAGCTGCCGGTCGTCTTCGGCGGACGCCCCGGAGGCGCCGACCCGCGCTGGTACGTGGACATAGACAACGTCGCCGGCGCACGGCGCGCAACCGAGCATCTGCTCGCCGGCGGACGCACCGACATCGCCACCATCTGCGGGCCGCTGGACACGGAGGTGGGCCGTGCACGCTACCAGGGATACCGGGAAGCCCTACTGCTCGCCGGGAGGAGGCCGCACGCCCCCGAGGCCGGGGACTTCAACGAGCCCAGCGGGGCCGCGGCCATGGCCAGGCTGCTCGAGAGACATCCCGCCGTGGACGGGGTGTTCGCAGCGAACGACAACATGGCGGCGGGGGCCCTGCGTGCGCTGCGCGCAGGCGGCCGCTCGGTTCCGCAGGACGTCGCCGTCGTGGGCTTCGACGATCTCCCTGTGGCGGGGATCGTGCACCCGCCGCTGACCACCGTTCACCAGCCGATCCGTGCCCTGGGACGGGAGATGGCCCGCATGCTGGTCGGTGTCATCGAGGGCGCGGACCCCACTCCCCTGCTGCTGCCGGCTCATCTGGTGGTGCGGTCCAGCGCCTGACCGTGCGGACCAGCCGCGGGATCCCGCACGGGCGGCGGCCGTCCCGGAGGACGACCGCCGGTCAGGTCACGGGTAGTACGGCGTGTAGGTGATCGAGGAGACCTTCAGGTAGCGGGCGCCGTCCGCCGTTGCCCAGGTCGAGTTGTCCGGATTGCCGGGCCAGTCGCCTCCCACCGCCGTATCGACGATGAAGTGCATGCCGGTGCCGGCCGGCGTGGTGTAGCGCTTCGAGCCCGTGATGGTGCCGTCCACCGCGAAGTCGACGTGGTCGGGCCACCACGTGAACGAATACGTGTGAAACGCGTTCGTCCACCCCGAGGAGTTGCTCTTCGAGTACTGGGTCTGCGCGTTGTTCTGGTCGTGCAGTGTCTGGTACACGGTGCGGTTGTTCTGGCCGACGATCTCGGCGGCGTCGAACTCGGGCAGCCACGGGTTCAGGTAGGCCGCCCACACCGCCGGGAGCAGCCCGCGTCCGTCGGGCATGTTCGCGGTGAAGCTGTAGGTGCCGTAGCCGTAGAGCGCCTTCGACTCCACGCGACCCGAGTAGTAGGTCCCGTTGGCGGCCTTGTATGTCTTGATCATCAGGGTGCCGCCGTCGTACCAGACGCAGTTCGGCGTGTACGTCTCCAGCTCGTTGTTGGCGGTCCACCTCCCGTTGATGACGTTCCACGAGTTGACGGTCTGGGGACTCCCCCAGGAACTGGCATGCGCCGGGTGAGCGGAGAAGGGCAGCAGCAGGCACGCCGCCACCAACGTGACCGCGCTGCGGACCGACGTGAAGAGACCAGCTGGCATGGTGAGCTCCGTTGCTCGGCGTGGAGGCGTTTTGGAAGCGCTTCCAGTGGAGGTGGCACTTCGCTCCGACGACGGTGAACATGACAGTGCCGTAACCTCCTGTCAATAGCTCCGACTTCAACTGTTGAACAAGAACGGGCCGATCGCTTCGGTGAGTGAGCTCGATTGAACTGAAGACAGTGCTGATCCGGACGTCGCGGGTCTCCGAGTTCAGTGTGTGAATGCAGAGGGCGAGATGAGGCGACGGCACGTCTTCGTTCCACATTCAGCCGTGTACATCACCCACTTCAGTCTTGACACGGGCCCTGGTGCACTCAATCATCACCAATCTGGAAGCGCTCCCAATGGTGCGCCGCATGGCGGAGAGCCTTGATTCGAGGCTCCGTCGGTGCGGTCGCCCGGCACACCCACACCCACGTACTGGAAGGGAGACTCCCCCCCATGATCAATGGCAGAGCGCTCCGCCGACTGGCCCTTGCGGCCTGTGCGGCGGCTCTCGTGGTGACGGGCCTCGCCCCCGGCGCCCAGGCCGCCCCCGGCGCCCAGGCCGCCCCCGGCGCCCAGGCCGCCCCCGGCGCCCAGGCCGCCCCCGGACCAGCACCGAGCCGAACACTGGGCGGCGGCACACGCTTCTACGTCGATCCACGCAGCGAAGCCGCTCACCAGGCCCTCTCCGACCTGCGGGCCGGCCGTCTGACCGACGCGCGCAACATGGCCGAACTCGCCAGCTGGCCGGAGGCGGTCTGGCTGACCGAGGGGACCCCCCAGCAGGTCGGCGATCGCGTCCGAGGCATAGTCAGGGCCGCGAAGGCGACCCGTTCCGTCCCGCTGCTGGTCCTGTACAACGTTCCTGGTCGCGACTGCGGCTCCTATTCGGCCGGCGGCGCGGCCGACTCGGCCGCCTACGACGCCTGGGTGAAGGCTGTCGCCAGAGCCATCGGCACCTACAAGGCAGTCGTCATCGTCGAACCGGACTCACTCGCGCTGCTCCCCAAGGACTGCGGCCCGGACGCCGACCCGACAGGTTCGCTCACCACCGCCCGGATCGCCGAGGTCAGATCGGCCGTGGGCACCCTGGAAGCCGACCCGGCGACCTCCGTCTACCTTGACGCCGGCAACAGCAAATGGCAGGCCGTCGGCGAGATCACCGGCCGGCTGATCGACGCGGGCCTGCAACAGGCGCAGGGATTCGCCCTCAACATCTCGAACTACCAGCCGACCGACCAGCTCAACCGCTATGGCACATGGGTGTCCAAATGCGTCTGGTACGCCACCGAATCCCATGACCCCGCCGGGCTGGCCGACCAGTGTGCCAGCCAGTACTACTCCTCGGCTGCCCCCAACGACGGGCTCCCGGGCGACGCGGTCGAGTCCGACGACCCTTCGACCTGGCACTGGACCGACGCCTGGTACGACAGCAACGTCGGCACACCCTCTACCGACCGGCTCACCCACTACGTCCTGGACACCAGCCGAAACGGACGGGGTGCGTGGACCGCCCCGCCGGGCAAGTACACCGACGACGAATCCTGGTGCAACGCCCCGGGCCGTGGAGTCGGCAACCGCCCCACGACGCGGACCGGCGTCCCCTTGGCCGACGCGTACCTGTACGTGAAGACCATCGGCCAGTCCGACGGCACCTGCCACCGCGGCACGGCCGGACCGGGAGACCCCGAGTACGGCGGCGTCGAGGATCCGCCCGCCGGTGCCTGGTGGCCGGACTTCGCCCACACCCTCGCCGCCAACGCCAACCCTCCGCTGACCTTCAACCACGCCCACTGATCACACCCGGGCATTCACAAGGAGGCCCTGCGTGGCTGGGTCCGCCAAGCCGAGGCGGACACCGGTGAACGCGACGACCGGCTGACCACCGTCTGTAGCCGCGGCCCTGATCGGCTGTTGCCGACTCAGCGCATGACCCAGCTCACCGCGGGGTGCACGCTTGGCAGCCCCCACGGTTCCAGCGCGCCACTGACCAGGTCAGCCAAGAACTGGACCGCCCCGCCCGCGTAGTGCCACCACCCGCCGTTACGGGAGGCGACGGTGACCATCCAGTCCCGGGGATCGGCCGGGCCCGTCTTCCAAAGGAAGATGTCGCCTTCGTTGGAAGCAGCCCAAGGCAGCAGACCACCTGCGGCCGGATACGGCTGGAGCGGGACGGCCAGGTCGGCTTCAGCGCACCACTCGGCGACGATCTCCAGCTCCTCGCGAGTGCCCTGCACCCACGCCGCCTCCGTGCCAGGCTGCGGTCCGCCGAGGAGCAGGAAGTCGTCCAGCGCGAACGCCGGCAAGAGCTCGCAGAGCAACTTGTAGTCGTCCGGCAGGCCTACGCCAAGATCTGCCTGGACCATCAGCCAGTTGATGTCTGCAGGGGCTGAGCGACGGTGGCCCGCCAACTCGGGCACAGCCCGTTCCAGTGCCGCAACCGCTTCGACTGGCTCGTACAGGCGAAGGCGCGGCACCTGGGTGCCGATGAGATCGTCCACGAGCACAGCCTGCCAGACCACATCCTGCCGGGGGCAATCCTGACCTGCGATTTTACCGCTGCGTAGTTCAGCGGGCTCATTTGCTGCAACCGCAAGCGAACCAATAATTCAGGACACCAGGGAGCAAGCGATACAGCAAGCCGGCTCGATCACAGCTCAGCATCAGCCCGTACTTGATGCTGCCTGACCAAATGCTGTGTGCCACCGCCCTGCCGGACACAGGGGTCGGCCACGGTCAACAGAGGGGGGAGCGGGCGCATCCTCTCTCAGTTCACGGTGAAGGAGTAGTAGTAGGGCGCGAGTTCTATGCCGGAGCGGGTGGTCGCGTAGACCGTGAGGTCGTAGGCGCCGTTTGAGGTCGGCGTCCAGTCGACGCTCGCGGTGTGGTGGGCGCCCGCCGCGACCGTGACCTCCGGGTCTCCGTTGAAGGAGTACGTGTAGCTCACGACGCCCTTCACCTTCGGCGTGAACGTGAAGGTGCCCGGGACGCCCGCCCCGCCGCCCGAGCCGTTCTCGGGGTAGGCGTCCGAAGCCACGGTGGGAGTGGTGTCGTAGCTGATGCTCCACGAGGCGGCGTCGCTGACCCAGCCGTTCGCGCTCTTGCTGGTCACCCAGAGACTTTCGCCGTAGAGACCGTCCAGCGCGAGCTTCACCTTCGCCGTGCCGTCCGCCGCCGCCGCGACGTCGACGGTCTTGTCGCTCTGACCGCCGATGGTCCGCACGGAGTAACTGACGACCGGACTCGTCTGCTGGAGAGCTGAGTTGGGCCGGATCGTGAACGTGGTCGGCTTGCCGAACTCGGGTGACGGGACGGCCGGAGTGGCGGTGGGAGCCGTGGAGCTGACGTAGAACCTGTAGCTGGTGATGTCCGACGGGCTGTAGGCCCGGTCCAGGCTTCGCACCCACAGGGTCATCGGACCGGCGGAGCCGCTCGGCGGGACCAGGCTGAGCGTGGCCGAACCGCCGAGTGTGTCGGCGCGCGTGAAGTGTTCCGGGTCCGAGTACGGGTCGAGGGGCTGCGGTATGCCGTGGTCGCCGATGGTCGTGGTGATGACCGGGAGGTCCTGCTGCCAGGAGTACTCGAACCCGGTGACATCGTCGACGCCATTGGCACTCAGCGTGAACTTGACCGGCTCACCGCCCTGGTTCCACTTGTCCGGCGGGTAGTTCGGCGAGGAGACGGTAGGGGCGTTCGCCGGGCGGCTGTTGTCGGTCGTGACATAACAGGGGGCCGACCAGTCGGAGGCCGTGCCCCCGGCCACTGTCTGCGCCCGCCACGCGTAGATCTGCCCCTCGGCGAGCGACCCCGCGGGCAGGACGCCACTGGCCTCGAAACCAGGTGTGGCGTGGTCGCGGGTGAACGTCGTGGTCTGCGCCGGGTCGGTGATCGGCCAGACCTGATACTCCACGCTGACCTGGGAGTTGTCGCTGGCGTCGGTGCTCCCGGGAATGCCCTCGACGATGAGATTGCCTCCGCCCCAGATGTACGTGGGCTGGTCCGCGTCGGTCGAGCAGCTCTGGTAGTTGGTGAACAGCTGAGTGGGCGTGGTGGGTGTCCCGCCGACCGCGCTCGCCGGTGACGCGGCGGCGGTCAGTGCCAGTCCGAGGGTTCCCAGAGAAGCGAGGACGGTACGCAATCGCACGCCGAAGAACATGGTCAAGTGGTCCCTCCCGTTTGGGTGCCCGCGCACGATGCCGTGATGCACACAGGTGTTCGGGCGGCGAGGGGATCGTATGGGATGGCGCAGGCCGACGCCTGAGAATTAAGGGAGTTGAGCGACCGCGCGGGAGTTGCCGGCCGGACAGAGCGCGCGCCGTCGGTGCGGCCTTTGCCGATGGCTCCCACCACGCGTGCCACTGCCGTGAGGCGACCGACGTGTGGGCGAGTGGTCCAGCCACGGCTGCGGAGGACCGGTGCCAGGACGGCGACCGTCAAGGGAAAAGGCGGCCAGAGCAGCCGTCGAACCCGCGCCCTGGACCGCGACATCCTGCGCGGCTCCCCTTTACGGAGCCGTCTGAACAGCACCGAAGATCAAGCGCCAGGACCAGGAAGCCGAACACGGCCGAGGCCTGGGCTTGGCCAGCGCGATCGCCCATCGCGTCGTCGTCCACGAGAGCGACGGAGGCTACACAGTCACCGCCGAGCTGTTCGCCATTGCACTCCGCACCATCTCACTAGCGCTCCACTCCGACGCGTCCCAGGAAGCGTGGGAATGGCTGTACTACGGCCGCATAGCCACGAGGAAAGCTCTCCTGCACGCCGAGCCCTGCACGGTGGCATCCCGCCAAGCGCCTGCCGCAGCCGAGGCGTGTCCGGATCGAACTCCTGAAGCGGTGCTCAGCTCCCGCCGTGCAGAGCACTACTGATCTCCAGGAGGCGCCCCTCGGACAGAGAGAAGGCGTTGCTTGGGTTTCGGTAGGAGTGCACACCGTAGTTGATCCAGACCCCGCCTGCCGACCTCCACCGAGCGGGAGCCCATTGGCCCTGGTTCTCAAGGAGCATCCTTGCCACCTCGGCGGGCTCTTCGATCAGGGTCAGAGCCGCGAGCGCAGGGGTGAGGGCCGCGGCTGCATCGTCGGGAAGCAGCGCGTCGCCGAGTGTGGGGAAGAGCAGCAAGAGACGGGCGTCAGCATCACCAGTGCCTTCTGTTGCCGACTGCCGAGCAACGGACAGCAGTTCCGGCCAGGCCATGCCGGGCCCCATGAAGTCGACCGGCAACCCGGCCATGCCCACGATCGCTCTCTCGCACTGAGGCCCATGGACTCAACCGCGGTACGGCCGAAGGCTCTCCGCTCACTTCATGAACGCAATCACCAGCGGGTCCGACTCTGGCGCGATGTAGTCGTATGTAGGGGAGTCGACGTGGCGATGATCGCTTGCATCCGCCTCGGAGGCGAAGCCCTCGATGTTGTCGGCGAGGAGGTCGAGAGCTTCCGCGCTCCCTGGATCCTCAGGATCTGGGCTTCCGTGACAATCGAAACGGTCGCCCGCTCTGGATCCTCCTGGAACGCGATCTCGGACAGCGACCTCTCGTAGGGAAAGGGGCGCCGGTCCTCCGAGAGATCACAGCTTCCGGCCTTCCCCCGCAGCAACTGCCCGAACGCCAGCAGCCCTTGACGCGTCCCAGAGAGCTCGAGCTCTCTGGTTTCCCCGCTGTACAGAACCTGCAACATCCCATCCCCTCCCACCTGCCGATCGTACCGATCACCAAGACGGGATCGTCCTGCCAACCCTCCGGCCTCGGTCGGCTCTACGGCAGATCTCAAACGCGGTCTAAGAACTCCTAACGGAATGACTGCGTAGCAGGCGCTCGAAGCTTGCCGGGACGCAGGCGGCCACTTACTCCACGCGCAACCAATCGGTTGCGTGTGCACCTTCGGATGTGCAACCTTTGGGTAGCGCATCCGGATGAGATGAGGTTGCAGTGATCCCCAACACGATCGAACGCGCCATCCTGATCAATGCCTCCAGAGAACGGGTCTGGTCCGTGCTGAGCGAGCCCGCTTTCCTCGGCCGCTGGTTCGGCAATGGAGAGCCGGTCAAGATCGACCTGCGCCCCGGCGGCCTCCTGGTCTTCGACCACGGCATCCACGGCGCCATTCCCGCTCGGATCCAGACAGTCGAACCTCCGCGCCTCCTGTCCTGGCGGTGGTCTCAAGGCGCCGCAGGCGAGGAACCGGACGGCTCCAACGCCACCCTGGTCGAGTTCACCCTGACCGAAGACGACTCCACGGAAGGCACCTGGCTCACCATGATCGAAAGCGGCTTCGCGCACCTCGGACTGCTCACCGAGGAGGCCACCGACCGGCACCGCGCCAACAGCCAGAACTGGCCCGGCAAGCTCGACCAACTGCGCGCGGACTGCGAACAGAGCACGGCATGACCCGCACCACCGAGGGCGAACGGGCCCCCGATGAGGTCCTGGTGGCCCTGGCCGACCCGATCCGCCGAGAGGTCCTGACCGTCCTTGCCCGCGAAGGCGGCGCGACCTCGACGTCCCTGGCGGCAAGCCTCCCCATCACCCGCCAGGCGGTGGCCAAACACCTGGCCGTCCTCGACCGCGCCGGACTGGTTCGCGCACACCGGGCCGGACGCGAGGTCCGCTACGAAGCCGACCTGCAACCACTGAGGCGGACGACGCGGTGGATGGACACCCTCACCGCCCAGTGGGAACACCGCCTCAACGCGATCAAGGATCTGGCGGAGGGGGCCACTGAGCCATGAACCCCCGCCGCACCGCCTCAAAGGCCCATCACAGTGCGGAGTCTTCTCCAGGTCACGTCCGCTGGAGTGGTGTATCGACGGCCACTCGGTGATCTCGTTTTGAGGCTATGCGGTGAGTTCGGTGGGCAGGGTGGTCTCGTCGGTTTCTGACTCGATCGGGTGGAGGCGGGCCTTGGCCAGCAGGTCGAGTCCCGTGTAGCGGCGGGCCTCGGTCCATTCGTCGTTCTGCTCGGCCAGCGCGGCGCCGACCAGGCGGATCAGCGCGGTGCGGTCGGGGAAGATGCCGACGTGCTGCAGGCCGTCTCAGGATTATCCGGGCGGGAGCACAGACGACACCCATCGCCGTGCTCGAACGTTTGTCTGGGGAACCTCATGCTGCTGATGGGGAATTACGTGGAGTTCCACACGTGCGCGTTCGAGCGCCGAGGAGGACCGCCGCGGCCGCGTTGTCAGAGGGCGATGGGCATCGCCGAAGGCGACCTGTGCGTGCGGACCGCGTACGAGTTCCTCGCCAACGGCAGACCCGTGCAGCTCTCTACGAGTTGGGAGCCCTACGACCTCACTGCCGGCACCCTCGTCGTCCTCCCTGAGGGAGGCCCCCACGCCGGGACGGGCGTCGTGAACCGCATGGCTGCCATCGGGGTCACCGTCAGCCATGCCGTGGAACAGCCCGAGCCCCGGCAGGCGACCGCCGAGGAGGCATCGCTCCTGGGTATTCAGAAGGCCGCTCTCGTCACCCACATCCGGCGGACCTACTACAGCGATCAAGGGCGGCCTGTGGAGACGGCGGACATCGTGGTGCCCGCGGCTCACTGCGAAATCGTGTACGAGATCCAGATCAACCGTTAGCCGGCGCCCTCGGCGTCGAGCCAAGCGGAGAGCGCGGAGAAGTCGGCGTCCATGAGCCCTTTGGTCGGGTCGACGCGATGAAGCAGCGACGCCCCGGGGTGTTGCGCAGAGACCCAGACACGGTCCATGGCGCTGATTTCGTCGTCGACCCAGATGAACGGCCGGCTGTCGGCCCACTCGACCAAAGGACGGGTCTTCCAGTGCAGGCCGCGGGGCTCATCGTCGCTCCCGGAGTCCGGCCACTCCACCACGCGGAGCTTCGGCAGTCCGAGGCGTGGTGCGACCGCCTCGTTCGCATCCTCCATCCATGTCGTGGCCCACACGAGATGGCATCCCAGGGCCAGGAGGCGCGGTCCGATTTCGGGATCAAGCCGATTGAGCAGCGGGTTCCCCTGATCGAGAGACGCTGAGGAGCCGGAAAAAGCGGCTCGCAGCGGACCACCCGATGAACCGAACGGGATCAGCGGACCGTCGACGTCGAGGAAGAGGATGGGGCGGTCCGCTGCGCTTGTCACAGCGGCACGATAGCTCCGGAGCGGTGAGAGGACTCTGCTTCCCGGGCCGTCCCTGGGCCGTCCAAGGCTCCCCGAGGCCGCTCGACAGCGACAGACAGCGGCAGACAGTGACGGCAGGTGATCGACGTCACCGGCGAACCCCCAGCTCACAGCCCCCGGAGCGAACGGGTTAACACCAGAGGCTGGACGTCAGGCAAGATGGGATGTATCTGCCCACTGCCAGATTTCAAGCTGCCGGACGGTTTCTCTTGGCTGAGTTCATTTACACCATGCGCAAGACGCGCAAGGCAATCGGCGACAAGGTGATCCTTGATGACGTCTCGCTGAACTTCCTGCCCGGCGCGAAGATCGGTGTGGTCGGCCCGAACGGTGCCGGCAAGTCCACCATTCTGAAGATCATGGCGGGGCTGGACCAGCCGTCCAACGGTGACGCGTACCTCTCCCCGGGCTACACCGTCGGCATCCTCCTCCAGGAGCCGCCCCTCAACGAGGAGAAGACCGTCCTGGAGAACGTCCAGGAGGGTGTCGCCGAGGTCAAGGGCAAGCTCGACCGGTTCAACGAGATCGCCGAGCTGATGGCGACCGACTACTCCGACGCGCTCCTCGACGAGATGGGCAAGCTCCAGGAGGAGCTGGACCACGCCAACGCCTGGGACCTCGACGCCCAGCTGGAGCAGGCCATGGACGCCCTCGGCTGCCCGCCCGGCGACTGGCCCGTCACCAACCTCTCGGGTGGTGAGCGGCGCCGCGTCGCCCTGTGCAAGCTGCTGCTCGAGGCCCCCGACCTGCTGCTCCTCGACGAGCCCACCAACCACCTCGACGCCGAGTCGGTGAACTGGCTGGAGCAGCACCTGGCCAAGTACGAGGGCACCATCGTGGCCGTCACCCACGACCGGTACTTCCTGGACAACGTGGCCGGCTGGATCTGCGAGGTCGACCGCGGCCGGCTGCACGGCTACGAGGGCAACTACTCCAAGTACCTGGAGACCAAGCAGGCGCGTCTCAAGGTCGAGGGCCAGAAGGACGCCAAGCGCGCCAAGCGGCTCAAGGAGGAGCTGGAGTGGGTGCGCTCCAACGCCAAGGGGCGCCAGGCCAAGTCCAAGGCCCGTCTCGCGCGGTACGAGGAGATGGCCGCCGAGGCCGACAAGATGCGGAAGCTGGACTTCGAGGAGATCCAGATCCCGCCGGGCCCGCGGCTCGGCAGCATCGTCGTCGAGGTCAACAACCTCACCAAGGGCTTCGGCGACAAGGTCCTGATCGATGACCTGAGCTTCACCCTGCCCCGTAACGGGATCGTCGGGGTCATCGGCCCCAACGGCGCCGGCAAGACCACGCTCTTCAAGATGATCCAGGGTCTGGAGACCCCGGACGCCGGCACCATCAAGGTCGGTGAGACCGTCAAGATCTCGTACGTCGACCAGAGCCGCGCCAACATCGACCCGAAGAAGACCCTGTGGGCGGTCGTCTCCGACGAGCTCGACTACATCAACGTGGGCCAGGTCGAGATGCCGAGCCGCGCCTACGTCTCCGCCTTCGGGTTCAAGGGCCCCGACCAGCAGAAGCCGGCCGGCGTGCTGTCCGGCGGTGAGCGCAACCGGCTGAACCTGGCCCTCACCCTGAAGCAGGGCGGCAACCTGCTGCTCCTCGACGAGCCGACCAACGACCTCGACGTCGAGACCCTCGGCAGCCTGGAGAACGCGCTGCTGGAGTTCCCGGGCGCGGCCGTGGTCGTCTCCCACGACCGGTGGTTCCTGGACCGGGTGGCCACCCACATCCTCGCCTACGAGGGCGACTCCAAGTGGTTCTGGTTCGAGGGCAACTTCGAGTCGTACGAGAAGAACAAGATCGAGCGGCTCGGTCCGGACGCCGCGCGTCCGCACCGTGCCACCTACAAGAAGCTGACCCGGGGCTGATCGGTCTTGCGCCACATCTACCGCTGCCCCCTGCGCTGGTCCGACATGGACGCGTACGGCCACGTCAACAACGCGGTCTTCGTCCGCTACCTGGAGGAGGCCCGCATCGACTGGCTGTTCCGGCCGGACAAGGAGTTCAAGCAGGGGTCGGTGGTGGCGCGCCACGAGATCGACTACAAGCGGCAGCTCGTCCACCGGCACCACCCGGTCGACATCGAGCTGTGGGTCACCGAGATCAGGGCCGCGTCCTTCACCGTCACCTACGAGGTGAAGGACGACGACCTGGTCTACGTCCGGGCCTCGACGGTGGTCGTGCCGTTCGACTTCGAGTCCGGACGGCCGCGCCGGCTCACCGCCGAGGAGCGTGACTTCCTCGCAGAGTACCGGGACGACGACAAGGAGGAGGCCGTCGCCGCATGACGGATCTCCACCTGGCCGACGACGGGGAGGCGGCCGACCTCGCGGCCTTCCTCTCCCGACTGCTGCGCTACGACCGTTCCGCCGCCGTCCGCCTCCAGGCGGCCGGCACCGCGCTCGCCGTCTTCGGCCGGCCGCCGTCCTTCGAGGTGCTGGCCGTCCGCGCGGTGCGCCTGGCCAAGCCGTACGAGGACGGTCTCGACGTCACCCTCGACGTGACCGTGTCCGCGGGGGAGCTGCTGGAGTCCGTGGACGAGCAGGCCGGTACGGCCGCCGTGCCCGGGGCCGTGACCGGACCGCCGTGGGCCGGTGTGCTGCCCCCGCGGGGCGGCTGGCAGCCCGAGCCCGGCCTGCCCGCGCCGCAGGCGCTGCGCGCCACCGTGGCCGCCGCGGTGCGTGAGTTCCGTTCCCGCACGGACGAGCTGGCGCCGGACGGCCGTACCCGTGACGCGCTGGACCGGATCGGCCGGGACATCTGGTCCCGGACCGTGGGTGCCACCGGGCTCCCGGTGCGGGCCGTGCACGCGGCCCAGTCGCTGGGCTTCCTGCGGCCCGCCGGCCCGGCCGACGAGGCGGTCCTGCTGTCGGCGGGGGCCTGGCTGCGGCTGCGGACGCCGTTCGGGTCGATCGCCGTGCGCCGCGCGGGACTCGGGTCGCTGGGCGTCAGCGTCCGCTGAGAGACTGTTCGTACGGGGAGCGGGTCAGTCCGGGGTGTTGATCATCGAGGCGGCCGCGTAGGTGAGGTAGTTCCAGAGCTGTTCCCGGTGCTCCTCGGCGAGCCCCAGCTCGTCCACCGCCACCCGCATGTGCCGCAGCCAGGCGTCGTGCGCCGCCCGGTCCACCGTGAACGGGACGTGCCGCATCCGCAGCCGGGGGTGACCGCGGTTGTCGCTGTACGTCGTGGGGCCGCCCCAGTACTGCATGAGGAACAGGGTGAGCCGCTCCTCGGCCGGACCCAGGTCCTCCTCCGGGTACATCGGCCGCAGCAGCTCGTCCTCGGCGACGCCCTCGTAGAAACGGTGGACCAGCCGGCGGAACGTCTCCTCCCCGCCGACCAGCTCGTAGAAGGTCTTCTCCTGAAGCGTGCCGCGCCGAATCTCTCTCACCCGTACATGGTCTCAGACGGGGTGACCCAGGACTCGAGGCTTAGGACCTGCCGGCCGCCGGGTGCCTAGGCTGGAGGCATGGGCCCCTACGACGCGCAGACCGAGGAGCTCGCCGCCGGCGCGCGGGCCGCGCTGGTGCGGGAGATCGACGCCGAGGGGGTCTGGGCGGCGCAGCCGGTGTGGCGGGCGGCCTTCGAGGCGGTGCCCCGGCACCTGTTCGTGCCGTACTACTACGTCGCAGGGGTGCGCGGGTACGAGCGCCGGTGGGGCGAGAGTCCCGATCCGGCGGCGCGGGAGCGGTGGGTGCGGGGCGCGTACGAGGACGTTCCGCTGGCCACCCGGCTGCGCGACGGTGAGCTGCTGTCCTCCAGCAGCCAGCCGTCGCTGATGGCGCGGATGCTGGTGGCGCTGCGGGTGGCCGACTGCGACCGGGTGCTGGAGATCGGCGCGGGCACCGGGTACAACGCGGCGCTGCTGGCCCACCGGCTGGGGGACGACGGCCTGGTCACGACCGTGGACGTGGAGCCGGAGATCGTCGAGTCGGCGCGGCGGCACCTGGCGTCGGCGGGGTACCGGCCGGCCGTCGTCACGGGGGACGGGGCGCGGGGGGTGCCGGAGCGGGCGCCGTACGAGCGGATCATCGCGACGTGCGCGCTGCCGGGGGTGCCGCGGGCCTGGGTCGGCCAGTGCGTGCCGGGGGCGCGGATCCTCTCCCCGGTGGCCACGGGGCTGCTGGCGCTGGCCGTGGAGGGCGCGGGGCGTGCCGAGGGGCGGTTCCTGGCCTCGGCGGCGTTCTTCGTGCCGTTGCGGGGGGTGGCGAGGGCGGCCGCGGCGGGGGATGCGGGCGGGGTGCCGACCTGGGCCCTCGGGGACGAGTCCTTCCAGTTCCTGGCGGAGCTGACCCGGGGGGTGCTCACGGCGAAGGAGGCCTACGGGGTGTGGGCGGCGGAGGGCAGGCCGGGGCGGGAGCGGTACGGGGTGACGGTGGAGGAGGGCGGCGAGTGGCTGTGGCTGGACGACCGGGAGGGGCCGTTCGTCTGGCCGCTCCCGGTCTGACGCCCACTGCGGGGCGCCGCGCTCAGCCCCGTCGGACGGTGATCGTCGTCCAGGCGCCCACGTGCACCCGGTCGCCGTCCTGGAGGGGCACCGGGACGAAGGGCTGGATCGGGTCCTCGCCGCCGTTCACCGTGGTGCCGTTCGTCGAGTTCTGGTCGACGACCGCCCAGCTGCCGTCCGGCTGCTGGACCAGGACCGCGTGCTGGTGCGAGACGCCCGGGTCCTCCGGCGGCACCGACAGGTCGATGTCGGGGGTGTCGCCGGTGGAGTGCCGACGGCGGCCGATGGTGACCTGGTTGCCGGTGAGGGTGCGCTGCTGCTCGGGGGAGTACGCGGGCAGGTTGAGGCCGGCCGCCTCGGGGCCCGAGCGCTGCATCATCGCCATGAAGTACTCGCGGTCCGGGCCGATCGTGGCCGTCCAGGTCGCCGGGCCCTGCGGGGCCTGCGGGAAGCCGGAGCCCGGGGCCTGGGCGGAACCGGGCTGCGGGTAGCCGTAGCCGCCGGGGCGGGCGCCGGGGGCGCCGGGTCCGCCGGACGGCGGGGAGATCACCCAGTCGTCGTCACCGCCGCCGAAGGACGGGCCGCCGGCCGGGGGCCGGGTGGTCTCCTGCGGGAAGCCGGGCGGGGCCGACTGTTGGAAGGTGCCGGGCGCGCCTGCGGCGGTCGCGCCGGGGCCGCCGGGCGGCGGCGGGACCGGCGGGCGGGACGGGTCGCCGCCGAAGGGGCCGGCCGCGGGGCCGCCGGGGTCGCGGGTGTAGGGGCCGGAGGCCTGACCGGTGCCGGGGGCGCCGCCGAACGCGGAGGAGCCGCCGCCGGGGTTCTGGCCCGGCCTGCCACCGAACGCCGAAGGCCCGCGCTCACCGCCGAAGGGCGGCGGCCCGGACTGGCCGCGGTCGCCGCCGAACTGCGGGGGGCCCGACTGGCCGCGCTCGCCCCCGAAGGCGGGGGAGCCGGACTGGCCGCGCTCGCCGCCGAAGGGGGGAGGGCCGGAGTTGCCGCGGTCCTCGCCGAAGGTCGGCGGCCCGGACTGGCCCCCTCGGTCGCCGCCGAACTGCGGGGGGCCCGACTGGCCGCGGTCGCCCCCGAAGGCGGGGGAGCCGGACTGGCCGCGCTCGCCGCCGAAGGGCGGGGGACCGGAGTTGCCGCGGTCCTCGCCGAAGGTCGGCGGACCGGACTGGCCGCGCTCGCCGCCGAACTGCGGGGGCCCGGACTGGCCGCGCTCGCCGCTGAACTGCGGGGGCCCGGACTGGCCGCGGTCGCCGCTGAACTGCGGGGGACCCGACTGGCCGCGGTCGCCGAACGCCGGCGGGCCGCCGCGCTCGCCCGCGAACGGCGTCGGGCCCGAGGGCTCGCTGCCGAAGGACGGGATCGGCTCGGCAGGCCGGTTCACCTGCGAGGGGCGCGAGCCCTGGTACTCGTACGAGTCGGTGTTGCCGCCGTACGACGGCGGGGCGGGCGGCCGGAAGGTGGGCGCGCCCTGGCCGGGGCCCGACGGGCGCGGCGCGGCCGGGGTGTACGACGTCGCCGTGTTGGTCAGGAAGTTCCAGCGGCACTCCTCGCAGAACGGCGCGCCCCCCTCACGGGGCGTACGGCACTGCGGGCACAGCTCCGCATCGGAGCCGTTCGGCACGGCGGAGAGGTGACGGCCGCCGGGGCCGCCCGCGGGCCCGCCGGCCGGGGCGCCCGGCGCGGGCGGCGGGAAGCCGTAGCCGCCGCCGGAGGTCGGCGGGGGCGGCGGAGGTACGGCACCGGCCATGCGGTGACCGCACACCTCGCACCAGTCGTCGGAACCCGACTGGTGTCCGTTCGGGCAGGTCGGCATGTCGGTGCTTCCCTCTCTGTCAGGTTCGTCCTGAGCCTGTCTGGGTGTCCTGCGCACACTGCTGGGTGTCCTGCGGACACCGCCGGGTCTGCTCTCAGGTCACTTCTTTACACGAACAGTCTTTGTGGACCGTGTCTCGAGAGTCATCTCGTCGGCCTCCGCAACCTTCGCTTTCAGTCGCACAGTACCCGTCGCGGCGTCGACCACGTCCACCACCTTCGCAAGCAGTTTCGCAGTATCCGCGTTACCGGAAGCGCTTGCCAACTGAACGGCCCGGCCCAGTTTGGCGGTTGCTCCGTCCATATCGCCCGCTTTGCGTAGGTCCAGCCCCTGTTGGATGGCTTGCGCCAGTTCGGCCTGACCGGTGTAGTGGGCGACCTGGGGGTTGATGGAGGTCGAGGCGGCCATGTCGTCCGTCCACACCGCCCTGATCAGGCCCTGTGCGCCCAGGTTCTGGACGCTGCCGTCGGGCTGCGGGACCACCAACGAGACCCGCGCGGCGAGCATTTCCTGGCCGAGGCCGGCCGAGGGGACCTCCACGCAGACGTGGTAGTCGCGCGACTCGTCACCCCAGGAGCCGGTCGGATAGTCCCCGGCGCGCGGCCCGGCCTCGGTGCGCCGGTCGGTCAACTGCTCCACGGTGGGAGCCACTTGCTTGACGAACTTGATGGTCGTGCCGACCGGGGTCCACAGTCTCAGCGCGACGTCGGCGACCTCCTTGCCCATCGCCGTCTCCATCATCTGCGTGAAGTCGGCGGCCAGGCCCGCGGGGTCGGCGACGATGTCCGCGGTGCCGAGCAGCGCGGAGGCTATCCCTGTGACTTCTTTCACTTCCCAGTCGGTGCCCACCCCGCGGGCGTCACAGGTGAACCGTCCGGCGCAGGAGTCCAGGGCGGCTCTCAGGTCCTCCGGCGACTCGTGCTCGTTGCGGCCGTCGGTGAGCAGGATGCCGTGCCGGATCGCGACGTCCGCCGAGGACAGCAGCCGGTCGGCCAGGCGCAGCCAGGTCCCGATCGCCGTACCGCCGCCCGCGCTCAGCCTGCGCAGGGCCTGCTTGGCCTGCTCCCGGGTGGTGCGGTCGGCCACCGCGAGCCGCCCGCCGCCCGGGTAGACCTCCTTGGCCACGTGCGTGCCGCCCACCACCGCGAAGTGGGTGCCGTCGCGCAGGGTGTCGATCGCGGCCGCCGTGGCGTCCCGGGCGTTGCGCATCTTGGTGGGCGGGTAGTCCATCGAACCCGAGCAGTCCACCATGATCGCCACCCCGGCCGACGGCCCCTGCCCGGGCGCGTACGAGGCGCCGACCGAGCTCCCGACGGTGCCGCCGCCGGTCGAGGTGACCGTGACGATCGCGTTGACCTCGCGGCCCCCGTCCGGCAGGTACTCGTTCTGGTACACGTCCACCGAGAACTGCGGCACGTTCGACTTCGAGAAATTGGCCATGACTGCTCCGGTCCCCCTCCACCCACGCGTGTTGGGTGCTGACTGTGTGCGGACCGGTCCCCTCCGGCCCGCCCGTGCTTCCCCTGCGCTGCCCCGTTCCGCTCTCCCGTTTACGGCCGTTTTGCGGCGGCCTCAGGCGGATCCTGCCCCCTGCGGCGGCGCCGGGAACGGCAGCAGCGCCACTGTTACGTTGTCGTGGCCCCCGCCGTCCAGAGCGTGGCCGACCAGGACCCGGGCGGCGTGCAGCGGGCGCAGCGCCACGTCCGCGGGGACGATCTCGGACATCTCCTCGGCCGTCTCCGCGTAGTTCCACAGGCCGTCGGTGCACACCACCACCACACCGGGCCGGTCCGGCTTGAAGGACGCGGTGTGCGGCTCCAGTTCGTAGGCGTCCGCGCCGAGCCAGCCGGTGATCGCGTGGGCCCGCTCGTCGGCGTACGCCTGCGCCTCGCTCATCAGGCCCGCCGCCACCATCTGCGCGGCCCAGGAGTCGTCCTCGGTGAGCCGGGCCGGCGGTGCACTGCGGTCCGCCGGCACCCAGTAGGCGCGGCTGTCGCCGACCCAGCCGACGACCAGCAGGCCCGAGGTGACCACCGAGCCGACGATCGTGCACGCGGGCGCGTTCTGGTGCGGGGTGTGCTCGCGGGCCGAGGTGGGCTCGTCGGCCAGCGCGTTGACGGCGTGGGACGCGGCGACGATCGCCTCGTGCAGCGCCGCCTGCGGATGGGTGCCCTGCGGGAGCGCGGCGAGCAGGGACTCGCCCGCGGCCCGGGACGCGGCCATGGAGGCCTCGTCGGGGCGGGTCGCCGAGGAGACGCCGTCGCAGACCACCGCGAGCACCGCCGGGGTGCCGTCGGGCAGCGCGGTGCGGCCGACGGCGAACGCGTCCTCGTTGCGGTGGTGGCGCAGACCGCGGTCGCTGACCGCGGCCACCGGACCCGCCTCCTGTTCCATGTGGTCGCGCTCGCGGGGCTGGGCGTGCCCGCAGTTCTCGCAGTAGCCGTCGTCGTCGACGCGGCCCGCCCGGCAGGCCACGCACACCTTCGCCGCCCCGGCGGACCCGGCGGCCTCGGCGCTCTCGGCGTTCTCGGCGGCGGAGGCGGCCGCCCGTGGGTCCGGCGCCTGCAGCGGGTAGTCCTCGTCGGGCTCCGGCGGACGGTCGAACCGCACCCCGGACGCCGGTGACACCGGCGAGCCGTGCGGCGGCGAACCGGGCAGCGGCGTGCCGCCCGAGTCGGTGCCGGGCAGATCCGTCGGCAGGTGCGGGGCAGCGGGCGTCGAGGAGCTCTCCGGCTCGGGCGGGGGCCAGTTCACACCGGAGGCGCCCATGGTGAGGGTCGGGTGGTCCGGCGGCGCGGCGGGCACGGCCGACAGGTCGTACCCGCACGCACCACAGAAGAGATCACCCGATTCGAGCGGCTCCGCGCAGCTCGGGCACTTCGCCGGTGCGGCCTGCTGGGGCATCTGCGACATCAACTACACCCACGTCCGGGGGCGGTAACGGTTGGCCCGTTCCACCAGGTCGATCCTCTCCTCACCGCCGGTCGCCAGTCTGGCCAGCGTGCGGTACGAGCGTTCCAGGCCGAAGCGGAGGCCCCGCTCGTCCAGACCGCTGCCGAGCAGCACCCGGCCACCGGTCGCGGACTGTACGCCCTGGCCCCCGGAGAGTATCCAGTCCAGCGCGCAGCCGAGCACCTCCGCCGACAACTGCTCACGTCTCGCGGGGTCCAGACCATACGCGTCCAGCGCCTCGATCTGCCCGGCGGCGGCCGTGAGGTCGTCCAGGAACGGCGCGTCGTCCGGCGCCGCGGTCCGGTGCCGCAGCCGCGCCCGGACAGCCGCCACCCGGGCCGCCGTGTAGTGGATCGAGGCCTCTGGCACCGACTCCAGCGTCTGCACGGCACCCCGCCGGTCCCCGGCCGCCAGCTGCACCCGCGCCAGCCCGAAGGCGGCGCTCACGAAGCTCGGGTCGGTCGCCCACACCAGCCGGTAGTACTCGGCCGCGTTGTCCAGCTGGCCCAGCACCTCCGCACAGAGCCCGAGCGCCAGCTTGGGCGCGCTCTCGCCGGGGAACGCGTCGTAGATCGCGTCGAAGGACAGCGCCGCGCCCTCGAAGTCCCCGGTGACCAGGGCCGCCACGCCTCGGTACCAGACCACCCGCCAGTCGTCGGGCCGCTCGTCCTCCAGCTCGCCCAGCGCGGTCAGGGCGGCCTCGTGGTCGTCGCCCTCCAGCCGGGCGCGGATCCCCCGCAGCCGGGTCTCCACGGTCTGCGTGGGCGCGGCGGCCAGCGCCCCGAGCAGCTCGCCCGGCGCCGAGGTCATCATCAGGCCCGCCAGGTAACCCGCGTTGGGGTCGCTCTGGTCGACCAGCGGAACCGGCAGGGCGAGCCCGGCGGCCGGCGTGGCGACGGCCTTCACCAGGGAGCCGGCCGCGCCGTCGGGGGCCGTCCGCGCTCCCGGCGGTTCCAGCGCGAGCGTTCGGGAGGCCACCGGCCGGGTGCCCAGCCGGGACACGTCCCCGGCCAGCCTCGGGAACAACTCCGTGTCCGTGACCTTCACCTCGGGCCCGAACAGTGTCGACAGGGCGGGCCTGGCCTGCCCGGTCTGCACCGACACGACTTCCCGCAGCACCCCGGTCAGCTGCTCGGCCATCTCCTGCGCGGAGGCGAACCGGCGGGCCGGGTCCGGGTCGGTGGCCCGCACCAGCAGCCGGTAGAACGACTCGTACTGCCGGAAGACCTCGATGGTGTCCGGGTCGGGCAGCGAGTCCACGAACACCGTCGTGTAGCCCTGGAAGTCGAAGGTGAGCACCGCCAGCGTGCGGCCCACCGTGTACAGGTCGGAGGCGACCGACGGCCCCACCTCGGCGACCTCAGGCGCCTGGTAGCCGACCGTGCCGTAGATCGCCGACTCCTCGTCGTCCATGCGGCGCACCGCGCCCATGTCGATCAGCTTCAGCTGGTCCTCGGTCTGGATGGCGTTGTCGACCTTGAAGTCGCAGTACAGCAGGTTGCGGCTGTGCAGATGACCGAGGGCCTCCAGCGCCTCGATGCCGTAGGCGCACGCCTGCTCCACCGGCAGCGGGTCGCGGCGGCCCTCCGGGGTGCGCCGGGTGTTGGCGATCTCCTTGAGGGACTTGCCGCCGACGTATTCCATGACGATGTAGCCGTCCAGGGAGCCGGTGCGCTTGTCGAGGTGCTCGACGAAGTTGTAGATCCGCACGATGTTCGCGTGCTCGATCTCCGCGAGGAACCGCCGCTCGGAGATCGCGGCGGCCATCGCGTCCTGGTCACCGGTGTCCAGGAGGCCCTTGAGGACCACCCAGCGGTCGGCCACCGCCTTGTCCACGGCGAGGTAGATCCAGCCCAGGCCGCCGTGCGCCAGACAGCCCGCGACCTCGTACTGGCCGTGCACCACGTCACCGGCCTTGAGCTTGGGCACGAACGAGTACGGGTTGCCGCACTTGGTGCAGAACCCCTCGGTGCGGCCCGGCCGCTCGCCCCGGGCCCGGCCGACCGGCGCCCCGCAGTCCGAACGCGAGCAGAACCGCTTGCGCTCGGGCACCTCCGGGTTGTCCAGGACCATCTCGCGCGGGTCCGGCCTCGGCACCTGCGGCACCGCCACCAGGCCCGCGCCCAGCCGGCTGCGCCCCGACGCGCCGGTCGACGCACCCGAACTGCGCACCGACACCGAACGCCCCGTCGGCCCGCCCGACAGGGACCGCGACAGCCGCCCGGAGACCGAGCGGCGCGACTTCGACGACTGCGACGACGTCCGCGCGCTGCGGCCGGTGGAACGCGCGCTCCCGCTGCCCGCCGAGTCCCGGCCGCCGGCCGTCATCCCGGTGGGCGGCGACTCCAGGGTCCCCTTCGCCGAGACGACCGGCGCGAGCCCGCAGGTGTCGCAGTACAGCTCGCCGCCGCCCACGTCCTCGTACGACCCCTCGCAGCCCGGCCGCTGGCACGACTGTCCCGCCTGGCTCATACCTGCTCCCCCCTCCGGTCCTCGGGCCCGCCCTGCTGCGGCACCCGCGGCGCCCCCAGCGCCTCGGCCGCCGCCCGCTGGTACCGCAGCACCGCCTGTTCCGCGACCCGGAGGTCGCAGGGCGCGCTCCACAGCATCCGCCGGGCCGCGTCGTACCGCTCGATCAGGAACGGGTCCTCGGCCAGCCCGTGCCGGGCCACTTTCGCCTTGTACGCGTCCAGCCGGCCGCGCAGCTCCGCGCGCACCGCGAGCGGCGCGGTGACCGCCGTCAACGACTCGCGGGCCCGCAGCAGTTCGTCCTCCGCCTTCTGCTCCAGCGACTCCAGGAGCGGCGACAGCCGGTGCCACTGGGCCTGCCTGCGGTACTCGGCGGCCGTCGCCAGCTGCTCCTGGAGCGCGGTCGGCGGACCGCTGACCACCGGCACCTCGGTCGCCGCGATCTTCGCGAGGACCTCACCGCGCGCGGTACGCGCCTCGGAGAGGGTGCGGTCCGCGCGGGACAGCACGTCCCGCAGCCTGATCAGCCGCGCCTCGGCGTCCTGCCGTACCGTCAGCACGGCGTCGATCTCCCGCCGCACCTCCTCCAGCGCCCGCGCCTCCCGGTCGTACACCGTGGTGTCCGGACGGCCGCCGCCGGGCGCCGAACTGCCCTGCGTGGGAACCCAGAACGCCAGCGGGTCCGAGACCACGTCCTCGCGCAGCTTCGTCAGTATGCGGGTGATCCGCTCCAGGTCGTCGCCCGCCGGGTGCTCGCCCGGGCGCACCCCGACCGAGTGCGCCAGCTTGCGGGTGCGCTGCAACTCCGCGGCGAGTAAATCGATCCGCGCGGGCAGCGCCGACCACACCGCGTCGGCGGTCACGATCATGTCCAGGGACGTCGCGTACAGCTCGTTCATCCGGTCGACCAGCGCCGCCAGCGAGAAACGCTCGCTGAGCCGGCCCGCCGCCGACAGCAGCGTCGGCGCGTTCGCCGTCGCCGTCGCGCTGCCCGCCACCGTCACCGACTCGCCGCGCAGCAGCTCGGTCAGCTCCACCAGGTCCTCACGGCTCGACCAGCGGCGCCGGGACCGGATCTCCCGGGCGTCGCGCAACGCGTCCGAGTAGGCGTCGAAGTACGCCCACAGCAGGCTGATCGACGCCTCGGTGGCCGTCCACCGCTCCCGGGTCGTCCCGGTCAGCTCGGCGCCTTCGAGGAGCCTGCGGCCCGCGTGGTCCTGCAGGGCGAGCAGCGAGGTCTCGATCGCCTCGTGCTCCGCGCCGAGCCGCGCCAGCGCACGGTCCACCTCGTCCCGGTCCATCACCGGCCCGGTGGGGTCCGTGACGCCCATCGATCACCTCTCGCTCGCTCGTCGGGGCATGGCCGCGCGGATGCGGGTCAGCTCGTGCGCAGATACTGCGGCGCGGGCGGTTTCGACGCCGTCGAGTCCGCTCCCAGTGTCGCCGAAAGCCACTTGGTGTACGAGGCCTGCCAGCCGTCGGTCCGGTACTCCACCAGGATCTGGTTGACCCGGCGTACCAGATCGGTCGCCTTCCGGTTCATCGCCACGCCGTAGTACTCGGTGGTGAACGCCGCGCCCTTCAGCTCGACCGTCGGGTCCTGCGCGGCCTGGCTGGCGGCGAGCGCGCCGTCGGTGATCACCGCGTCGACCTCGCCGAGCTGCAACCGCACCAGGCAGTCCAGCTGGTTGGGCACGACGGTGACGGCGACGGAGGAGGGCACCCGGCCGGACCTGCGGTCGGCGGTCACGTCGTCGAGGGCGGTCGAACTGGCCGCCGCGCACACCCGCTTGCCCGCCAGCGTCGCGTTGTACCCGGTGACCGGCGAGGACTTGGGGGCCAGCACCTGCTGGCCGGTCCTGAAGTACGGCGCGGAGAACGCGACGTCGTCCAGCCGCGCGCAGGTGATGGTCATCGTGCGCACCACCATGTCGACCCGGCCCTGCTGAAGTGCCGGTATCCGCTGACTGGTAGGGATCGCCTTGAACGTCACGTCGTTCGCGTCACCGAGGATGTCCTGGGCGATCCGGTGCACCAGGTCGATGTCGAAACCCTCCAGGTCACCGCCCGCGTTGTTCGGATTGCGGTAGCCCCACCGGTAGCTGTTCTGGTCGACGCCCACGACCAGCTTCCGGGCGGCGCCCGTGCGGGCCTTGATGGCGTCGATCGTCGGGCCGTCCGCGCCCGACGGCGCCCAGGTCTGGTTCTGCGCCTGCGCGTCCACACAGCTGTCGGCCCGTGCCTGGCGGCCGGTGGCCAGCCTCTGGCCCCCGGAACCGACGTCGCCGCCCTCGCCGTGGGACTGGGTGAGCGGCAGCAGCAGCACGAACGCCAGCGCCAGGACACAGGCGAGCGCCATCGCGCCCACCCCGCCCCAGCCGCGCAGGGAGATGCGCACCCTCCGCACGAACATCGCCACGCCCCCTCTCACCGGTACTCCGAAAGCCTGCGCCCGATGCCGGACAGCGCGCCCGCCGCGGCCGCGACCCCCAGCACGGCGGCACCGATCGGCAGGCCGGTCATCGCGTCCCGCCCGTCGGTGGCCTGCTGCTGGAACTCGCGCTGCTCGTGGTCCAGCGCGGTCTTCAGGTTGGCGTCGACACTGTCGAAGCACTCGCCGGTCGCGTCCTTCGGACCGATCACCCTGGCCAGCGCGGCCGCGTAGTCGCCGCTCTCGTCCTCCTGGCGGGCGGCCGCGTGCCGCTCCTTCCACACCTTCATGTTCGCCTCGGCCGACACCACGGGCCTGCTGCCGGCCGAGTCGTCGGCGAGCGCCGCGGCCCGGGTGAGGCCCTTGCCGAGGGTGTCCATGTCCTTGTCGAAGGCGTAGTAGTACGCGTCGTACGTCTGGCCGCCGACCTGGACTGTCTCGGCGCCGCGCGACACCAGGCTCAGGTTCTCGTTCCCCCGCGCCTTCAGGGAGGCGATGCGGGCGTCGTGCAGCACGTTCAGCGAGCGCACACCGTGGTCGTAGGAGTCGTCCAGGCCGGCGCGGGCGATGCTGTGCCCGACGACCAGCCACAGCAGCGTGCCGACGGTCGCCGCGGAGGCCGCGACCAGGCCGTGGTTGAGCACCCGGTTGGTACGCCGGTAGTGCCGCAGCTGGGCCCAGCCGAGCGCGGCGAGCGCCAGCAGACCGAGGGCGATCGCCGCCCAGGGGTACGGCGTCGCGTCCGCGTAGTCCGAGGCGAGGCGTGCGTTCTCCTTCGTGTAGAGGTCCTCCGCCGCCGGGAGCATCTCCTGCTGCATCTTCTCGTTCGCGTAGCGCAGGTAGGCGCCGCCGACCGGGTAGCCCTGCCGGTTGTAGACCCTGGCCCGCTCCACCAGCCCCTTGTACTCCGGCAGCAGCGTGTTCAGCTTCGCGACGGCCGCCTCGGCGGGGGAGCCGGGCTCGGAGTTGGCGGCGGCGGTGACCAGACCGGCCGCGGCGTTGCGGATGTCCTGCTCGTACGTCCGGCGGGAGGCCGCCGTCTCCTGGCCGCCGGCCAGGAACCCGCTGGACGCCGCGGTGTTGGCGTCCGCCAGCGACCGGTATATGTCGGCGGCGCTCGAACTGAGCGGCTGGCTGCGGTGCAGCACGTCGTCGGCGGCGGCCGCGCGGTCGCTCGTCTGCCAGGCGGTGACGGCGCCGAACGCGACGATCAGCGCGGCGAGTACGGCGCCGATGACGCGGAGCCGGCCGGGTTCCGTGACGGCGGCCGCGCGCAGCCGGTCGGCGCCCTCCACGAACGCGGAGCGGCGCGGGGCGGGCCGGGGGGCCGGAGCGGGCAGGGCGGGGCCCGCTCCTGGCGGCGCCGTACTGCTTGTCGGCGGGTGTGTCACTCGACCTCCCCCATGGTCATCCGGTCGCCGCCCAGTATCGCCGCCCGGACTGCCCTTCGGCACCGGCGTTCACGGGATCTTGATCGGATCGCAGCGGAACCCCTGCCCATGAATACGCCGGGGGGATCGGTTCGGTTCCGGAGGGGTGGTGACGGTGCGTTCGGGGGGCGCGGGCCGGTGGGGGCCGGTCGCGCAGTTCCTCCCCCAGCCTTCGGCCGGGGGTACCCCCAGCGCCCCTGAAGGGGCGCTGCAGTCACGTCAGTTCCGGGTCACCCCTCGAAATGGGCGCGCACCCTCTCCTGCACGGCCGCGCCCGCGCCCACCGCGTCCAGGCCCAGGAGGGCAGCGCCCAGGACCGGGCGGGCCGTCACCACGCTCGGGACCGCCTTCGGGGCGCGCGCGGACAGCAGTTCCCGTACCCCGTCGTCGAGTTGCGGATGCCCGCCCGTCAGGACCCCGCCGCCCAGCAGCACCGGTGTCTCCTCGTCCAGCAGTTCGAGGCGCGTCAGCGCGACCACCGCCATCGCCACCACCTCCTGCGCCAGCCGGTCCACGACCGCCCGGGCCACCGGGTCGCCCTCGGCCGCCGTCGCGAACAGCACCGGTGTCAGTTCGTGGCGGCGGCCGTACGCGACGTGCTCCAGGTGCAGGGCCTCGATCAGGGCGTACATGGACGGCAGACCGAAGTGCGCGGGCAGGGTGCGGGCCAGGTCCGTCGGCTCGCCCCGGCCGTCCTCCGCCCGCGCCGCGTGCCACAGCGCCTCCTCGGCCAGGCCCCAGCCGCCGCCCCAGTCACCGGAGATCCGCCCGATCGCCGGGAAGCGGGCGGTGCGGCCGTCGGGGCGCATGCCGACGCAGTTGATGCCCGCCCCGCACACCACGGCGACGCCACGGGGCTCGGCGACGCCGGCCCGCAGGATCGCGAAGGTGTCGTTGCGGACGGTCACCGAGCCGCCCCAGCCACGGGCGGCCAGCGCCGCGGCCAGCTGTTCCTCCTCCACCGGCAGATCGGCGTTGGCGAGGCAGGCGGAGACATGCGCGGCCGAGCTGACCCCGGCGGCCGCGTACGCCTCGGCGACCGCAGCGGCCACCTCGTCCACGGCCTGCTTCACGCCCACCACCGGCGGCCGGAAGCCCCCGGCGCGGGCCGTGGCGAGGACCTCGCCGTCCGCCGCCACCACGGCGACGTCGGTCTTGCTGTTGCCCGCGTCGATGGCGAGGACACTTGCGGTCAGGCCCACGCGAGGTGCTCCCGGTTGTGCGCGATCAGTCGGTCGGTCAGGGCGTCGGCGTACTCGTACTGGCCGACCAGGGGGTGGGCGAGCAGGGCCCGCAGGACACGGTCCCGGCCGCCGCGCAGGGCCGCCTCCAGGGCGAGCTCCTCGTAGGCCGTCACGTTCGCCACGAGCCCGGCGAACAGCGGGTCGACGTCCGGGACCGGCAGCGGCCTCGGGCCGGACGGGCCGACCGCCGCCTGCACCTCGATCACCGCGTCGTCGGGCAGGAAGGGCAGCGTGCCGCCGTTGTAGGTGTTCACCACCTGGTAGGGGTTCCCGGCGCTGCCGAGCAGGGCCGCGGCCAGGTCGACCGCCGCCTCCGAGTAGTAGGCGCCGCCCCGCTTGGCGAGCAGCTCCGGCTTCTCGTCCAGGGCCGGGTCGCCGTACATCTCCAGCAACCGCTGCTCCATCGCGGCGACTTCGGAGGCCCGGGACGGCTTGGTGCGCAGTTCCCGCACCACCTCGTCGTGCGCGTAGTAGTAGCGCAGGTAGTACGAGGGGATGACGCCGCCCAGGCGGTCGAGCAGGCCCGGCGGCAGTCGCAGGTCCGCGGCGATGGTCTCGCCGTGTTCCGCGAGCAGCTTGGGCAGGACGTTCTCGCCCTCGGGGCCGCCGAGGCGGACCGCCGTCTCCCAGGTGAGGTGGTTGAGACCGAGGTGGTCGAGGTGGATCTCGGACGGCGTGACCCCGAGCAGCTGTGCGAACTTCCGCTGGAAGCCGATCGCCACGTTGCACAGCCCGACCGCCCGGTGCCCGGCCTGGAGCAGGGCGCGGGTCACGATCCCCACCGGGTTGGTGAAGTCGATGATCCAGGCGTTCGGGTTGGCACGGCGGACGCGCTCGGCGATGTCCAGGACGACCGGGACCGTGCGCAGGGCCTTGGCCAGGCCGCCGGCGCCGGTGGTCTCCTGGCCGATGCAGCCGCACTCCAGCGGCCAGGTCTCGTCCTGCTGCCGGGCCGCCTGCCCGCCGACGCGCAGCTGGAGCAGCACCGCGTCGGCGCCGTCGACGCCCGCGTCCAGGTCCGGGGTGGTGACGACGCGGCCGCCGTGTCCCTGCTTGGCGAAGATGCGCCGGGCCAGTCCGCCCACCAGTTCCAGGCGTTCGGCGGCCGGGTCCACCAGGACCAGTTCCTCGATCGGCAGGGTGTCCCGCAGGCGTGCGAAGCCGTCGACGAGTTCGGGGGTGTAGGTCGAGCCTCCGCCGACCACAGTGAGTTTCACCGGGGAATCCTCCGCTTCCGAGTGCCGGCGATCGCATCGATCGGCCGGGGGTCCGGGGGTTGTCCCCCGGGGAGATGCCGCATGCTTGGTCAACCCTTCACTCCGGTGAGCGTGACGCCCTCGACGAACGCCTTCTGGGCGAAGAAGAACACGAGGATCACGGGAGCCATGACCAGTACGGTCGCGGCCATGGTGAGGTTCCAGTCGGTGTGGTGCATGCCCTTGAACGACTCCAGGCCGTAGGAGAGGGTCCAGGCGCCCGGGTTCTCCGAGGCGTAGATCTGGGGGCCGAAGTAGTCGTTCCAGGCGTAGAAGAACTGGAACAACGCCACGGCGGCGATGCCCGGTCTCGCCATCGGGACCACCACCCTGAGCAGGGTCCTGAGATCCCCGCAGCCGTCCACCTTGGCCGCGTCCAGGTACTCGTTCGGGATCGTCGTCAGGAACTGGCGCAGCAGGAAGATGGAGAACGCGTCACCGAAGGCCATCGGCACGATCAGCGGCCACAGGGTGCCGGACAGGTCCAGCTGCTTCGCCCAGAAGAGGTACATCGGGATGATGACCACCTGCGGCGGCAGCATCATCATCGAGATCACCAGCATCAGGGAGAGGTTGCGGCCCCGGAACCGGAACTTGGCGAGCGCGTACGCCACGGGGAGCGAGGAGACCACGGTCAGGACGGTGCCGAGGCCGGCGTAGATCAGGGTGTTCTTCCACCAGGTCGCAAAGCCCGGGGTGGCGAAGACCTTCCGGTAGTTGCCCCACTCCCAGGTGTGCGGGATCAGGTCCCGGCTGAGTGCCTGGCTGTCGCTCATCAGCGAGGTCAGGAACACGAACACGAAGGGGAGCGTGAAGAACAGGGCGGCGGCCACGCCGAGCGAGTGCACCGCCACCCAGTTCAGCAGGGCCTTGCGGCGGGCGGTGCGCGCGGCCGCGGAGACCGGCTCGCGGGACAGGTCCGCGGGGCGTTCCAGCACTTGGGTCATCGTCAGTCACCTGCCTGGATGAGACCGCCCCGGCGCCGCATCAGCAGTGCGGTGAACGCCATGGACAGGGCGAAGAGGACGAGGGCGACGACGCACGCGGAGCCGTAGTCGAAGCGCTGGAAACCGAGGTTGTAGACGAGCTGGGGAAGGGTGAGCGTCGACTTCTCCGGATACCCGGGCTCGAACTGCGTGCCCGCGCCCTGGATGACGCCGGAGGCGACCTTCCCGGCGATCAGCGGCTGCGTGTAGTACTGCATCGTCTGGATGACACCCGTGACGACCGCGAACATCACGATCGGCGAGATGTTCGGGAGCGTGACGAACCGGAACCGCTGCCAGGCCGACGCGCCGTCCAGTTCCGCCGCCTCGTACTGCTCGGCGGGTACGTCGAGCAGCGCGGCCATGAAGATGACCATCAGGTCGCCGATGCCCCACAGCGCCAGCAGGGTCAGCGCCGGCTTCGACCAGGTGGGGTCGTTGAACCAGCCCGGCGCCGGGACGCCGACCTTCTCCAGGATCGAGTTGACCGGCCCGGTGCCGGGGTTGAGGAGGAACGCGAAGGCCATGGTGGCGGCCACCGGCGGCGCCAGGTAGGGCAGGTAGAAGAGGGTGCGGAAGACTCCCGTACCTGTCTTGATCCTCGTGATGAGCATGCCGATGCCGAGGCCGAAGACGACCCGCAGCGAGACCATCACGACCACGAGCCACAGGGTGTTGCGCATCGCGGGCCAGAAGTAGGGATAGTGCTCGAAGACGTAGGTCCAGTTCTTCGTCCCGCTCCACGTCGGCGGTCTGAAACCGTCGTAGTGCATGAACGAGAAGTAGACCGTCGAGATCAGCGGATACGCGAAGAAGACCGCGAAGCCGATCAGCCAGGGCGACATGAAAGCGGCCGTGCGCAGGGCGTGCCTCCTGCGCTTCGACGCCAACGTGAGGGTGCTCATCGCTACTTCGCCTGCGCGATGTCCGTGTCGATCTGCGCGGCGGCCTGCTTCAGGCCCGCCTTCAGGTCGGTGACCTTGCCGCTCTCGTAGTCGTAGCCGAGCTGCTGGAGGGTCGTCAGGTAGACGCCGCCGTTGACGGAGGCGGGCGCCGTGGTGGAGTCCGGGTTCGCGGCGATGTCCAGGAACGTCTTGAACCGCGGGTCGTACGTCAGCTTCGGCGACTTGAGGGCGGCCAGCGTGGAGGGCACGTTGTGGATGGCGTTGGAGAAGTTCACCACCGCGTCCGTGTCGGTGCTGATGTACTTCACGAACTCCCAGGCCGCGTTCTGCTTCTTGCTGGTGGCGGCGATGCCGGCGATGGTGCCGGTGATGTAGCCCTTGCCGTACTGGGCCGCCTGGTCGTCCGGGACCGGCAGCGGGGCGACCCCTATGTCGAACTTCGGCTTGGCGTCCAGCGCCATGCCGAGCCGCCACTCACCGTCGAGCTGCATGGCGACCTGGCCGGTCTGGAAGGGGTGCTTGGGGCCCCACTCGTCGCCCAGGGTGGCCCGGAACCGCTCCAGCTTCTGGTAGCCGCCGAGTTGGTCGACCAGCTGCTTCTGGAGCGTGAACGCCTTCTCGAAGGCCGGGTCCTTCGCCACCTGCGACGTGCCCTTGCTGTCGAAGTACGTCGGCGAGAACTGCCCGAGGTAGTGCTCGGTCGTGGTCTCCCAACCGTGGTAGTCCGGCATGAATCCGAGCTGCTTGTAACTGTCGCCCTGGGTGATCGTCAGCTTCTTGGCGTCGGTCTGGAATTCGGACCAGGTCTTCGGCGGGCTGGTGATGCCGGCCGCCTTGAACGCCGTCTTGTTGTAGTAGAGGCCGTACGCGTCCCCGAGCAGCGGCACCGAACAGCGGTCGCCCTCGAACTGGGTGTACTCGTTCATCGCCTTCGGGAACGTCGTCCGCGGATCGATGCCCGACTTCTTGAAGAAGGGGTTGAGGTCGACCAGCGCGCCCGAGGAGCAGAACTTGCCCACGTTGTTGGTCGTGAAGGACGAGATGACGTCCGGGGCCTGGTCGCCGCCGGAGCGCAGCGCCTGGTTGATCTTGTCGTCGGTCATGTTGCTGACGACCTTGACGTGGATGTTGGGGTGCGCCTTCTCGAAGCCGGCGATCAGCGCGTCGACCGCCTTCACCTCGTTCGGTGCGCTCCAGGCGTGCCAGAAGTTGATCGTGGTGGTCGCGGAGGCGTCGTCGGAGGCACCGGAGGAGGACTGCCCGGTGCAGGCGGTGGTGAGCAGGGCCAGCGAACTGGTCAGGACAGTGAGGGCGAAAGCCGTCTTTCGGGCGGGCGAGGGTGTGCGTGTGGGCATGACGGGGTCTCCCAGGGGCGGGCGGCGGGACGAGGAAGCGGGGGAACCGGGGGCCGGTCAGCGAGAGGTGTCGAAGACCTCGTCGCGGGTGGTCGCGAGCGCGCTCTCCAGCGCGCCGCGCAGCACGGGGTGTTCACGGACGTCGCCGACGACGAGCCGCGGCCGGGCGGCCGCCAGCTCGTCCAGCTCGGCCTGGACGAGGGCGCGCAGCACCTCGCCGCCGGCGGTGAGCACGGTGCCGCTGAGGACGACGAGTTCGGGGTCGAGGACGGAGACGAGGGAGGCGAGACCGGTGGCGAGCCGGGTCGCGTAGGTCTTCAGGAGTTCGCGGTGCGGTCCGGTGCTGTGGTCGGCGGCACGGGCGACGAGCGCGGCACCGGCCTCGGCGCGCGACCCGGTGGGCAGGTCCTCGATGCCGAGTTCCGCGGCGAGTCCGGGCAGCACCTGGGATCCGGCGAGGGCCTGGTAGCCGCCGCTGTTGGCCTTGGTGACCTGGCGCACCAGCGGGGTGCCGGGCACCGGCAGGAAGCCGACCTCGCCGGCGCCGCCGGTCCAGCCGCGGTGCAGCCGGCCGCCGAGGACCAGGGCGGCGCCGAGGCCCTCCTCGTTCCACAGCAGCACGAAGTCGCCGTGGCCGCGGGCCGCGCCGAGCCGCTGTTCGGCGATGGCGACGAGGTTGACGTCGTTCTCGTACTCGACCGGCATCGGGAGCGCGGCGGCGAGCTCGTCGAGCAGCGTGGGGGAGTGCCAGCCGGGCAGGTGCGAGGCGTAGCGCAGCCGGCCGGTGTTCGGGTCGAAGGCGCCCGGGGTGCCGATGACCAGCCGGCGGATGTCGTCCCGGGCCAGCCCGGCCGCCTTCACCGCGCCGTCGAGGGCGTCGGTGACCTGCCGTACGACGGACTGGGCGGAGCGGCGCCCCGGGGTGGGAAGCGCGTACTCGCCGACGGTGCGGCCGGTGATGTCGGCGACGGCGGCCCGGATCCGCTCCGGGGTGACGTCGAGTCCCGCGGCGTGGGCGGCGGCCGGGTTCACCGCGTACAGCTGGGCGTTGGGGCCGGGGCGGCCCTCGCTGGTGCCGGTGGCCAGGACCAGCCCGGCCGCCTCCAGGCGGGCCAGCAGCTGGGAGGCGGTCGGCTTGGAGAGGCCGGTGAGCTTGCCGATCCGGGTGCGGGACAGCGGGCCGTGCTCCAGCAGCAGGTCGAGTGCGGCGCGGTCGTTCATGGCGCGCAGCACGCGAGGGGTGCCCGGCGTGCCGGCGGTTCCTGCCATGTGGTTCGACACCTGCCTTTCCAGCCGCTCAGTTTCCCAGTGACCAGGGTGATCGTCCAGCCGGGTGACGCGTCCGGGCGGCCGCCCTTGATCACTGTTAGGAAAGTTTCCTGTTGGCTGGAAACGTAGGGCGCCGGACGGGGGCCGTCAAGAGACCATGGGTGCGGCAATCCAGTCGTTACCTGGGGCGGGAGGGTCGCGCACATGCGAAAGGCCCGTCCGGGGGACCGGACGGGCCGTCGGGCGCGGGGCCGCGGGGGATCCGCTCCGTTACTTCCCGGGGGCCGTCGAGCGCTGGGGAGGTATCGGCGTCGTCGCCGCCACCTGCGGGGAGTCCGCGTCCGCGAAGGCGGCCGGGGCCGCCACCGCCGCCACCGGATCCGCGGCCTCGTCCTCGGAGAGGGCGGTCGGGGCGCCGCCGACGATCCGGATGTCCGCCGCGTCGAAGGCCCGCTTGATCCGCCAGCGCAGCTCCCGCTCCACGGTCAGCGCCTTGCCCGGCATGGTCTTGGCGGAGAGCCGCACCACCATCGAGTCGATCAGCACGGAGTCCAGGCCGAGGATCTGGATCGGGCTCCACAGCAGCTCGTTCCAGGGCTCCTCCTTCGCCATCTTCTCGGCGACCTCGCCGAGCGTGGCCCGGACCCGGTCCAGGTCCTCGCTGGGCCGCAGCGTGACGTCGACCCCGGCGGTCGCCCAGCCCTGCGAGAGGTTGCCGATGCGCTTGACCTCGCCGTTGCGGACGTACCAGATCTCACCGTTGTCGCCGCGCAGCTTGGTCACCCGCAGGCCCACCTCGATCACCTCGCCGGAGGCCACCCCCGCGTCGATCGTGTCCCCGACGCCGTACTGGTCCTCCAGGATCATGAAGACGCCGGACAGGAAGTCCGTGACCAGGTTGCGGGCGCCGAAACCGATCGCGACACCGGCGACACCGGCCGAGGCCAGCAGCGGCGCGAGGTTGATCTGGAAGGCGGACAGCACCGTCAGCGCCGCGGTGCCCAGGATCACGAAGCTCGCCACCGACCGCAGCACCGACCCGATCGCCTGCGACCGCTGCCGCCGCCGCTCGGCGTTGACCAGCAGCCCGCCGAGGGTGGTGCCCTCCGCGGACTCGGCCGTCCGGTTCATCCGGTCGATGAGCTTGGTGATCGCCCGCAGCACGACCCTTCTGAGCACCACCGCGATCACCAGGATCAGCAGCACCTTCAGACCGATCGCCAGCCAGGTCGACCAGTTCTGCTCGACCCAGCTGGCCGCGTTGGTGGCGCTCTCCTGGGCGTCCTGGAGCGTGGGCACCACCGGGGTCGACGATCCCGAGGGGGACGGCGACGGCGACGTACCGGCGACCAGTAGGACGGCGGGCAAGGACACGGCGGGTACCTCCAGGCGGTGCGGTGCTGCCCTCCGGCGCGGCGATCACGGTCAGGTACGGCGGTTCAAGGTCACGAAAAGGTCACCGGACGAGCAGGAACACCACACTAACGGGGCATCGTGTGGAGCCCGGACCGATACGCGAAGGAGAGACCGCGCTCACTCCCGCTTGAACAGGGCGTCGACCGGGGGATGAATGCGATGTGGTCGAAAACACTCCCAGCCCGTTACGCGGACATGGTGGCGCGGCCACCAGCCCAGAGGGGAGACTGGCCACAGATCGTCCCGGCGCGAGCCACGCGCCGCCGACGCCCAAGGAGGCACCCGTGCCGCATGTCCTGGTCCTCAACGCGTCGTACGAGCCGCTCGGCGTCGTACCGCTCCGCCGCGCGCTCGTCCTCGTCCTGGAGAACAAGGCAGTCGCCTTGGAGGACTCCGGCGCCTATATGCACAGCGCGACCGTCACAGTCCCCGCACCCAGCGTGGTCCGGCTCAAGCGATTCGTACGGGTTCCCTACCGGGGGCCCGTTCCTCTCACCCGAAGGGCGCTCTTCGCCCGCGACGGGGGCCGGTGCATGTACTGCGGTGGCGTCGCAACCAGCGTCGACCACGTCATCCCGCGCAGTCGCGGGGGTCAGCACGTCTGGGACAACGTGGTGGCATCGTGCCGCCGCTGCAACCACGTCAAGGCCGACCGCCATCTCGTCGAGATCGGCTGGCGGCTGCGGCACAAGCCGGCCCCACCCACCGGCCTGGCCTGGCGCATCATCGGCACCGGCCACAGGGACCCGCGCTGGCTGCCCTACTTGCAGCCGTACGGCGCGGACGACGCCCTGGCCCGGATCGACGGCATCTCCGCCTGACGATCCGGGCTTTCGCATCCCCCGTGGCGGCGGCCTCAGCCACGGGGCCCTTCGGCACGTGCGCCGCGCACGACGTAGAGCGCGCCGCCCACCGCGAAGGCGCCCAGCGCCGCCGCCCAGGCGCCCGGTTGCGACCCCGGTTGCACCGGCCACGCCCACACCGGCACCGCGCTTCCGTGCGCCCCCGCCGAGCCCAGGTACACCGCAGTGACGTAACCGAAGGCGGGCAGCCAGCTCAGCCGGGCGCCGAGCAGCACGGCCGCCGCCGCGACCAGCCCCGTGGAGCCGAGGGTGTTGCGGAGCACGGCCGGCGGCCCGAACACCTCCGGATGACCCAGCACCGCCAGGGGCAGCAGGACGGATGCGAGCGCGGTCAGCCCGGCCAGCTGCGCCAGCCGCCGCGGCCACCACGGCCGTACGGCCGTCCGGTCCAGCTCTTCGCAGGGCGAGTGCAGGCTCACCCCGATCACCGCGGCCGCCAGCAGCGGGGCCAGCGCGACGACCGGCACCCGGCGGTCCGGGTCCAGGTAGCCGTCCAGCGAGGCCGCCGCCCAGACGGCGAACGCCGCTGTCCCGGTGAGCGCGGCGACAGTGGTGGGGAGCGTGCGGGAGCGGGCGTACAGCACCAGCGGGCTCGCGGTCACAGCGCCGGCACCCCCTTCGGGTCGCAGGCCGCCCGCGCCGCGAAGTACGCCGAGAGCCACTCCCGCCGCTCCCCCTCGCCCATCGCCGTCAGGCGGGCCCGGGCGGCGCGGCGCCCGGCGAGTTCCGCGCGGCGCTCCGGGCCGGCCCCGGCGTCCAGGCCGTCGAAGTGCTGCCGCCGGGCAGGCAAGGGCGCCAGGTAGTTCACGACGGCGTCGTCGGCCGCGCCGACCGCGTCGGGGCAGTCGCCGCGCAGTTGCAGCGCCCGGGCGGCCTCCCACGCGAACCTCGCCGGGTCGGTCAGCCGCCCCCGCACGAACGACCGGCCGAGCGGTGTCAGCGACGGCAGCGACGCCTCGTCCCCGCGCGGCCCGCCGTCCCGGTCCTCCCAGCGCACCGGCAGGTTCCGGACCCCTTTCAGCTTTCCCGTGACGCCGGACAGCGCCTCGCGGATCTCCGGCAGCGCGTCGGCGAACCGGGCGTTCACGCACACCGCCGGGGTGACGGACGTGTCGCACACCTGCCGGGCGGCCGTCGGGTCGGTGTGCCACAGTCCCGCCCCGGTCCCCGCCAGCAGCATGCCCGCGGCGGCCGCCGCGGTCAGCGGCAGCAGGGCCGCCCACCGGCGCCGGGCCGCGTACGCCGTCACGGCCGTCCCCGCCAGACCTCCGGCCCACAGCGCCGTCACCGGCGGCTGCCACCACACCGGGGCCCAGGAATCCAGCACCTGCAACGCGGGATTGAGATACCGCCCGGACCCTCCGTGCGCGGTCGCCGTCATCCCCAGCCCCACATACCCGGCCATCGCGAGCAGCGGAGCCGCGAGCCGCGAGGGCACCAGCCGCCCCACCACATGACCGACGATTGCCGCCGCCCCCGACACGAACGCGTCCGCGCAGAGCAGGGCCGGGCGCGGACCGTCCCCCTGGGCGTACGGCCAGGTGGCGAGCAGCGCCGCGGCCGCCGCGGCCGCGTACCCGGCGGCCACCCACAGCGCCGTCGGCAGCGCCGACAGCAGCAGACGCGCCAGCGGCGGACGGACGGCCGTCCCCCACAGCTCCTCCGTGCCGCGCCGCCGCTCCCGGCCGCCCTGCCAGCAGCCCGCCGCGGCCGCCGCCGGAACCACGATCAGCAGGGCCCGGTGCACCTCCGCGACGGTCGCCGCCCAGCCGCCCTGCCACCGGTCGGCCGACGCCGCGAGCACCACCCCCAGCGTCAGCAGCACGGTGAGCCCGGCCCAGGGGGCGAAACCCCGGCGGGCCTCGGCGAGCAGCGGGCCCCTCGTCCCCGCCACGACGCTCATCGCGGCGCCCCCGACGTGCGGTGGGCCCGCAGCGCGGCCGTGTAGCCGCGCTCGATCGGATGGTCGCCGGGTCCGTCGGACACCTCGCCGAGCGCGGCCAGCGCCTCGGGCGTGCCCCGGTAGGCGACCCGGCCCGCGTCCAGCAGTGTGACCTCCGTGCAGGCCGCCGCCACGTCCTCCACCAGGTGCGTCGAGACGACCACGGTCGCCGAGGCACCCAGCGCCCGCAGCAACTCCCGGAACTCCACCCGCTGTTCGGGATCGAGTCCGGCCGTCGGCTCGTCGAGCAGCAGGACCTCCGGGTCGTTGACGATCGCCTGCGCGATGCCGACCCGGCGGACCATGCCCCCGGACAGCGTCCGGATCCGCGCGTCGGCCCGGTCGGCGAGCCCGACCCGGGCCACCGCCCGGTCCACCGCGGCGTCGGTACCCGCCGCGGGCATCTGCTTCAGCCAGGCCACGTACGCCACGAACTCCCGCACCGTGAAGCCCGGGTAGTAGCCGAAATCCTGGGGCAGATAGCCCAGCCGGGCCCGGACCTCACCGAGGGCGCGGTGCCCGGCGGTGTCGCGGCCCAGCAGCTCCACCGTCCCGGCGGCCGGGCGGGCGACCGTGGCCAGCACCCTGATCAGCGAGGTCTTCCCGGCGCCGTTCGGGCCCAGCAGCCCGTGCACCCCGGTGCCGAGGGCGAGGTCGACCGAGTCCAGGGCGACGGTTCTGCGATGCCGGACGCGCAGTCCGGTCACTCGGATGCTCAACGGTTCTCCATGTGGTCGTAGGCGCTGCGGCGCGCCGCCAGCAGCGCGGCGCACACGACGGCGGCGGCGGCCCAGCCGGTCCGGTCGCCGTCGAAGCGGGCGGACAGCTGTCCCGCCAGCCGGGTGGTGAACGGCCCCCCGTGGGCGGCGACGGCCGGGACGAGGACGGCGGCCAGCCAGCCGCCGCCGGTCACCGCGGTCGCGGTACGGCAGCCGACGAACGACGCGAGCGTCAGGGCGCCGAGGGTCAGCGTGAGGCCCGGCAGCAGCCAGGCGGCGGCGCCGGGGGCGCCCGATGCGGGCAGCGCGGCGCCGGTGAGTGTCAGGACGGGGAGGCTGACGCCGAGGACGGCGGCGGTGCGGGTGAGGGCGAGGCGCAGGCCGCCGGACGGGGTGGCCGTGGCGATCTCGTGCAGGGGGTCGGTGTGACGGCCGTAGGAGAGGGCGACGCCCGCCACGGGGACGACCGGGGCGAGGGCGAGCAGGAGAGTGCGGGTCGCACCGTAGTCCGCGGCCCTGCTCAGCAGGAGGGCGCCGAGCGTCACGGAGAGGAGGGCGACGAGCCAGGTGCCTCGCAGGGCGGGGCCGAGGGACCAGAGGGCGGGGCGCAGACGGGTCGTCCACCGTGGGCCGGCGGGGGCCGGTCGCGTCCCCGGTGGGCGCCTGGCGGCTGTCGTGAGGATCGAGTCCCGTACGTCCGCCAGGACCGCCCCCGCCGGTGTCCCGCGCACCGCCGCGGACACCCGTGCCGCGCACGCGCCGCACCCTTCCAGGTGCTTCTCCAGGGACCAGGCGTCCGCCTCCGGGAGGGTGCCGTCGGCGTAGCGGGCCGCCAGGTCGGCCGAGGCGTGCCAGGTGTGCTCCGTGCGGGACGGGGTGCGCCAGGTGCGTTCCGTGCCCGGCGAGGTGTGCCAGGTGCGTTTCCCGCCTGGCTCGGCGTGCCAGGTGCGTTTCGTGTCCGGCTCGGCGTGCCAGGTGTGCTTCGTGCCGGGTGAGGGGCGCCAGGTGTGCTTCATGCGGGGCCTCCGGCCGGTGCGGGGTTCAGCCGGTCCAGGGCCGTGCGCAGTTCCGCCCGGGCGCGGGCCGCCCGGGACTTGACCGTGCCCTCGGGTATGCCGAGCAGGCGGGCCGTCTCGCGGGTGGTCAGGCCGTCCACGACCGTCGCCCGCAGCACCTCGCGGAGTTCGGGGGAGATCCGGTCCAGGGCGGTGCCCACGTCTCCGTACTCGAGGGCGGCCAGGACCCGCTCCTCCGCGGAGGGCGCCGGGGCGGGAGCGGGCAGGGTCTCGGCCGCCGCCGCCCGCGCCGCCCGTTCCTGCGCCCGCCGGGCGTCCACCAGCCGGCGGGCGGCGATCGTCCACAGCCAGCCGCCGGCCTCCTGCCCGCGGTGCCCGGCGGCCGACCGCCACACCGTGACGAAGGTGTCCTGGAGCACCTCCCGCACCACTTCGGGGTCGGCGCAGCGCCGGGCCAGCCGCGCGTGCAGCCAGCCCGCGTGCCGGTCGTACAGGTCGGCGAGCGCGGCGGCGTCCCCGGCCGCGACGGCCCGCAGCAGCGCCGCGTCGCCGGTCGCCGGACCGGCGTCCTCCCGGTGGCCCCCCATGGGGCGGAACAGTCTCACACCCTCTTTATCGATCACCTGGACGCGGACGGTTCGCGTGGCGGGGGAGGGGCATCGGGAGTGGCTCCGCGGCGACGGGGTAGGCCTGCCCTGACGCGGCGCACGCCGCGCCACCCGACGTGAGGACAAGGAGGCCACCGTGGCCGCAACGGTTCATCATCCGATCCCGGCCCAGTTCAAACCCCCGGTGGGGACCGTGGAGGAACCCTGCTGGTGCGTGTTCAGCGCCGAGGCCGCCCGGGTCCAGGCGCCGCTGACCAGCGAGCCGCCGCTGCCCGACGCCGAGCCCCTCACCAGTGAACCGCCGCTCGCGGACGCCGCCCCCCTGACCAGCGAGCCGGGGTTGTAGATGAGCGAAGCCCTCGGCACTCCCCTCGACGGGGAGCTGTCCCGGCTGGCGGAGCTGCACGGTGTCGCCACCTCCTACAGCCCGTCCCCCGGCCGTACGGTCCCCGCCTCTCCGTCCGCCGTGATCGCCGTGCTCGGCGCCCTGGGCGTCGACGCGAGCGGCCCGCAAGCCGTCCGCGCCGCCCTCGCCGACCGCGAACGCCACCTCGCCGAACGGCTGCTGCCGCCGACCGCCGTCCACTGGGCCGGCACCGGCGCGATCGACCTCGGCCTGCCCGCCGGCACCCGTGTCGAGGTGCGCACGGAGGACGGGCAGCCGCGCGGCGACACCCGGGACCTGCCGCCCGGGGTGCACGAGGTGACCGCCACCGCGCCCGACGGCCGCACCGCCCGCTGCCACCTCGTCGTCGCCCCCGACCGGCTGCCCACCCCCGCCGCCCGCTCGTACGGACTCCTCGTCCAGCTCTACTCGCTGCTCTCCCGGCACTCCTGGGGCATGGGCGACCTCGGCGACCTCGCCGACCTGGCCGACTGGGCCGCACGCACCGCCGGCGCCGGTTTCGTGCAGGTCAACCCGCTGCACGCGGCCGTACCCGGCGCCCCCACCGACCCCTCCCCCTACCGCCCCTCCTCCCGCCGCTTCCCCGACCCGGTCCACCTGCGGCTGGAGTCGGTCCCCGAGTACGACCGGCAGGACGCCTTCGCGGAACGCGCCCGGCAGCTGCGCTCCGCCGTCCTCGACCAGGGCGCCCTCATCGACCGGGACGCGGTGTGGGAACTGAAGCGCGAGGCACTGGAAGCGGTGGCCGCCGTACCGCTCAGCCCCGCACGGCAGGCCGCCTACGACGCCTTCCGCACCGAACAGGGCCAGGCCCTGGAGGACCACGCCACCTGGTACGCGCTCGCCGAACGGCACGGCCCCGACTGGCACCGCTGGCCCGAACCGCTGCGCGACCCCCGCTCGGCCGAGACCGCGAGCGCTCGCGACCGGCTCGCCGACCGCGTCGCCCTCCACTCCCGGCTGGCCTGGCTCACCGACACCCAGCTCACCGCCGCCCAGCGCGCCGCCCGCGAGGCCGGGATGCCCGTCGGGATCGTGCACGACCTCGCCGTCGGCGTGCACCCGCAGGGCGCCGACGCCTGGGCGCAGCGCGACTTCTTCGCCGCCGGGATGTCCGTGGGCGCCCCGCCCGACGCGTTCAACGCCCGCGGACAGGACTGGGGTCTGCCGCCCTGGCGCCCCGACCGGCTGGCCGCCTCCGGGTACGCACCGTACCGGGACCTCCTGCGCGCCCTCTTCCGGTACGCGGGCGCCCTGCGCATCGACCACGTGATGGGCCTGTTCCGGCTGTGGTGGGTCCCGGCGGGCAGCCCGCCCACCGAAGGCACCTACGTCCGGTACGACGCCGAGGCCATGCTCGCCCTGCTGGCCCTGGAGGCGACCCGGGCGGGTGCCGTGGTGATCGGCGAGGACCTGGGGACCGTGGAACCGGGCGTCCGCGAGACGCTCCAGCGACACGGGGTGCTCGGCACGTCCGTCCTCTGGTTCGAACGGGACTGGGACGGCGACGGCCGCCCCCTGCCCCCGGAACGCTGGCGCGCCGACTGCCTCGCCACCGCCACCACCCACGACCTGCCCCCCACCGCCGCCCGCCTCACCGGCGAACACGTCGAACTCCGCGACCGGCTCGGCCTGTCGACCCGTCCGCTGGCCCAGGAACGGGCGGACGCCAAGGCCGACACGGCGGAGTGGCTGGCGCTGCTGATCAGCCTCGGCCTGCTCGCCGGGACCGACGTCGGTGACGAGGAGGCCGAGATCCGTGCCGTCCACCGCTTCCTGCTCCGGACCCCGGCCCGCATGGTCGGCGTCTGGCTCCCGGACGCCATCGGTGACCGGCGACCGCAGAACCTCCCCGGCACCTGGGACCAGTACCCGAACTGGCGCCTGCCCATCGCCGACCCGAAGGGCCGCCCGGTGACCCTGGAGGAGCTCCAGGGGTCGGAGCGGGTACGGGCGCTGCTGGAGGTGCTCCGGGAGGACGACGCCGCCGTCGACGCTTCCGGCGCCGTCGACGCTTCCGGCGCTTCCGGCGCTTGACCGGGGGACCGCTTCGGGGGGCGCGGCGACGGGTGGCGGCGGGTGGCGGCGGGTCCCTGGGCGGTCGGCACGGCGCCCGGAGCCGGCTAGGGGGACCCCGGGCGCGCGTCCCCGAAGGCGGCCAGCTAACTTGGGGACCGTGGACAAGAAGAACGCCCTGCGCGCCGGCGCCCTGGCTGCCGGTACGACGCTGATGATGCTGCTCATGTCGTCCCCTGCCCTCGCGCTCACGCGTGACGACGGCGACGACCCCGGCAAGGGCCTGAGCGTCATCGAGACGCTGGGCCTCTACGTCCTGACCCCGCTCGTGCTGTTCGGGATCATCGCCGGCCTGGTGATGGTGCTGGACAAGTCCACGGTCCGGGTCGTCAAGCCCGGCTCGACGAAGGCCAAGGCGAAGGGCTGACCTCCGCCGCACCACTTCTCCGCTTCTTCACCGAGGGCGCCGGTCGCCCTCCGTACGGACCGCAACGGGGCGTACGGGGGCCGACCGGCGCCCTCGGCGCGTTCCTCAGGGGCTCGGCGCGGTCAGATAGCGCTGCACGGTCGGCCCGAGCCACGCCAGGATCTCCGACCGGTCGAGTTCCACGACCGGGGGCAGCCGCAGCACGTAGCGGGTGAGGGCGAGCCCCAGCAGCTGCGCGGCGCACAGCCCCGCCCGGGTCCGCACCTGCTCCGGGTCCGGGCACACCCGCTGGGCCACCGGCACCACCTGCTCCCGGAAGATGCCCTGCAGCCGCTCGGCCCCCGCCTCGTTGGTGACGCCGACCCGCAACACCGCGGTGAGTTCCTCGTTCGCCTCCCAGAGGGTCAGGAAGTGGCCCACCAGCGCGTGCCCGACCTCGTCGCGCGGCACCCCGGAGAGGTCCGGCATCCGCAGGTCGAGCGTGACGGCCGCGGCGAACAGGCCGTCCTTGGTGCCGAAGTAGCGCATGACCATGGAGGGGTCGATGCGGGCGTCCCTGGCGATGGCGCGGATGGTGGCGCGCTCGTAGCCGTCGGTGGCGAAGCGCTCGCGCGCGGCGGCCAGGATCGCGGAGCGGCTGGCGTCGGAGCGACGCGTCGGCGGGCCGCTGGCGGGTTCTGTGCTTTTACTGGGAGTGCCGGTCATGCCAACGATCGTAGGCCAACAGCTGTGGGCCAACAAGTGTTGACTACGCTCTCCGGCTCGGCCTAGGCTTGCCAACAAGCGTTGACCAACACTCACAGGCCAACATCCGTTGGCCAACATGCGTAGGCAAACGCCCGTGGGCCCAACGTCCGTAGGCCCACAAGCGTCGGCATCAAGGAGGCCCCCATGCACGGCACCAGTGGCACCGCCCGCGTGATCGTCGTCGGCTCCGGCCCCACCGGCCTCCTCCTGGCCGGTGACCTCGCCACCGCCGGCGTCCCGGTCACTCTCCTCGAAAAGCGCCCCCACGGCATCAGCAACCTCTCCCGCGCCTTCGCCCTGCACGCCCGCGCCCTGGAGCAGCTCGACGCCCGCGGACTCGCCGACGAACTGGAGGCGGTCGGCCGCCCCCTCACCCGCCTCGACCTCTTCGACGGCCTCACCCTCGACCTCGGCACCCTCCCCTCCCGCTTCGGCCACGTCCTCGTCCTCCCGCAGTACGAGGTCGAGAAGGCGCTGGAGCGCCGGGCGGTGGCGGCGGGAGTCGACTTCCGCCACGAGTCCGAGGTGACCGGGCTGACCCAGGACGCCGACGGGGTCACCGTGCACATCAAGGGCGCCGAGGGCCTGCGCGCCGCGTACGTCGTCGGTGCCGACGGGATGCGCAGCGCGGTGCGGGAGGCGGTCGGGATGCCGTTCCCGGGGCGGTCGGCGATCCGGTCCGTGGTCCTCGCCGACGTGCTGCTCGCCGAGCGGCCCGAGACGGTGCTCACGGCCGGCGCGGTGGGCGACGCGTTCGCGTTCCTCGCGCCCTTCGGCGACGGCTACCACCGGGTCATCTGCTGGCACCGCGGCCGCGACGTCCCCGACCACGAGCCGGTCGACCTCGACGAGATCAAGGAGATCACCAGGCTGGCGCTGGGCCGGGACTACGGGATGCACGACCCCCGCTGGATGTCCCGCTTCCACAGCGACGAGCGCCAGGTCCCCCGGTACCGGGTCGGCCGGGTCTTCCTGGCGGGCGACGCCGCGCACGTGCACACCCCGGCGGGCGGCCAGGGCATGAACACGGGCCTCCAGGACGCGGCCAACCTGAGCTGGAAGCTCGCCGCCGTCCTGCACGGCCACGCGGCCCCCGGCCTGCTCGACACCTACCAGAGCGAACGCCACCCCGTCGGCAGGACGGTCCTGCGCAGCAGCGGCGCGATCGTCCGGCTCGCGATGGCCAAGGGCTGGCAGCTGCCGGTGCGCGCCGCGCTCGCGACCGCCCTGAGCCGCCTCGGCCCGGTCCGCCGCCGGGCGATCGGCCAGGTCACCGGCATCGGCTACCGGTACCCGGCGCCGAGGGGCGCCCACCCCCTCACCGGCGCCCGGGTCCCCGACCTCGCGCTGGCCGGCGGCGGGCGTCTGTACGAGGCCCTGCGCGGCGGCCGGTTCGTCCTGGTCACCCCGGGTCCGTACGACGTGGCCCCGGCGCGCGCGGACCGCCTGGCCGCCGCCCGCTGGAGGAGCGGCCGCCGGACGGCCCTCCTGGTGCGCCCCGACGGCTACGCGGCCTGGGCGGCCGAGCACGCCGGGCAGGCGGACATCGAGAGGGCACTGGCCGCCCACGTGGGCTGAGCAGGTTCCGCCCGGCTCAGGCGAGGGTGAAGCCGGCGGCCTTGGTGTCGAAGGCGGTGTGGCCGTCCTTCGCCGTGGCGAGCACCGCGATGTGCCAGGCGCCGTGCGCGGAGGACGCGTCGGCGGCGGACACCGGAGCCCGGTACACGCAGCGGACGGTGTGACCGCCGGCCGGCGTGCAGGTCGCCGACTCCACCGCGGCCATCTCCTCGGCGGTCAGCTGCTTCTTGGCGAACCCGGACCGCTCCGGCCAGGCCAGCACCTTCAGGCTGCTGACCCCGGAGGGCGCGCTGACCTCGGTGGTGAAGGAGAGCGAGCCGTCCCGGCCGCTGCTGGGAGCGGTGTAGTGGACGGCGCTGTGCGCCAGGGCGGGCACGGGGTCCCGGTCGCCGGCGTAGGCGAGGGCGAAGGCCCCGGCTCCCGCGAGCACGACGGCACCGGCGACGACGGACAGGGCGATACGACGGGACATGGCGAGTTCTCCGTGACTGGCTCGGGCCGGCCCGGGCTGTCCGGGCCGAACGGATCCGGCGCTCGCTGCCGCGCCGTTGCGTCGATCCTCGCAACGGGCGGCCGCCCCGGACGTGAGCACGGATACTCAACCCACCATGGGGGATGCGTACTTCACGAGTGAGGCGGGGCACCCGGTGGTGTCACCGCCGGGTGCCCCGCCGCCGTGCCGCCTACTGCGCGGCCGCGTCCGCCGCCTGGGCCTTCAGGGCGCGCTCGACGCCCGCGCGGGACTCCGAGACCAGCCGGGCCAGGGCCGCGTTCGGCTGGGCCGAGGCCAGCCAGGCGTCCGTCTTGGCGAGGGTCTCCTGGGAGACCTGGAGGGCCGGGTAGAGACCGATCGCGATCTGCTGGGCGATCTCGTGCGAGCGGGAGTCCCACACCGACTTCAGGACCTCGAAGTACTTGTCGGTGTACGGGGCCAGCAGCTCACGCTGGTCGGTCTGGACGAAGCCGTTGATCACCGCCTCCTGGACGGCGTTCGGCAGCTTGTCGGAGTCGATGACCGACGCCCACGCCTCGGCCTTCGCCTCCTCGGTCGGCCGGGCGGCGCGGGCGGTGGCCGCGTGGCGCTCGCCGGCGGCGGTCCGGTCCCGCTCGTACTCGGCCGCGATGTCCTCCTCGTCGAAGCGGCCGACGGCCGCCAGCCGCTCCACGAACGCCCAGCGCAGCTCCGTGTCGACGGCCAGGCCCTCGATCGTGGTCGCACCGTCCAGCAGGGCGTCCAGCAGGTCCACCTGCTCCGGCGTCCGGGCGGTGGCCGCGAACGCGCGGGCCCAGGCCAGCTGGTGGTCGCTGCCCGGCGCGGCGGACCGCAGGTGGGCCAGCGTGGCGTCGGTCCAGCGGGTGAGCAGCGCCTCGCGGGCCGTCGGGTCGGCGTACAGCTCGACGGCCAGCTTCACCTGCCGGTGCAGCGACTGGACGACACCGATGTCGGACTCCTTGCCGATGCCCGACAGCACCAGGGACAGGTAGTCACGGGCGGGCAGTTCGGCGTCCCGGGTCATGTCCCAGGCCGACGCCCAGCACAGCGCGCGGGGCAGCGAGGACTCGAAGTCGCCGAGGTGCTCGGTGACGAAACGCAGGGACTCCTCGTCGAGGCGGACCTTGGCGTACGACAGGTCGTCGTCGTTGAGCAGGAACACCGCGGGGCGGCGCCGGCCGACCAGCTGCGGTACGGCGGTCAGCTCGCCGTCCACGTCCAGCTCGACGCGGTCCTCGCGGACCAGCTTGCCGGTCTCCTCGTCGCGTTCGTACAGGCCGATCGCGATCCGGTGCGGACGCAGCGTCGGCTCGCCCTTGGCGCCGGCCGGCAGCGCCGGGGCCTCCTGGCGGACGGCGAACGAGGTGACGACACCGTCGGCGTCCGTCTCGACCTCCGGGCGCAGGACGTTGATCCCCGCCGTCTGGAGCCACTTCCGCGACCAGGTGCTCAGGTCGCGCCCGGAGGTCTCCTCCAGGGCGCCCAGCAGGTCGGACAGGCGCGTGTTGCCGTACGCGTGCCGCTTGAAGTACGCCTGCACGCCCTGGAAGAACTCGTCCATGCCGACGTAGGCGACGAGCTGCTTGAGGACGGAGGCGCCCTTGGCGTACGTGATGCCGTCGAAGTTCACCAGGACGTCGTCGAGGTCCCGGATCTCGGCCATGATCGGGTGCGTGGAGGGCAGCTGGTCCTGCCGGTAGGCCCAGGTCTTCATGGAGTTGGCGAAGGTGGTCCACGAGTGCGGCCAGCGCGACTCGGGCGCGTACGCCTGGCAGGCGATGGACGTGTAGGTGGCGAACGACTCGTTCAGCCACAGGTCGTTCCACCACTCCATGGTGACCAGGTCGCCGAACCACATGTGGGCCAGCTCGTGCAGGATGGTCTCGGCACGCGTCTCGTACGCAGCGTCGGTCACCTTGGACCGGAAGACGTACTGGTCGCGGATGGTCACCGCGCCCGCGTTCTCCATCGCGCCCGCGTTGAACTCCGGTACGAACAGCTGGTCGTACTTCTTGAAGGGGTACGCGTAGTCGAACTTCTCCTGGAACCAGTCGAAGCCCTGCCGGGTCACCTCGAAGATCGCGTCCGCGTCGAGGAACTCGGCCAGCGACGGACGGCAGTAGATGCCCAGCGGCACGCTCTGGCCGTCCTTCTCGTAGGCGCTGTGCACCGAGTGGTACGGGCCGACGATCAGCGCCGTGATGTACGACGAGATGCGCGGCGTCGGCTCGAAGACCCAGGTGTCGTCCTTGGGCTCGGGCGTCGGCGAGTTGGAGATCACGGTCCAGCCGGCCGGCGCCTTCACGGTGAACTGGAAGGTGGCCTTGAGGTCCGGCTGCTCGAAGGAGGCGAAGACCCGGCGGGCGTCCGGCACCTCGAACTGGGTGTAGAGGTACGCCTGCTCGTCGACCGGGTCGACGAACCGGTGCAGGCCCTCGCCCGTGTTGGTGTACGCGCAGTCCGCGACCACCCGCAGGACGTTGCGGCCCTCCAGCAGGCCCGGCAGGGCGATCCGGGAGTCCGCGAAGACCTCCGCGGGGTCGAGCGCGTCACCGTTGAGGGTGACCTCGTGGACCGCCGGGGCCACCAGGTCGATGAAGGAAGCGGCGCCGCTCTCGGCGACGTCGAAGCGCACCGTGGTCACGGACCTGTAGGTTCCGCCCTCCTGCGCGCCGGAGAGGTCGAGATCGATCTCGTACGAGTCAACGGTGAGCAGCTTCGCCCGCTGCTGCGCCTCTTCGCGAGTCAGGTTTGTGCCAGGCACGCGGTCATCTCCTCGTTATGTGTGGGTTGCGCCATCCTTCCACGGGACAGTGCCCGGGGCGTCGAGGGAAAACCCGAGAGATTGCTCGTCAGCGCCTCGCCGGGCACGGTGCCGCGGTCGCACGACGGCCGGCCGCGGCACCCTTTCGGGCGGTCTCACCGCCCGGACAGCTCCGCCGCCACCAGCTCCGCGATCTGCACGGCGTTCAGCGCGGCCCCCTTGCGGAGGTTGTCGTTGGAGACGAACAGCGCGAGCCCGTTCTCCACGGTCTCGTCGCGGCGGATCCGGCCCACGTACGAGGGGTCCTGGCCGGCGGCCTGCAGCGGGGTCGGGATGTCGGACAGCTCGACCCCGGGCGCGTCGGACAGCAGCTCGGTCGCCCGCTCGGGCGAGATCGGCCGGGCGAACCGCGCGTTGATCTGGAGGGAGTGCCCGGAGAAGACCGGGACGCGCACGCAGGTGCCGGAGACCTTCAGCTCCGGGAGCTCCAGGATCTTGCGGGACTCGTTGCGCAGCTTCTGCTCCTCGTCGGTCTCGTTCAGACCGTCGTCGACGAGGTTGCCGGCGAAGGGCAGCACGTTGAAGGCGATGGGACGCTTGTAGACCTGCGGCTCGGGGAAGTCGACCGCCGCGCCGTCGTGCGTCAGCTTCTCCGCGTCGGCGGCCACCTTCTGCACCTGGCCGTGCAGCTCGGCGACGCCCGCGAGACCGGAGCCGGACACCGCCTGGTAGGTGGTGGCGACCAGCGCCTCCAGGCCCGCCTCCCGGTCCAGCACCTTCAGGACCGGCATCGCGGCCATCGTGGTGCAGTTCGGGTTGGCGATGATGCCCTTGGGGCGGTCCGCGATCGCGTGCGGGTTGACCTCGGAGACGACCAGCGGGACGTCGGGGTCCTTGCGCCAGGCGGAGGAGTTGTCGATCACGACGGCGCCCTGCGAGGCGACCTTTTCGGCCAGCGCCTTCGAGGTGGCCCCGCCCGCGGAGAACAGCACGATGTCGAGGCCGGTGTAGTCGGCGGTCGCCGCGTCCTCCACCGTCACACCGTCGAGCACGGTCCCGGCGGAGCGGGCCGAGGCGAACAGGCGCAGCTCGGTCACCGGGAAGGCGCGCTCCGTGAGGATCCTGCGCATGACCGTGCCGACCTGACCGGTGGCTCCGACGATTCCGACCCTCACGGTGACTCCCTTGACTGCGTTGACGTGTGTCTGCGGCCTTTCCATCATGCGGCCGACCCGGGTCAGCCTGTCCAATTCTTTGCGCGCCATGCCCGCGAAGCGGACCGCCCGGCCTGTGGAACTCTCGCTCGCACCCACGCTGAGCTGCAGAAATTACCTTCGCGTGGCCGACGTGCCGCAAGCTGTGCTGCGCCGCGCGGGGGTGTGACGTACGCCTCGGAAGAAGAAATCCGCGGTCCGGCCGAACGTTTCCGGGGGCCGTGGCGTCGTAGGGGAAACGCGGTGAGGGGGTGGGTTGTGCTGCGCGGAAGGGCCCGGCGCGGCCAGGGGGGCGGGCACGGTGATCCCCTGGACGCGGACCAGGAACGCCGGGTGCGGGCGGTGCTCGCGCTGGGCGGGGTGCCGCAGGCGGACCTGCCGGACGGGGTACAGCAGGTACGGCTGCGGTTGCTGGAGCGGGCCGCGAGCGGTCAGGAGGCACCGCGGGACGTCTCGGCGTGGGCGGCCGTGGTCGCCTCCCACCTCGCCATGGACTGGCACCGCGCCAAGCGCCGCCAGGAACGCCTCGGCGAACGGCTGGCCGCCCTGCGCCGGCCCGACCCCGCCGTGGGGGAGGACAGCAGCGTGCTGTCCGTCGCCGTCGCCCGTGGTCTGGACGAACTGCCGGACGCCCAGCGCCAGATCCTCGTCCTGCGTTTCTACGCCGACCTGCCGGTGCGCGGGATAGCCGAGGAGCTCGGCATCCCCGAGGGCACGGTCAAGAGCCGCCTGCACACGGCGGTACGGGCCCTGCGCGCCCGCCTGCACGAGGACGAGGTGGTGTGACCATGTCCGCCGAACACGACGGCCCGGAACGACACGGAGCCCACCCCGGAGGCGACGTCCCCGACGACACGCCCCCGCGGACCCGCCCCGGCGACCGGAACCACAACCGCCCCCGGCCCACCGGCCCGGACACCCGCCCCCGGGACGACGCCCGCACCGGGACCGAGGGCAGCGACGACCGCCATCGGCACGACGGGGACCGATATGCCGCGAGTGGGGACCAGGACGAAGACGCCGACCGAGCCCGGTGCAAGGGCAGCGATTACCGAAACCGGTGCGACGACCGGAGCGACCGGGCCGGGGCCGGGGGCCGGGACGACCGGGCCGGGGGCGACGGCGGGGGCGGCCGGGACGGGGACGGCGGTCGGGGTGAGCAGGGGTTGGGCTTCGGGCGGGGAGAGTCGGGGGTGGAGGGGGATGCGTTGTCCGCCGTTCTGCTGGGGGAGCCGCTCAGCGAGGCTCAGCGGGCCGATCCCGGGTTCCTGGACGAGTACCGGGCCGCCGCCGCCGATGTGGCCCTGCTGCGCGCGCAGCTCGGGATCGTGGGCGACGCGCTCGCCGGGCCGCCACCCGTACGGGTGCGGGCACGCCCGGCGGCCGGGCGCCGCCGTCCGCTGCGGCACCCCGGCGTCCGCGCCCTCGGTCTCGCCGGTGCCCTCGCCGCCGCGTTCGCCTCGGCCGTGTTCGGCATCGGCTGGCTCGCGGCGCACGGCGGCTCGGGCGCGACGTCGAACGGGGCCGCCGCCGGCGACCAGGCGACCGGCACCGCGCCCGGTCCTGCGGGCAGCCCGGAGCACACCACCGGCGCCGGCTACCTCGCCTGCGCCCGCCTGGTCGTCGAGGGCACGGTGACCGCCGTGCACGGGATCCCGCACTCCGGCGGGGAACGCGTCACCCTGCGCGTGACCCGCGCGTACAAGCCGGCGAAGACCGCCGGGGAGGTGGAGTTCCCGCTCGCGCCCGGCACCGGCACCCGGATCCGCCCGGGGGTCCGCCTCCTCGTCGGCATCAGCGCCGGACAGCAGGCGCCCGACCGGTACGCCGTGGGGGAGGCGCAGATCGCACCGGAGCGGGCCCGGATCCTGCGCGACCTGCCCGCGTCGCGCACCCTGTCCTGCGACAGGCCCCGGTGAGGATCCCGCCGTACGGGGAAACCCGGTGGCCACCGCCGGACGCGGGCCCTACCGTGCCGGTGTGCGCGAGAAGTTGAGGGTGGCGGCCTACGCCGTGTGCGTCCGTGACGGACAGATCCTGCTCGCCCGGTCGCCCGCCGCCGACGGCACCCCCGAATGGGTGCTGCCCGGCGGCGGCATGGACCACGGCGAGGACCCCTACGACACCGTCCGCCGGGAACTCCTGGAGGAGACCGGCTACCGCATCGAGGTGACCGGCCTGCTCGGCATCGACTCCCTCCGCCAGCGCATCGTCTCCGGCACCCCGCTGTCCCGCGCCACCGACCACCACGGCGTGCGGATCATCTACACCGGCGAGATCGTCGGCGGCCAGCTCACGCACGAGGTGAACGGCTCCACCGACATGGCCGCCTGGCACGACCTGGACGCCGTACCGGACCTGAGGCACGTCCGGCTGGTCGACGTGGCCCTGCGGCTGTGGCGGGAGAGGCCGGCGGCGGGCCGGTTCGCAGAAGAGCAGTCGTGAGCGCCGGGGCCCGTCCCCTACCCCGCCAGATGAACACCGAGTAGCCGGACCCCGGCCACCCGCGATCCGGCCCATGACCGGTCCCCACCTCCCCTGATCCACGTACGGTGATCGGCGCTGCGCGTTGCCGCCGTGTTTACGCGCAGGTCATTCCCGGTGCCAACGATCCACATTGAGCGGGAAGTTCGCGGAAGCGATCACCCGCGACCACTGCCGACGCGTTCGTACTCGGGGAGATCGCGCCATGTCGCGCATACGCTCTGTCGCCACCTCCGCGGCCCGCACGGGCCGCGAGGCACTGGAGATCAACCGCCGTACCGTCCTCGCCGCCGCCGGAGCCGTCTCGCTCTCCGCGGGCGTCGGCCTCGCCCTGCACCCCACCGACAGCGCGGCCCGCCCCGCCGTCACCGAGGAGCAGCAGCCGGTCGCCGAGGGCCGCAAGGCCGCCGCGGCGCCCCTCGCGCCGTACACCAAGGGCACCACGCTCGCCTCCGTCGCCGCGCCCCGCACCAGCTCCGGCTACCGGCGGCTCGGGGACGGCGCCGGCTGGTCGCGGGTGGTGCGCTCCGACCTCGCCGCCGCCAGGAGCGGCCGGGCCGGCCGCCGTACCGCACTGGCCGCGTTCGTGCAGTTCACCGACCTGCACCTGATGGACGTCCAGCACCCGCTGCGCCTCGAGTACCTGCGCGCCCACGACCGGCACGCCTGGCGCCCGCACGAGGCGCTCACCGTGCCCGGCGCGATCTCGCTGGTGGAGCGGGTCAACGCGCTGCGCGGCGCCCCGGTCACCGGCTCCCCGCTGCACTTCGTGATGACGACCGGCGACAACACCGACAACAACGCCCACTCCGAACTGGAGTGGTTCATGAAGGTGATGAGCGGCGGCCGGATGACCCCCAACAGCGGGGACCCCCGGCACTACGAGGGGGTGCAGAACTCCGGTCTGAAGATGTACTGGCAGGCCGACTCCACCGTCCGCGACTCCGACAAGGCGGCCGGCTTCCCGCACCTCGCGGGCTTCCTCGCCGCCGCGATCCGCGAGGTGAAGAGCCCCGGCCTCGACCTGCCCTGGTACTCCACCGTCGGCAACCACGACGCCCTGCCGCTCGGCTGCTTCGGCTCGCACGCCGACCCGTACCTCGCGGAGGCGGCCATCGGCGGCAGGAAGCTGATGACGGTGACCGACGCCGAGGCCAAGAAGCTCCAGGACTCCATCCGCACGGCACAGGACCCCAAGGGCAGCGGCTACCGCGACTTTCTGAAGGCCCACGCCAGGTCGGCGCGGTCGGTGACGGCGGACGAGAAGCGCGCCCCGTACACGTCCGCGGACTACCTCAAGGCCCATCTGGACCCCGCCTACCAGGGGGTCGGCCCGGTCGGGCACGGCTACTCCTCGGCGAACCTCGCGGCGGGCACCCAGTACTACGCCTTCCGCATCTCCGAGGACGTGATCGGCATCAGCCTGGACACGACGGACGCCGGCGGCCACTACGACGGCTCCATCGGGACGACCCAGCTGAACTGGCTGGAGCGCACCCTGAAGGAGAACAAGGACTCCTACGCGGTCGTCTTCAGCCACCACACCAGCCAGACGATGACCAACACCCGCCCCGACCCGGCCCACCCGGGCGACCGCCGCCACACCGGCGCCGAGCTGGTCACCCTGCTCAACCGCCACGCCAACGTCCTGGCCTGGGTCAACGGCCACATCCACCGCAACCTCATCACCCCGCACAAGGCGTCGAACGGCAACTCCTTCTGGGAGGTCACCACCGCCTCGCACGTGGACCACCCGCAGCTCGCCCGGGTGGTCGAGCTGGTGGACAACAAGGACGGCACGGTCTCGCTGTTCACCACGCTGATCGAGTCGGCGGCCCCGCACCGCACCGACTTCGGCGACCTCTCCCAGACCGGCCTGGCCGCCCTCTACCGCGAGCTGGCCTTCAACGCCCCCGGCTCCAGCAAGGCCCTGGGCGGCGCCGCGGCCGACCGCAACACCGAGCTGGTCCTCAAGAAGGGGTGACGACCGCGGCACCGTCGTACGTTCCGGCGCCGCGCTTGCCGATTCTTTGCCCACGGACCGGTCCCCGCCGCCCCTGTCACCGTCTCCGTACGGACGGTGAAACAGCAGGTCAGAGGGGTGCCTGCCGGGGTTTCGGAGAGGTGTGCGCGGTAGCGGTTCCGGCACTCGGCGTGTAAACGCAGACGACTCCGGGGCGAGACGTTCCGTTCATCCGGATGAAACATCCGTACCGCCTCATAACGGCTAACCCGCGGTTCCCGGGGATTGGCTCGATGTGGTGCAAGGCTGGTGATCGTGTGGGCTCTCGGCTCGGACTTCGCGTGCTCTCGGTCTACGAGGGATTCTTCTCCGGGGGCGCCCGGATCGTGCACAGTGATGTGCTGCTGGGCCTGGTCGAGGGCGGACAGCAGTGGCACCGCGTGCTGAGTCTGCACGGTGAGGTCCACCGGGAAGCCACCACGCAACGCATGGAGGACGACGCCTGCTACCGCGCCCTCACGGCCGGCGGCGTCGACGTCACCTCCCTGGGCCGTACCGCGGGCCTCGTGGACGGCGCGGTCGCGGCGTCCGCCTTCAGCGGGCCGGAGCTGGCCGACACCGCCCGGGCCATGGCCGGCGCGGACGTCATCCTGTCGTTGAAGGAGCAGCCGTTGGCGCTCCTCAACCAGGGCGGCCTGCCCCGGCGCCCTGTCGTGGTCTGCCTGCACCGGTCCGACCCGGAGAACCAGGGCCCGGCGCTGGACGAGCTCAGGACGGCCATCGCCGAAGGCAAGGTCGTGGCCTGCGTGTGCTGCGCCGAGTCCACCCGGGACGCCTACGAGGCCGCCGGGATCCCCGGTGAGCTGCTGCACGTCATCCCGAACGGCGTCGACCTGCTCCGCTTCCGCCCGGACGCGGCGGTACGGCTCGCCTTCCGCGAGTCCCTCGGCATCCCCGCCGGCGCCCCCGTGGTCGTCTTCGCCGCCCGCTACGCCGGTATGAAGAACGTCCCGCTGTTCCTGCGGGCGGCGCGGGCGTGGCTGGCCCGCGAGGGCGGCGGGCACGTCGTGATGTGCGGGGCCGGGATGACCGACGACAACCCCGCGCTCTGGGCCGACATGGAGATCGCCTTCGGCGCCGACCGGGCCGCCCTCGGCGACCGCGTCCACCTGCTCGGCGTGCGGCACGACATGGAGGCGGTCTACGCCGGTTCCGACGTGGTCGCCCTCACCTCCGTCTCCGGCGAGGCGGCGCCGCTCTGCCTCATCGAGGGCATGATGTGCGGCGCCGTACCGGTCACCACGGACGTCGGCGACAGCGCCTCGATCGTCGAGGGCCACGGCTTCGTGACCCCCTTCGACCCCGACGCGATCGCCTTCGCCTGGTCGGCGGCGGTGGCCGACCGGGAGACCTTCGCACCGGCACTGGCCGCGAGCCGCGAGCGCTTCAGTCGCACCCGCATGATCGCCGCCTACGCCGACCTCCTCGCCCACGTCGCCGCCGACGTACGCGACGAACTGCGCCCGGGCGTCACCGGGCAGTAGTACCGGGCGTACCGGGCGGGTGGCGAGCCGGTCGCGGGCGGACGGGCGCGGGTCCGTGCAGCGAACGGGGCGCCGCCCCGGCGGGGTGCGGGCCTGACCCGGGAGCGCGTTGCGCGCCCCCTCGGGCGCCGGTCATGATACAGACCGCCGCACCCGGTTTCGGGGTGTATGCGGCAATGATCCACGGGTGCCGTCCCGGTGTGCTGACATCGCATCAGCCACCGCCGCCCCACCCGAGGTTCTCCCATCACCATGCGCACGAAGCTGGACGCGGCCTCCGGTGCCGCCGTCCTGATCACCGTCCTCGCCTTCTCCGCCACCGCCCCCCTCACCGCCTACGCCGCGGCTCCCGCGCTCGCGCTGGCGTTCGGCCGCAACGCCCTCGGCCTGTTCACCCTGGGCCCCGCCTTCCTGCTGGCCCGGCGCCGTGAGGTGCGGCGGGTGTGCAGCGGGGAACGCGCCCTGGTCCGCAGGGAGCAGCGCCGGGCGGTCCGGTTCGCACTGGCCGCGGGGACGGCACTGGCCGCCCACTTCGCCACCTTCATGACCGGCGCCCAGCTGACGAGCGTGGCGATGGCGACCGGGCTGGTGGCCACCCAGCCGGTGTGGCAGGCCCTCATCGCGACCGCGCAGGGCCGGCGCCCTTCCCGGGCCGCGTGGGCGGGGCTGGCGGTGTCGGTGACCGGCGCCGTGATCGCGAGCGGCGCGGACCTCGGCACCGGCGCGCGAGCGGTGACCGGGGACGTGCTCGCCCTCGTCGGCGCCGTCGCGCTGGCCGGCTACACCGCCCTGAGCGAGGAGGCCCGGCCCGACGTCAGCACGCCGATGTACTCGGTGCTGTGCTTCTCGGTGTGCACCGTCGAGACGCTGCTGCTGTGCCTGGTCACCGGGACCGCGCCGGTCGCCTTCACCGCGCACGCCTGGTTCGCCCTGCTGGGCCTGCTCCTGCTGCCGCAGCTCCTCGGCCTGTTCTCGCTGAACTTCGCCCTCGGCCGGGCCCCGGCCACCGCGGTCAGCGTGCTGCTCCTGCTGGAGGCGCCGGTGGCGGCGCTGGTCGCCTGGTTCTGGCTGGGGCAGCTGCCGACGGGGGCCGCCTGGCCCGGACTCTGCATGATCATGCTCGGGGTGGCCGTGGTCGTGGTCGGGGACGCGCGGCGGGCCCCCTCCGTGCCGGACCTGCCGGGACAGCGCACGCCAGGCCCGCATCCGCTGCTGCGGCACCCGGTGCTGACGACGGCTCCGGGCGACGACGTCCACGACGGGATCTGGCGCGACGCCCGGCTGGGCAGGCTCGCCGAGGCGGAGACCGCCATCCGGCGCCTGGAGAACCACGCCGTCCGGGTGCACGGCGCCAAGTCGGCCGAGGCGACTCACTGGATCGAGGTACGCGCCCATGTCGCCCACCTCACCGGCGACGGCTGCCTCGCCGCGCGCCTGTGGCTGAGCGCGGCCCGCTTCCACGCCGATCCGCCGCGGTTCGACGCGGTACGGACCCGGCTCTGCCTGGAACGCGCCCGCACCGAGTGGCGGAGCCTGCCCGACGACCCGGTGACGAGTGAACTTGCCCTGTCCTTACGGAAGATGTACGCGAGCCTGCCGAACGACGGGACAGGGGAACGCGGGTGGTCGGGCGGCGTCCACGAGATCGACACCCGCCTGGCCGCCCACGGCCCGGGGCCGACCCACCCCGAGTGACCCGTCCCGAGTGACCCGCCCGGTGCGCCCCGCTCCTGACGTGCCCCGGGCGCCGCAGAAGGCCGTCGGTCCCCCTCCGAACCGACGGCCTTCTCCGGCGCCCTGCCCCCCGTCCCTCCCGGTTACCGTGGCAGCACCACCACGTACGCCGCCGGATCGCGGTCGTTCGCCGCCATCAGGGCCGTGCGGATCACCGCCGCCTGCTGCTCCGCCGACTCGCGGAGCTTGCGCGGGGTCACGTGCACCACCGTGATCCCGAGCCGCTCCAGGTGCTCGCGCTTGCGGGCGTACTCGGACCACAGGGCGTCCTCGTCCTGGCGCGGGGCGCGCATGTCCAGTTCGACGGCGACCGCCTGCTCGGGCCAGTAGGCGTCGAGGCCGCCGAGGTGCGGGCCGCCGGGCAGCCGCAGGTCCACGTTCCAGACCGGGTCGGGGAGGCCGTGCTCCTGGACCATCCGGTAGAGGCGGTCCTCCGCGATGGCCCGTCCCTCGGCGACGAGCGAGTCCACCGCGTCGGCCACGTGGGGCCGGGAGAGCAGCTTCGCCCGGGTCAGTTCCCGTACCACCGCCGCCGGTTCGCAGTGCCGGCCGCGTACCGCCTCGGTCAGCAGCCGGCGTACGGAGTCGGCGTCGGTCAGGTCCGCGACCGCGTCCGCGAGGGCGCGCGGGACCGGGGCGACCGGCAGCCCCGTCACCGGCTCGGGGGCCGGGAGGGCCGGCGTCCGCAGCACCCGGACGTAGGAGGTGGAGCGCAGCCGGCGCATGCGCGGGACCAGCACGTCGATGTGGTCCAGGGAGAGCAGGGGCGGGGTGGCGGAGAAGCCGTGCAGGGTCAGCGCCGCCAGGCCGGTGATCATCGTGTCCGCGTAGACGGGGCGGTGGGGGGAGTCGGGGGTCGGCTGGGCGGGGACGCCGGGGGCGGGCTCGCGCGCCGCGAACAGCAGGGCCCCGTGCAGGCGTTCCTCGCTGGTCGGGGGGCCGGGGTGGAGCATGACCACGCCCGGCAGGAGTTGTTGCCAGGGGCCGCCGGGCCGGCACTGTTCGGCGATCTCGGTGGCCGGGACGCCGTGGGAGCGGAGCTGGGCCGTGGTGAGCACCCGGCGGTGGACGTCGGAGAGGTGGCGCAGGGGGCGGGGGGAGAGCGGGGTGTTGTGCGTCATGGCCTCGGGATTCCCGGGGCCGGACCCGTCCCTAACCGGTGTTACACGTTCGTCGATGAATGCGGACAACACGGGACTAAAGGACGGGTGTTCGGATGCCGAAGAGGCGGCGAAAGCCCCTGGTCCGGATGGGTGGGGACCAGGGGTTACGGGCATGATTGACTGAATTGCGTAACGGTCACCTGGCGGGCAACCCTTGGCCAAGGGTCAGCTCTCGAAGGCGTCCGCGGCCCGTGCGTCGCACTCCTGTCCGCGCAGTGCGCGCGCCAGGTCGTCCCGGGCCTCCAGGACCAGCCGGCGCAGCGCCGGGGGCGCGTCCGCGTGCGCCGCGAGCCAGGCGTCCGTCGCCTCCAGCGTCTCCGGGCGGTCCTGGAGCGAGGGGTACAGGCCGCGCACCACGTCCATGCCGATCTGGATCGAACGGTCCTCCCAGACCCGCGCGATCGCCTCGAAGTACTTCTCGGCGTACGGCGCCAGCAGGTCCCGCCGGGACGGCTGGGCGAAGCCCGTGATGGTCGCCTCCACCAGCGCGTTGGACAGCGCCTGCGACTCCACGACCTGCGCCCAGGCCTGCGCCTTGACGGCCGCCGAGGGGCGGGCGGCCAGGCAGCGCACCTGGTGGCGCTTGCCGGACGCGGTGTCGTCCCGGGCCAGTTCCGCGGCCAGCACCGACTCGTCGGCCAGTCCGTGCGCGGCGAGGGGTTCGAGGAACGCCCAGCGCAGCTCCTGGTCGACGTCGAGACCTTCGATCGTCGACGTGCCGGCCAGCAGCTCCTGGAGCAGACGCAGGTCGGCCGGGTCCGCCGCGGTCGACGCGAAGAACCGCGCCCAGGCCAGCTGGTGCTCGCTGCCCGGCGCCGCCTGCCGCAGCTCCCGCAGGGCGCCCTCGGCGAGCCGCCGCCCGGCCGCCTCCCGCCACCGCGGCGCCACGTAGTGCACCAGCGCGGACTCGGCCCACGCCTGGAGCATCTGGAGCACCCCGATGTCCGACTCGCGGCCCGCGAACCGCAGCACCAGGTCGACGAAGTCCCGCGCGGGCAGCAGCCCGTCCCGGGTCAGGTTCCACAGCGCCGACCAGCACAGGGCCCGCGCCAGCGGGTCGGTCAGGGCGCCCAGCCGGTCCCGGAGGGTGGCCAGCGAGGTGGCGTCGAAGCGGATCTTGCAGTACGTCAGGTCGTCGTCGTTGACCAGGACCAGCTCCGGTGCCTCGGCCCCGGCCAGCTCGGCGATCACCGTGCGCGGGCCGTCGACGTCCGCCTCGGCGCGCGCGTACCTCACCAGGGAGCCGTCCGTCACGCGGTACAGGCCGATCGCCACCCGGTGCGGACGCAGCTCGGGGTGCGACTCCGCCGCCTCCTGCACCACCGCCAGCTCGTCGATCCGCCCGTCGGGGGCCAGCAGCACCTGCGGGGTCAGCGCGTTCACGCCCGCCGTCTGCAGCCACTTGGCCGCCCAGGCGGTCATGTCCCGGCCGCTGGTCTCCTCCAGCACCGCCAGCAGGTCGCCGAGCCGGGTGTTGCCGTACGCGTGGCGCTTGAAGTAGCGGCGGGCGCCCTCCAGGAACGCGTCCTGGCCGGCGTACGCGACGAGCTGCTTCAGCACGCTCGCCCCCTTCGCGTACGTGATGCCGTCGAAGTTGAGCTTGGCGTCCTGGAGGTCGCGGATGTCGGCCGTGACCGGGTGCGTGGAGGGCAGCTGGTCGGCGCGGTACGCCCAGGCCTTGCGGCGGTTGGCGAAGGTGGTCCAGGCGTTCGTGAAGCGGGTCGCGCCGACGTTCGCGAAGGTGCCCATGAAGTCCGCGAAGGACTCCTTCAGCCACAGGTCGTCCCACCACGCCATGGTGACCAGGTCGCCGAACCACATGTGCGCCATCTCGTGCAGGATCACGTTGGCGCGGGCCTCGTACGACGCCTGGGTCACCTTGCCCCGGAAGATGTACTCCTCCCGGAAGGTCACCAGACCCGGGTTCTCCATCGCGCCCAGGTTGTACTCGGGCACGAACGCCTGGTCGTACTTCCCGAAGGGGTACGGGAAGTCGAAGTGGTCGTGGAAGAAGTCCAGGCCCTGCTTGGTGACCAGGAAGACGTCGTCGGTGTCGAAGTAGGGGGCGAGCCCCTTGCGGCACAGGGCGCCCAGCGGGATGTCGAGCACGGTGCCGTCGGGCAGCGTGCGCGTGTACGCGTCCGTCACGTAGTGGTACGGGCCCGCCACCACGCACGTGATGTACGTCGAGATCGGCTTGGTCTCCGCGAACCGCCAGACCCCGTCGGCCAGTTCACCGGCGCCGTTGCTCCACACCGGCCACCCCTCGGGCGCCCGCACCTCGAAGCGGAACGGCGCCTTGAGGTCCGGCTGCTCGAAGTTGGCGAAGACCCGGCGGGAGTCGGCCGGCTCGTACTGCGTGTAGAGGTAGACCTCGCCGTCCTCGGGGTCGACGAAGCGGTGCAGGCCCTCGCCGGTCCGCGAGTAGGCGCACTGCGCGTCCACCACCAGCTCGTTCTCCTCGGCCAGGTCCTCCAGGGCGATCCGGGTGCCGTCGAAGACCTCGCCCGGGTCCAGGTCCTTGCCGTTCAGGGTCACGGCGGTCACGCTCGGCGCGATCAGGTCGGCGAAGCTGGCCGCGCCCGGCTCGTTGCAGCGGAAGCGGATCGTGGTGACCGAGCGGAAGGTCCGCGGCTCGCCCGGGTCCCCGCCGACGGCGGACCGCACGTCCAGCGACACGTCGTAGCCGTCGACCGACAGCAGGGCGGCCCGCTCCCGGGCCTCGTCGCGGGACAGATTCTCACCGGGCACGGGCGGCACTCCCTCGTCGTCGGTACACGGCGTTGTCGGCACGCCGGAACAGCACCGATCCTGCCATGAGCACCTGACGGCGGGCACCCGGGAATGGGGTCGCCGGTGCCGGTGTTGCCGATGGAAAAGGACTGCATTCCGAGGAGAGCCATGTCCGAGACCGTGACCAGCTCAGGCAAGACCCCCGTCGACTTCTGGTTCGACCCGCTCTGCCCCTGGGCCTGGATGACCTCCCGCTGGGTGCTGGAGGTGGAGAAGGTCCGCGACATCGAGGTCCGCTGGCACATCATGAGCCTCGCGGTCCTCAACGAGCCCAAGCTGGACGAGCTGCCGGAGGAGTACCGCGAGCTGCTGGAGACCAAGGCCTGGAAGCCGATCCGGGTGGTCACCGCCGCCTGGCAGAAGCACGGTGACGACGTCCTCGGCCCGCTCTACACCGCGCTCGGCACCCGCATCCACAACAACGGCGAGGGCCCGACGCTGGAGGCCATCGCGGGCGCCCTCGCGGACGTCGGCCTGCCCGCCGACCTGATCGACTACGCCGACCAGGAGGACTTCGAGTTCGACGCGCAGCTGCGCGCCTCCCACAAGGAGGGCATCGACAAGGTCGGCCAGGACGTCGGCACCCCGGTGATCGCGGTCCCCGGCCCCGACGGCGAGCAGATCGCCTTCTTCGGCCCGGTCGTCACCCCCGCCCCCAAGGGCGAGGAGGCGGCCCGCCTGTGGGACGGCACCGTCGCGGTCGCCTCCGTCCCCGGCTTCTACGAGATCAAGCGGACCCGCACCAAGGGCCCCGACTTCAGCAACCTGGTCTGACGTCCCGGAACGAAGGGGAGCCCCCGCGAGTCACGTCCTCGCGGGGGCTCCCCCCTTTGTGCCGCCCGCCCCGGTGAACGGTGAGAAGACGATCACGAGGCAGGACGTCCGGCCGCTCAGGGAGCGAGCAGCAGCACATCCGCCCGCGACCGCGCCGCCGCGTGCCGGCGGGCCACGTCCTGCCAGTCGACCACGGCCCACATGGCCTCGATGAAGTCGACCTTCTGGTTCCGGTACTGGAGATAGAAGGCGTGCTCCCAGGCGTCGAAGACCAGGATCGGCACCGATCCCTGGCCGACGTTGCCCTGGTGGTCGTAGACCTGCTCGACGATCAGCCGGCCGCTCAGCGGCTCGTACGCGAGGACGCCCCAGCCGGAGCCCTGGGTGGTGGCCGCCGCCTTGGACAGCTGCGCCCGGAACGCGGCGAAGGAACCGAAGGACTCGGTGATCGCGTCGGCGAGTTCCCCGACGCCGTCCGCGGCCAGCGGCTCGCCCCCGCCGCCGTCACCCGTCATGTTCCGCCAGTAGATCGAGTGCAGGATGTGCCCGGAGAGGTGGAAGGCCAGGTTCTTCTCCAGGCCGTTGACAGCCCCCCAGCTTCCCTTGTCCCGTGCCTCGGCCAGCTGCTCCAGCGTGTCGTTGGCGCCCTTCACATAGGCCGCGTGGTGCTTGTCGTGGTGGAGCTCGATGATCTCGGGGCTGATCACGGGCGCCAGCGCGGAGTAGTCGTAGGGCAGTTCCGGCAGCGTGTAGACGGGCATGGGCGTGGATCCCCTCCGGGGTTCTTATTGCAAAGAGCTTGCAACTACACGTTAGCAACAAGAAGCCTGCTCCGGGCAACAGGAAGGCCCCCACGTGTCGCACGCGGGGGCCTCGTGGTGGCGGGATTCAGCGCTCCGCGCGCCGGCGCTGCCGCAGCGCTCCCACCGCCGCCAGCACGGCCGTCATGCCGCCCGTGTAGTACAGCTGCACGCGGGTGCCGGGCTCGCGGGCCATCAGGACGAAGACCGCCGCCATGCCCGCCAGGGCCAGCCAGGTCAGGTACGGGAACGCCCACATGCGCACGACCAGCTTCTCCGGGGCCGTACGGGCCAGCCGGCGGCGCAGCAGCAGCTGGGAGACGGCGATGAAGACCCAGACGACCAGGATCACCCCGCCGATCATGTTCAGCAGCCAGGGGAAGACGTCGTCGGGGCGCCAGTAGCTGAGCACCACGCAGACGAACCCGAAGACGCAGGAGGTCAGCACGGCGACCCGCGGCACGCCCGACGACACCCGCGCCAGCGCCCGCGGGCCCTGGCCCCGCCGCACCAGCGAGTGGGCGATCCGCGAGGAGCCGTAGACGTTGGCGTTCATCGCGGAGAGCAGGGCGACCAGCACCACCACGTTCATCACCTGGCCGGCGCCCGGGATGCCCAGGTGGTCGAGGGCGGCGACGTACGGGCCCTTCGCCACGACCTCCTTCGCGTCCCAGGGGACCAGGGTGACGACGACGGCCATCGAGCCGACGTAGAAGAGGCCGATGCGCCACATGGCGGTGCGGACCGCGCTCGCCACGCCCCGCACCGGGTCCTCGGACTCGGCGGCCGCGATGGTGACCGTCTCCAGGCCGCCGTACGCGAAGACCGAGGCGAGCAGGCCGACGACCAGGCCCTCGCCGCCGTGCGGGAGGAAGTCGGTGAGGTTCGAGGCGCCGGGGGAGTGCGTGCCGGGCAGGGCGCCGGCCACGGCCAGCACCCCGAGGACGAGGAAGAGGACGATCGCGCCGACCTTCAGGGCCGCGAACCAGAACTCGAACTCGCCGAAGCTGCGCACCGCGGCCAGGTTCGTCACGCAGAAGACCACCATGAACAGGGCCACCCAGGCCCACTCCGGGGTGCCCGGCAGCCAGCCCGTCACGATCTTCGCGGCGCCGATGCCCTCCAGGCCCACCGCCGTGCACAGCAGCACCCAGAACGACCAGCCCGCCGTGAACCCGGCCCACGGCCCGATCGCCCGCTCCGCGTGCGCCGAGAAGGACCCGGACGACGGGTACGCGGCCGACATCTCGCCCAGCATCCGCATCACCAGCATCACGAGGAGCCCGGAGACGGCGTAGGCGACGACCACCGACGGGCCCGCGGCGGCGATGGCGGACCCGGAACCCACGAACAGGCCCGCCCCGATGACACCGCCCAGGGCGATCATCGACAGGTGGCGCCGTCTGAGGCCGTGGGAGAGCGTGACGTCGTCGTCGTTCCGGGTGCGCGGCGGTGCGGTGACCGGGGTGCTGCGGTGCGGCATGGGCGCGGCTCGTCCAATGCGTGAGATGGGCAAAAACGCCCACAGTCTGGGCGGCCTCCCCGCCGCGGGGGGAGGCCGCCCACCATCCGGACCGGCCGGTCACCGAGCGTGCTTACGCCGCTACGGGCGTGTAGTGCGAGGCGTCGCCCTGGATCGAGTAGCTCTCCTTGCCCTCGACGCCGACCGGGACGTCCCCGGCGAGGGTCACCCGGTGCAGCCGGCGCGGCAGGCCGTCGTAGTTGTCGACGGCGTAGTGCTGGGTGATCCGGTTGTCGAAGATGACGAGCTGGTTCGGCGACCAGCGGTGCCGCAGGATGTTCTCCGGACGGGTGACGTACGCCTGGAGCAGGTCGAGGATCCGGCGGGAGTCGGACGGCGGGAGGCCGACCAGGCGCTGCGCGAACCCGCCGATGAACAGGCCGCGTTCCCCGGTCAGCGGGTGCACGCGGACCACCGGGTGGACCGTGCGGTAGGTGATCGACGTGAACTGGGCGCGCTGGGCGGCCTGCCGCTCGTCGATCTCCTCGTCGGCGACGGCGTAGTCGTAGTCGTTCGTGTGCTCCGCCCACAGGCCGTCCGCCAGCCGGCGCAGCGGCTCGGGCAGGTCCCGGTAGGCGGCGGCCGAGCTGGCGATCAGGGTCTCGCCGCCGTACGGCGGGACCCTGATCGACCGCAGGGTGGTGGCCTGGGGCGGGTTGAGGACGAAGGTCACGTCGGTGTGCCAGTGGTTGGCGGCCCGGCCGCGTTCGCTGTCCACCGGCAGCACGTTCGGGACGCCGTCGACGGAGGACACCGTCGGGTGGGCGGTGGTGACCTCGCCGAAGGTGCGGACGAACGCCTGGTGGCTGTCGTCGTCGAGGTTCACGTCGTCGAAGACGAGCGCCTTGTGGGTGCTGAGGGCCTCGCGGACGGCCGCCGCGGTCTTCGCGTCGAGGGGCCGGGAGATGTCGACGCCGGAGACCCGGGCGCCGATGTTCGCGGTGATCTTGGTGATCTCCAGGGACATGACGGTTCCTTTCAGACGAGCGCGGGGCTGGTGGTGTACTGGTTGGCGGGGCGCGGGAGGCCGTAGCGCTCCCGCAGGGTGCGGCGCGGTCCGTACTCCTCGCGCAGCAGGCCGCGGGCGCGCAGGACCGGTACGACGTGGTCCACGAAGGTCTCCAGGCCGGAGGGCAGCACCGGCGGCATGATGTTGAAGCCGTCGGCGGCCCCCTGGGTGAACCAGGTCTCGATGGCGTCGGCGACCTGGTCCGGTGTCCCGGCGAAGGTCAGATGGCCGCGGCCGCCGCCGAGCCGGCCGATCAGCCGCCGCACGGTGAGCCGCTCGCGCCGGGCCAGCTCGACCACCAGGGTGTACCGGCTCTTGGCTCCCTCGATGGCGTCCTCGGGCGGCAGTTCGGCGGGCAGCTCCCGGTCCAGTTCCAGGGTTCCGGCGGGCAGGTGCAGCAGCCGCTCCAGGTTGGCCACGCCGTGCCGGTGCACGATGTGGTCCTCCAGGAGCTGTTCTAGCTCCCGCGCCTCGGCCTCCGTCGAGCCGATCACCGGGACGATGCCGGGCAGCACCTTGAGGTGGCCGGGGTCGCGGCCGGCCGCGGCCGTCCGGGCCTTCAGGTCGCTGGAGAAGGCGCGCGCGTCCTCGATGGTCTGCTGCGCGGTGAACACCGCCTCCGCGTACCGGGCCGCGAACGCCTTGCCGTCCTCGCTGGACCCCGCCTGCACGAGCAGCGGGTAGCCCTGCGGGGAACGCGGCACGTTCAGGGCGCCCTCGACACCGAAGTACGGCCCCCGGTGCCGGGGCGGGTGGATCTTCGCGTCGTCACCCCAGACCCCGGAGGCCTTGTCGGCGACGATCGCGTCGTCCTCCCAGCTGTCCCAGAGCTTCAGCGCGACGTCGAGGAACTCGGCGGCCCGCGCGTACCGCTGCGCGTGCGCGGGCTCCTCGGTGATCCCGAAGTTGCGGGCCGCCTCGGCGCCCGCCGTGGTGACGATGTTCCAGCCCGCCCGGCCGCCGCTGATGATGTCGAGGGAGGCGAACCTGCGGGCCAGGTTGTAGGGGGAGTTGTAGGAGGTGGAGGCGGTGGCGATCAGGCCGATGTGCTCGGTGGCCGTCGCCAGCGCGGTGAGCAGGGTCAGCGGTTCCAGGGCCCCGGCCGGCCGCTGGGCGACGCTGCCCCACAGATGCGGTCCGTCGGCGAGGAAGAGCGAGTCGAAGGTGCCGCGTTCGGCGGTCCGGGCCAGCCGCACGTAGTGCGCGAGGTCGACGTGCGCGTGCGGGTCGCTCTCCGGCAGGCGCCAGGAGGCCTCGTGGTGACCGGTGTTCATGAGGAAGGCGTTGAGGTGGAGCGTGCGGGTCATGCGGGGTCCTCCGTGACACCGAGGGCGGCGAGCAGGCGGGTGCGGTACTCGTCCCGCGGGCGGGTGTGATCGATGGTCAGGTCGACGCCGATCCGGCCCTTCTCCAGGACCAGGACGCGGTCGGCGAGGACGATCGCCTCGTCGACGTCGTGGGTGACGAGCAGGACCGACGGGCGGTGCCGTTTCCACAGCTCGCGCAGCAGGTGGTGCATCCTGATCCGGGTGAGCGCGTCCAGCGCCCCGAACGGCTCGTCGGCGAGGAGCAGTTCCGGCTCGCGGACCAGCGAGCGGGCGAGCGCGGCCCGCTGCGCCTCACCGCCGGACAGCTCGCCCGGCCAGGCCCGCTCCCGGCCGCCGAGGCCGACCTCCGCCAGCGCGGCGCGCCCCTTGTCGTACGCGTCCCTGCCGTCGAGACCCAGGACCACGTTGTCCAGCACCCGGCGCCAGGGCAGCAGCCGGGAGTCCTGGAAGACCACCGAGACCCGGTCGGGGGCGGTGAGCCGGCCGCCGCCGGTGACCCCGTGGTCGAGTCCGGCGACCGCCCGCAGCAGGGTGCTCTTGCCGGAGCCGCTGTGCCCCAGCAGCGCGGTGAACTGCCCGGCCGGCACGTCCAGATCGATGCCGTCCAGGACCGTACGGTCGCCGAACGACCTGCTCAGTCCCCGCAGCCGGACCGCGGGGCGGGTCAGCTGCTCAGTGTGCGGCGCCATGACAGCACCCTCCGTTCGACGAGCCGGACCACGGTGTCGGAGACCAGGCCGAAGACGCCGTAGATCAGCAGACCGACGAGGATGATGTCGCTGCGCCCGTAGTTCTGGGCCTGGAACATCATGTAGCCGAGGCCGCTGGTGGCGTTGATCTGCTCCAGGACGACCAGACCCAGCCAGGAGCCGGTGACGCCGAGCCGGAGTCCCACGAAGAATCCGGGCAGCGCGCCGGGGATCACGATCTGCCGCACGAACCGGAACCTGGACAGGCCCAGCACCTCGGCGAGTTCGACGTAGCGGCTGTCGATGGCGGAGAGCGCGGCATGGGTGTTCAGGTAGACCGGGATGTAGACGACGATCGCGATGATGGCGATCTTGAAGGTCTCGCCGATGCCGAGCCAGAGGATGAACAGCGGGATGAGTCCGAGGGTGGGGATCGCCCGGTTGATCTGCACGGTCCCGTCGATCAGCGCCTCGCCGGTCCGGGTGAGCCCGGAGACCAGGGCCAGCAGCACCCCGGCGGCCAGCCCGATCACGAAGCCGTACCCGGCGCGCTCGACCGAGGTCAGGATGTCGGTGCGCAGCGTCCCGCCGGTCCACAGGCGGACGGCGGTGTCCAGGACCGTCCAGGGCGCCGGGATCGCGCTCGTGTCCAGTCGGCCGGCGGCGGAGGCGATCGCCCACGCGGCCAGCAGGACCAGGGGCCCGGCCAGCCGGGCGGCGGGCAGCCGTTTGCCGGGGGACAGGCGGCGCCGCGGGCGGACCCGGTGGGTCTCGTCGTCCTCGGCGACGGGAACCGGCACGGTGCCGGTGGTCACGGCGGTCATTTGCGGTACTCCTCCGGTACGGCCTGCGCGGCGAGGCCCTCGAAGCGGTGGTCGAAGAGCGAGGAGACGTCGGTCTTCTTCACGAAGCCGCCCTGGGCCAGCAGGTCGGCGGTCTCCTGCTCCCACTTGATCGCCTCGTCCCAGCTCGGCGGGAACAGCGGCTTGTTGGCGAGCTTGGTGATGCCCCGGGCCTGGGCGAGCGTCAGGTTCTGGGTCCTGACGTAGAACTCCTCGTTCCAGACGTCCGGGTGCTCCCACTGCCAGACCAGGCCCTTGGCCCACTGCGGGATGTACGCGGCGATCGCGGCGGCCTTCGCCGGGTCGTCGAGGACCGCCTGCGGTGCCCAGAGCAGGTTCAGCAGGTCGACGACGTCCGTGGTGATCGTGCGGGCGCCCTTCGAGCCGTACTGCTGGAGGTAGGCGGGCACCTGGGTGTTGGCCAGCGGCGCCACGTCCACCTGACCTGACTGCAGGGCGGTGAGGAACTGGTTGCTGGTCAGCGGCACCAGCCGCACGTCGTCGTAGGAGAGCCCGGCCTCCTTCAACGCCCGCAGCAGGACGACGCCCTGGGCCTGCCCCTGCGAGAACGCGAGTTTCCTGCCCTTGAAATCGGCGACCGTGCGGATGTCGCTGCCGGGCTTGGTGGCGAACAGGTAGTTCGGCTTGCGGGTGATGTCGATCGCCACGATCTTCGCCGCGAAACCCTGGAACTGCGCCTGGATCGGCGGAATGCCGGCGTTGTTCGCGAGGTCCAGCGACTTCGCGCGAAACGCGTTGATGACATCGGGACCGGCCCCGATGTTCAGCCAGCTCGACACCGTGAACGGCAGCTTCGGCAACTTCGCCAGCTTCAACTGCAGCTGCTGCTGGCCCAGGTAGGAGGCGATCTTCAGACTGGTGCCGGCCGGCACCTTGGCGGCCAGCGGAGCGGTGGCGGCGCCCTTGGTGTCGGCGGCGGCACTGCCGCCCGCGCAGCCGCTCAGCCCGGCCACGGCCGCCGAGGCGCCGAGCAGTGAGGTGAGGAAGACCCGGCGGTCGACGCCGGACGGGGACGCAGAAGGCATGGGAGTACTCCGGGGAGAAAAGCGGGGGAGAAAGGCAGCGTGAATGACCGGCGACGAAGGGCCGGAAACAGAGGTGTCACGCGGAGAAACGCGCGCCTTGGGCGCGCCAGGACGTCAGCAACAAAGAGTGCGACAGGTCATGAGAAAGATGTTCCTTGCCGTGCGCGACGACTGTCAATATTCCGAGTTTCTGAATTAAATAAGCTCTGGTGACGCGTTCAACGGGTCCCGGTACAGCACGTCGAGGACCACCGAACCGCCCGCGACCGCCAGCACCCCGGCCCCGAAACTGGTCGGCGCCACGGGCGCCCGCCGCGGCCCGACCGCCTCCCGCAGCGCGGCCAGACAGTCCTCCCGGTACAGCGCGCCCACCTCGGTGACGACCACGCTCTCCGGGTTGAGGACGTCGAGCAGCAGCGCCGCCGCCCGCCCGGTCAGCCGCGCCCGCTCCACCAGCAGCCGTACCGCCACCGGGTCGCCGGCCCGCGCCGCCGCCAGGACGTCCATCGGATTGCCGGCGTCGACGATCCCGGCGGCCCGCGCCCGCCGGACCAGCGTCCGCTCGCCCAGCTCCACCTGGAGACAGCCGGTGCGTCCGCAGGCGCAGGGTTCGGTGCCGCCCGGCACCGGGAGGTGGGCGATCGTGCCCGCCTGCGAGCGCGGGCCGTGGTGCACCTCGTCGCCGGTGGCGAACGCCGCGTCGACCACGTTCCCGACGAACAGGTGCAGCACGCTCCGGCTGCCCCGGGCCCGCCCGAACAGCCGCTCGCCGTTGACCAACGCCCGCGCGTGCCCGTCCACATGGACCGGCAGCCCGGTGCCCGCGCCGAGCAGTTCGCGCACCGGTACCTCCCGCCAGCCCAGCAGCGGGTGCTCGACCACGGTCCCGGAGTCCCGGTCCACCCAGCCGCCGACGGCGACCCCGACGCCCAGCGGCCTGCTGCCGGGCACCTCGTCGAGGAGCGCGGCCAGCCCGGTGGCGGCCCGCGCCAGCACGGCCCGCGGCTCGGTGCGGCCCGCGTGCTTCAACTCCCGCCGTACGACGACCCGGCCGCGCAGGTCGAGCAGCGCGACCGTGGTGTACGGCACGGCCACGTGCACCCCGCCGACCACGAACCGCGAGTCGTCCAGGTCGACCGGGACGTGCGGCCGGCCCACCCCCCTGACGCGCTGCGGTGCCTCCGTCTCCCGGATCAGGCCGAGTTCGGTGAAACGGGCGCAGTAGTCGGTGACGGAGGCCGGGGACAGCCCGGTCAGCCGGGCGATGGTGGAGCGGGCGACCGGCCCGTGCTCCAGGACCGACCTGAGCACCACACTGGCGCTGCTGCGCCGGCGGTCACGGGGCGGGGAGGCAGGCGGGGGCAGAGCGGTACGGGGCATGGGGAAACCGTCCTCGGGAACGGGGCCGACACGTCTCGGGGTGCGAGGCGCGCCGGACCGGTCTCCCGCGGCGCGGCCTCAGGCCGGACGGCGACAGGTGGCAGCCCCTTGCCGTCGCAGGTCGACGTAGCGACGCGACGTGAGGTTCAGGGACTGGGCGACCATGTCCCGAAGAGTAGGGCAGAGAGCGGGAATCCCACCAGACCGCTGGGGTTCGATTAGGGGAACTCCACAGGGCTGTTCAACGCCGTTGACGTGACTGAAACATCTCTGCCTCAGTGATCGGCGTCACCCCGTACCCGGTGTAACCCACACCCTTTGTGGGGAGCCCACCAAGCGTCACTTCCGGCCTTTGTCGACCGCTGACGTGTTCGGCCCGGACGGGGCCGGGATAGCGTCACGGTGTCCGTCCCTGACCTGCCCCGTCCTCGCCGACCTCACCCCCGCGGAGACCCCATGAGCACCGCCGCCGCGTCCGCCCGTACCGGCACCGTCCTCGCCGACCTCCTGCCCGCGTCCCGGGTGCGCGACGCCGCCCTCGTGGTCGGCGGCGCCGCGCTCACCGGCCTCGCCGCGCAGCTCGCCGTGCCGGTCCCGGGCTCCCCGGTCCCGGTGACCGGCCAGACCTTCGCCGCCCTGCTGGTCGGCACCGGCCTGGGCGCCCGCCGCGGGGTGGCCTCCCTCGCGCTGTACGCGGCCGCCGGCCTGGTGGGCGTGCCGTGGTTCGCGGGCGGCACCTCCGGCCTCTCCGTCTCCTTCGGCTACATCCTGGGCATGATCCTCGCCTCCGCGATCGTCGGCGCCCTGGCCCGGCGCGGCGCCGACCGCGGCGTGCTGCGCATGGCGGGCACGATGGTGCTCGGCGAGGCGGTCATCTACGCGATCGGCGTGCCGTACCTGGCCTACGCCGCCGGTATCTCCGCGTCCGCGGCGATCGCGGCCGGCCTCACCCCGTTCCTGATCGGCGACGCGCTCAAGGCGGCCCTGGCGATGGGTGCGCTGCCCACGGCATGGAAGCTGGCCGACAAGCGCTGACACGCCTTCGACGCGGCGGGGCCCGGGGTGCGCAGGCACCCCGGGCCCCGCTCCTCGTGGGGCCCGGCCCCCGCACTGCCCCGCGTTCGGCGCCATGTCACACTCGTCCCATGCGCGTGTATCTCGGCTCCGACCATGCGGGCTTCGAACTCAAGAACCACCTCGTCGAGTGGCTGAAGGCGGCGGGCCACGACCCCGTGGACTGCGGCCCCCACATCTACGACGCCCAGGACGACTACCCGCCGTTCTGCCTCCGCGCGGCCGAGCGGACGGCGGCGGACCCCGAGTCCCTCGGCGTCGTGATCGGCGGCTCCGGCAACGGGGAGCAGATCGCCGCGAACAAGGTCAAGGGCGTTCGCGCGGCCCTCGCCTGGAGCGAGGAGACCGCGTCGCTCGGCCGGCAGCACAACAACGCGAACGTCGTCGCGGTGGGCGCGCGCATGCACACGCAGGACGAGGCGACGAAGTTCGTCGAGACGTTCCTGAACACGCCGTTCTCCGAGGAGGAGCGCCACACCCGCCGCATCGACATGCTGGCGGAGTACGAAAACACCGGCACCCTCCCCCCCATCCCCCCACACCACCCCCAGCCGTAACCCCCGGCCCGGCCCCGCCGGGCC